>NZ_AP014624.1:305763-611527 GCF_000829375.1 Chryseobacterium sp. StRB126
AAGTACATTGTATAATGCAAATCTACACTTATTTTTGAATTGTGCAAAATTTATGTTATTTTTGCCAAGAATTTAATATTCAATGCTACAGAGAATACAAACTATATGGACCTTATTAGCAGTTATAGCTGCTGTTTTCCTTTTTATAACAGGACAGGATGTTGTGATTTCCGACAGTATTCCTGTACTTAATATAGGATGCATTATCCTTGTCATTATTGGATCATTAAGTATCTTCAGTTTTAAAAACAGAAAAAGACAAATTTTGCTGAATACCATCAGCATCATTATAAACGCTTTGTTGATTGGTGTATTGGCGTACTGGCTGCTAAGCTTATCCGGAGGAATTCAGTTTCCTGAGAAGGGTATTGAGCCGATTTTCCCATTAATCGCGATGATATGTCTGCTGATAGCAAATGTATACATCCGTAAAGATGAGAGGCTCGTGAAATCTGTAGACAGACTTCGATAACCTTACAACGATTTTTTGAGTAAGAACAGTTCCTTTTAGGAGCTGTTTTTTATTTGCCCTATCTGTATTCCGTTATTCCAAACAGTAATCTATACTGATCAATTAATTTATGTACCTTTCCTGCAACATTTTAATATAAAAGACGACAGATCCTATAACTTTTAATTAAAGACTATGAAAAAGCTAACGTATCTTACTTTATCACTATTCTCTATATCTGTTTTTGCACAGGAAATTTCAAAAGAAAGGGTAAAAACCGTTATTTCCACTTTGGCCTCTGATGAAATGAAAGGCCGTGAAATCGGAACTCCTGAAAATGAAAATGCAGCTAATTATATTGCCATTCTTTTCAAAGAAAATAATCTTAAATACTGTACAGGAAATTCGTATCTGATTCCCTTTGATTATAATGGTAAAACAGCTTATAATGTTTGTGGCATAAAAAAAGGTAAATCTGATAAAACTCTCGGCTTTTCAGGACATTTTGACCATATCGGAACCAACAAAAAAAGTGGTGACAATATTTATAATGGCGCTGATGATGATGCCAGCGGAATTACCACATTGGTAGGGATCGCAGATTATTTCAAAGATAAGGAACCTGATTTTTCTATGGCTTTCATGGCTTTTAATGGAGAAGAAAAAGGAATGCTTGGGTCAAAAGCTATCTCTGAGGACAAAAACCTTGAGAAAATATACAAAAACATGACGGCTCTTTTCAATTTTGAAATGGTTGCCACAGAATCACAATGGGGGAAAAATGCATTATATATGACTGGAGACGGCTTTTCAGATCTTGATGAACTCTTCAATACATATGCTGTCAATGGTTTAAAAATCAATGCTGATCCGTATGCAAAGCAGCAACTCTTCTATCGTTCAGATAATGTCAGCTTTGTAAAAAAGAAAATCATCGCTCATTCATTTTCAACAGTTGACATGACTAAAGCGACTCACTATCACCACGTAAATGATGATATCAACATTGTGGATGTAGATAATATGACCCAAATCATCAATAATTTTGGCAAGACATTGGAGAAGCTAAATCCTAAAAATTTTACACCTCAGTATAACGATCAGGTAAAATTCAATTAATTTTTGACCTTCATGCAACAACCGCCTATTGGGCGGTTTTATTTTGACTTTGACTTTATCTGAGAACCTGATGTCTTTATTCTTCAGATTTTGTAGTGTTTTTCACTTCTTTTCCACTTTATTTCAGCATGTTGTAACAAAAAACTTCATTTTGAAACTTATCAATTAAAGTAAAACAGGATTAAGAACGTCTTATCTTCTAATTTTACGTAATTTTGCTATCCAAATTTTTCATTGAATGAATGAGTATAAAAAAATTCTGAGGTTCGCAAGGCCCCATCAAAAATATATCTACGGAAGTTTATTTTTCAACATTCTGTATTCTTTATTTCAGATTGCTTCCTTAGGGACTATTTTACCGGTTTTAGGAATGCTTTTCGGTACTATCGCATCAGAAAAACAAGAAACAGAACCTGTTTATTCCGGTGAGATCATAGATTTATTCTCCTATGCAAAAGAATATTCCACTTACTATATACAATCTTTAGTTGTTGAACATGGTTCTCTGAAAGTTCTTGCCTGGTTGTGTATCATTACAGCCTTTATGTTCCTTTTAAGAAATGTTTTCAGATATTTAGGAGCATTACTTTTGATTAATTACCGTGTAGGTGTTACCAAAGATCTACGTGGTGCAATGTATAGAAAAATACTATCATTACCTGTTTCATTTTTTACAGAAAGCAGAAAAGGAGATATGATGTCCCGTATGTCTAATGATGTGGGAGAAGTTGAAGGAAACATTCTAGGTAGCTTAGTTGAGCTAATCAATGCTCCTTTTATGTTGATCAGTACTTTGATCTCTTTATTTATTGTAAGCCCAGAAATGACTCTTTTCTCTTTACTGGTACTTCCTGTAATGGGAACAATGATCGCCCTGATCGGGAAAAGTCTTAAAAAAGACTCTCATGAAGCACAGCACGAATTGGGAACTATTTTCTCTATTGTAGATGAAACACTGAAATCTTCAAAAGTTATTAAGATATTCAATGCTGAGAAGATCATGGATACCCGTTTTATGCAATCTATGGGAAGATGGATTTCAAGCTCAATGAGTTTGGGAAGAAAGAAAGAATTAGCATCGCCAATGAGTGAATTTCTAGGTTCTATTACCTTCTTGATTATTGCATGGTATGGAGGAAAACAAATTATTGTTGACCAAAGTTTATCCCCTGCAGGTTTTCTGGTTTTCTTAGGAATGTTCTTCCAGATCTTACCTCCGGCAAAAACCTTATCAACATCCATTTCCAATGTACAGAAAGGAGAAGCTTCTTTAAAAAGAGTATTGGAAATTCTTGACGCAGATGTAAAAATTGAAGAGATAGCTGAGCCGGTTTCTATTTCAACCCTTAACAGAAATATTGAATTCAAAAATATTGGATTCTATTATGATAAAGCCAATCTGATTCTTAAAAATTTTGATTTAACAATTCCGAAAGGAAAAACCGTTGCTTTGGTAGGGCAAAGTGGAAGTGGAAAAACAACCATTGCCAACCTTTTAGCAAGATTCTATGATGTTTCTGAAGGACAAATTCTTATTGATGGTGTAGATATCAAACATTTGAAATTACAGGAATACCGCCAGCTTCTGGGAATGGTAACTCAGGAATCTGTATTGTTTAACGACTCTGTTTACAATAATATCCTGATGGGTAAACCTGATGCTACCAGGGAAGAAGTGGTTGCAGCAGCGAAAATCGCTAATGCGGATGCATTCATTACGGGGCTTTCTGAAGGTTATGACACCAATATCGGAGATGACGGAAATAAACTTTCCGGAGGTCAGAAACAAAGGGTTTCCATTGCAAGAGCTGTATTGAAAAATCCACCGATTATGATTCTGGATGAAGCCACTTCAGCGTTAGATACAGAGTCTGAAAGATTTGTACAGGACGCTTTGGAAAAAATGATGGAAAACAGAACTTCCCTTGTGATTGCCCATAGACTTTCAACGATCCAAAAAGCAGACTGGATTGTAGTCATGGAAAAAGGAACTATTGTAGAACAAGGAACCCATCATGACCTTATTGCTAAAAAAGGTATGTACAACAAACTGGTTGAACTTCAAAACTTTGACTAATATTTTTAAATCAAAATAAAAATGAATCCTATACAAGAGTATTTCTACAGAATCGAAGAGCCTGAAAGAAGTACTCTTCTTTTTTTACGGGAAACCATTCTGGCTTCCGACCCTGAAAATATTACAGAAACTTTCAGTTTCGGGCTTCCGTTCATCAAATACAAAAAGAAAATGCTGTGCTATTTTTATTACAGCAAAAAATATAAAAAACACTACCTCAGTTTTTATCATGGCGATAAACTGGATTATCCGGAACTGACACAGGATGGAAGGAAAAAGTTTAAGATTCTTTTAATTGATGTGGAAGAAGATTTGCCAATAGAATTCATATTGAGCTTACTGGATGAGATAAAACAATATATTAAGGCCTAAGTGATAAGGAAATAACCTTCAATTAAAACAGGATAAAAGATGAAACCCGGGGATTTATCCTCGGGTTTTTATTTGTGGTATTCGTGTAAATGTATTTGTGCATGTTGTGCTTAAAAACAAAAAAAGACCATTCTTTTCAGAACAGTCTTATATATGATGATAAAAATCTTAATCTTTCAATTTAGCGATGACATCTAAACCTCCTTTGGTGATGTCTCCGATCTTACAGATGATTTCAGTATCTAAAGGCAGGAATACATCCATTCTTGACCCAAATTTGATAAACCCGAACTCATGCCCGGCTTTCGCCTGATCTCCTTCATTACAGTAGAATACGATCCTTCTGGCTACGTATCCTGCAATCTGTCTGAAAACTACTTTATGATTGGTTTCCGTTTCAACAGCTACCGTTGTTCTTTCATTCTCTGTAGAAGACTTTTCATGCCATGCTACCAGATATTTTCCCGGATGGTATTTTTTATAGATCACTTTTCCGGTTACCGGATATCTACAGATGTGTACGTTCAATGGAGACATGAAGATAGAAACCTGAATGGCCTTCCCTTTAATGAATTCATTTTCTTCCACTTCTTTGATCATTACCACTTTTCCGTCAACCGGAGCTATCACATTCTCTCTGTGGTCAAGAATACTACGGTTTGGAACTCTGAAAAACCAGAATATAAGACCGTAAATTACCAACAAAGGTACGATGATCAACAAAGACCATATTTTAAGGAAATAGATGGCTAAAGCTCCCAATACAAAAAAAAGTACTGTTGCTACCGTAATCGTTCCTTTTGATTCTCTATGCAATTTCATGAGACTAAATAAATTTTTCTAAAATAAAGTACAAATATACGACAGGAACGCAGATAATAAAACTATCCAACCTATCTAATACTCCGCCATGCCCTGGAATGATGTTTCCACTGTCCTTCACACCGAAGTTTCTCTTCAGCTGGCTTTCTACCAAATCTCCCAGTGGAGCAAAAGCTGCCACTAAAAATCCTACAACCATCCAGTTTCCTCTGAGCTCAGGTTGATAGTGCTCTACAAAATAAGACAACACCAATGTAAGAACAACTCCTCCTATATAACCTTCCCATGTTTTTTTAGGAGAAATCTTAGGAGCCATCTTATGTTTTCCGAAGAACTTTCCAACAAGGTAAGCAAAAGTGTCACTACTCCATATCAGAATAAAAAGGAAAAGAACTTCCAGAGAAAAACTATCGCTATAACTGGAATACTTTGGTAATCCTAATGCAAAACTGAACGGTAGAGCCACGTAAATGACAGTAAAAATCAATTTTCCGCTGTCAAAGTATAATTCGTTAGGAAACTTAAATAAGGTGACTACAGCAATGCCAATTAAGGCAAGAGCTAATATCTCACTCAATCTGAAATCAAAAAAGAAATCATGATGGAAGTATCTTTTGGAAAAAATATAAAATATAAAAATGACCAATGGATATACCACCCATTTTTCATACCCTTTTCCAAACTTCATTATTTTCACACACTCCCATGTACCAACAATCAATAAAAGACTTATCAAACCATGATAAAGATATTGTTGCTGAATAAGGCCAGGAAGAATGCTGTTGATAAGTTGCGCCCCTAACGGAGTCGAACAAAGAATGATAATGGCTACATAAACGAGACCTGAAACGGTTCTTTGAATGAGGTTTTTGTCCAAAATTTAAAATTTAATAGTGGGTGCTTAATCTTCAAGCAGCAATAAAAACAGTTTTGTATTGGAATTCGAAGAACTGTCCATTTTATTCTGGCTTCCACTGATGGAAGTAAGGTTCTTGATATTTCCGTTTCTTTTTATCTTCCCCATGGCATCATTCAGGTTGTTTACAATCTGTGAAACATTGGCAATGATGATAATTCTATCCGGCAGCCTTGAAGAATGATAATGAAGAATATTATTGTGTGAAAGCATAATTCTGCCATCATATGCAATCAGATATTCACAAGTAATAAATGCAGCATCATTGGATGACTGTAATTCTGAAGTATAAGGAGATTTCACAACGTTTAAGAAGTTCTGAAGTTCCTTATCCCAACAGAAAAGATTGTTAATACCTTCTATTTTAATAATTTGATTTAAAGTTTGTAGAGCCTCCGCTTCATCTGCACAATAATTAAAAAATCCCCCCGAATGCGTAAATAATTGCGCAAACTTATAGTCGAGATCCGCATTTTTTAGCGAATCCCCAAGCTTCTCCAGGCTCTGTTTTTCTTCTTCCTCAGGCTGGTTGGTAAGTTTGCTTACAATCCTCTTGAATAAATTCAACTTAATCTATTTTTAGTCAACTTTATACAAAAATAGAAAATAAATTACAATAGATTCCAAAATATCTCCTTAAATATGAAAAAACCTGACAATTTTAAAGTTGTCAGGTTTTATATTTCCTATTTTTTAAGGATTTTAAAGCTGCGTTGGGCTTTCTGGAGCCTGTATTTCGCTTTCCTCCTCTTTTTCTTTAATCTGAGGCGCTTCCAACACTTCAGGCTGATCTTTTTCAGGAATTGTATTGGTAACCGGTTTCTCTGTCAATTCAGGATCCCAAGCTCTTTTACCAAAGATTTCCTCTAAGTCTTCACGGAAGATCACTTCTTTTTCTAAAAGTTTATTCGCTAAAGCATCTAATTTATCTTTGTTCTCATCCAAGATTCTTACCGCTCTCTCATATTGATTTTCGATGATCGCTTTGATCTCTACATCAATTTTTGTAGCCGTTTCTTCAGAATAAGGCTTTCCAAAAGAGTATTCAGACTGGCCTGAACTGTCGTAATAAGAAATGTTTCCGATATTTGGGCTTAAACCATAGATCGTAACCATAGCCTGCGCTCTTTTCGTAACAGTTTCCAGATCAGAAAGTGCTCCTGTTGAAATATTATTGAAGATCACCTGCTCTGCTGCTCTACCTCCTAATGTTGCACACATTTCATCCAGCATCTGTTCAGTAGTGGTAAGTTGTCTTTCTTCCGGAAGATACCATGCTGCACCTAATGAACGTCCTCTTGGAACAATGGTTACCTTTAAAAGTGGTGATGCATGTTCAACCAGCCAAGAGATTGTAGCGTGACCTGCCTCATGATAAGCCACTCTTCTTTTCTCAGATGGCTTAATCGCCATATTTTTCTTTTCTAGTCCACCGATAATTCTATCTACCGCATCCAGGAAGTCCTGTTTTGTAACAGAGGTATGGTTGTATCTTGCCGCAATCAGCGCTGCTTCGTTACAAACATTAGCAATATCCGCTCCACTGAATCCAGGAGTTTGTTTTGCTAAGAAATCTCTGTCTACATTATCATCAAGTTTGATTTTCTTTAAATGAACATCAAAAATGTCTTTTCTTTCGTGTAATTCCGGAAGGTCTACATAGATTGAACGGTCAAAACGTCCTGCTCTCATCAAGGCTTTATCAAGGATATCCGCTCTGTTGGTAGCCGCCATTACAATCACATTCACATCTGTTCCGAAACCATCCATTTCAGTAAGAAGCTGGTTCAGGGTGTTTTCTCTTTCATCGTTTCCGCCTGAGAAATTATTTTTTCCTCTTGCACGTCCGATGGCATCAATCTCATCAATAAAGATGATCGCCGGAGATTTAGCTTTAGCCTGAGCAAAAAGGTCTCTTACTCTTGAAGCTCCTACTCCAACAAACATTTCCACGAAATCAGATCCTGAAAGAGAGAAGAAAGGAACTTTAGCTTCTCCTGCAACAGCTTTTGCCAATAAAGTTTTACCTGTTCCCGGAGGTCCTACCAATAGTACACCTTTAGGAATCTTACCTCCTAATTTTGTATATTTTTCAGAGTTTTTCAAGAAGTCTACCACTTCCTGTACTTCTTCTTTAGCACCTTCCAATCCTGCAACATCTTTAAATGTTACCTGAATTCTTTCTTTTTCGTCGAAAAGCTTAGCTTTAGATTTCCCGATTGAGAAGATCTGTCCGCCAGGGCCTCCGCCACCACCCATCTTTCTGAAAAGAAGGAAGTAGAATAATCCCAAAATAGCAATCCAGATTAGTGCAGATATAAGAATATCCGTGAAAGGACTCTTACCTGTTCCATAATCTTTAGCTGTTTTAATAGCCGGATTGGTTGCTTTGATCTGTTCAAATTTCTGTAAGAAAAGTTGAAGATCTCCATATTTTACAGAATAATCTGCTTTTGGAGCCATATCTAAAGCTGAAAAAGGATTATTTTCCTTTCCGGTTTTGGAAACCATTGCTGACTTTGCTTCTTTGGTAAGGAAAACATCAGCTTTCTCTATGTCTTTGTATATAATAATATTTTGGACTTTCCCCGCCTGCATTTCTCTAAAGAAACCATCTTCATCAATAGTTTTTGCTGTATCTCCACCAAGGAAATTGGAACCAAAGAAAAGCAAAAGAGCTATGATTGCAATAGGAAAGAACCAATTGAATCCTTTGTTATTCATTTAGACTTTTTAAAATTTTTATTATTCATTTTCAATTTTGGTAATGACCGCGTCACCCCAAAGTTCTTCGATATCGTAATATTCACGTACATCTTTCTGGAAAATGTGAACCACTACTGAAACATAATCTACCAATACCCACATTGCATTTTCAGTTCCTTCAACGTGCCAAGGTCTATCTTTCAGATCGTTCCTCACTTTTTTCTCTACACTTCCAGCTAATGCTGAAACTTGTGTATTTGAGTTACCGCTACATATTACGAACGTCTCCGCTACTGAGTTTTCAATGTTTGAAAGATCAAAGATCATGATATCTTCTCCCTTTACATCTTGAAGTGCTTCAACGATTTTATCTATTAGTGCTTGTTTTTCTGCTGTTTTATTCATTAAAAAAATACTATAATCTGCAAATTTATTGTTTTTTCTTTACTTTAACCTTACTTTTACCCCCTTAATGTCTTAAAGTTTTCTTAAATGAGCCAACTCTTCTATCTGAAAGAATGTTCTTCTACTAATGACGAAATATCAAAGTTTTTACTTTACGAAGATTCAGATTTTATTGGATTGCATACTTTCAATCAAACTAAAGGCCGTGGTCAGTATGGAAATATCTGGGCTCCTACCGCCGGAAAAAATCTGGCTTATACGCTGGCTGTGAATACTCAAAACATCTTGTGCTCCTACTTTATCTTCAATTATTATACCGCAATGCTTGTAAGGGATTTCCTTGCCAATTTGGCTGATAATGATGTAAAAATCAAATGGCCGAATGATATTATCCTTAAAGGTAAAAAAATCGTTGGAATTTTGATTGAAAAGAAAAAAATTAATCAAAATAATTACTTCATTATCGGAACGGGAATTAATATTCTTCAGGACAAATTTGAAGAAATATCGAATGCTGGTTCACTTCTGACGCAGACAGGAAAGGAATTTGATCTTGAAAAGCTCAGTTTAAACCTTCATGAATTCTTGTCAGAAAAACTGAAAAATATTCCTTCTGACCAGGAAATTCTAGACAACTTCAATAAAAACTTATTCCGAAAGGATGAGATTTCAGTCTTTGAAATTGAAAAAGAGAGACAAAATGGCATCATCCGAAATGCCGATAAAAAGGGTGAACTTTGGATCGAATTGGAAAATGACGGTCTGCGTTCTTTCTACCACAAAGAAGTAAAACTCCTTTATTGATTCGCTCTTTTGATATAAAGATATAGAGTAAGCGGAAGAAATACCAAATTAGGCAGCCACATCGCCAAAGCCGGTGACAAACTCTTATTCTCTGAAACCACCTTTAAAGCTTCAAATGAAAAGACAAAAAGGAAGGCCAATGAAATTCCTATAGCAAGATTAATCCCCAAACCTCCTCTTTTCTTTTGAGAAGAAAGGGAAAGAGCAAGGAAGGTAAGAATAATAATAGAAACAGGCATTGAAGTTCTTTGATGAAGCTCATTCAGATAAGAATTCAGGTTACTGTTTCCTCTGGCTTTTTCTCTTTCTATGAATTTTAAAAGTTCCGGTGTGGTTTTATTTTGTCCTAAAAGTTCATTCGGAAAAAGTTCTTCAGGAGAATGGCTGTAGTTTTTTCTAAGTTCTATCCCATTATTCAACTTTTCTGTATTATCTTTATTGATGGTCTTTTCAAGATAATTATTTAAGACAAATTGTTTTTTATCCTGATCCCAATATACTTCACTGGCTTTTAATTCGTACACCATTTTTCTATGGGTATCGAATTTTTGATATACAAAACTGGATCCTCTTTTTTCTCTTTTATTCCAGGAATCTACAAAGATATATTCAGTTCTGCTTAGCTGTGAAGAGGCCGGAGCTGTTCCAAGTATTTTTTCTTTATTAGCAGCATTATAAGTATATGCTTCCAGCTCATTTTTCTTGATATTTGCCCAAGGAAGCACCAAATGATACACCAAGAGCGCCATCAATGCAATCAGAATCGAAGTATAGAGATAAGGTTTTGAAAATCTGTAAAAACTGGCACCACTACTAATAATAGCCACAATTTCAGTGTTATTGGCCATTCTGGACGTGAAATAGATCACAGTGATAAATACCAGAATGGAAAGGAATGTCACCACAAGATTAATAATCCAGAAAGGATAAAAATGAATCAGAAAATACCCCAGATCTAATTTGGGATCAAGAGCTTTTGCATTTTCTATCCTTGGGATCTTCTGCTGAACATCAATAACAAGTACCACTATAGACAATAGTACCAGCATGAAACTAAAAGTTCCAAGGTATTTTTTAATGATATATCTGTCTACAATCTTAAGCATACGTCTTTTACAGTCTTTGTCTAAGAACAGGTACTATAGAATTTTTCCACTCATAGAAGTCTCCTGCTACAATGTGCTCTCTTGCTACTTTTACCAGATCAAGATAAAATGCAAGGTTATGAATTGAAGCAATCTGTTTTGCCAGATATTCTTTGGATACAAACAGGTGACGAAGATACGCTTTTGAATATTCACGATCCACAAAGCTGGTTCCGAATTCATCCAAAGGCGAGAAGTCACGCTTCCATTTTTCGTTTTTAAGATTCATTACCCCCTGCCATGTGAAAAGCATTGCATTTCTGGCATTTCTGGTAGGCATAACGCAATCCATCATATCAATTCCTAATCCAATAGATTCCAGAATATTCCAAGGAGTTCCTACTCCCATCAGATATCTCGGCTTTTCTTTTGGAAGGATATCCGTTACTTCATCAGTAATCCTGTACATTTCTTCTTCAGGCTCTCCTACAGAAAGTCCTCCGATAGCATTTCCTTCAGCTCCTGCTTCAGAAATTACTTCCGCAGAAATTTTTCTTAAGTCTGAATAGGTAGATCCCTGAACAATTGGGAAAAGTCTTTGCTTATGTCCATATAATTCAGGATTATCATTAGTCCATTCGATACATCTTTTCAGCCAACGGTGGGTAAGCTCCATAGATGATTTCGCCTGGTTGTAATCACATGGATAAGGTGTACATTCGTCAAAAGCCATGAAAATATCTGCTCCAATCTGTCTTTGAATTTCCATTGATCTTTCAGGAGAGAACATGTGATAGCTTCCGTCAATATGAGACTTGAATCTTGCTCCTTCTTCGGTCATTTTTCTGTTACTCGCTAACGAGAATACCTGAAAACCTCCTGAATCTGTAAGAATAGGAAGATCCCAGTTCATGAATTTATGTAGACCACCGGCATCCTGCATTGTTTCCATTCCTGGGCGAAGATAAAGGTGGTAAGTATTCCCCAAAATAATCTGGGCTTTAATGTCTTCTTTTAATTCTCTCTGATGAACTGTTTTTACACTTGCAACAGTTCCTACCGGCATAAAAATGGGAGTTTGAATCTTCCCGTGGTCTGTAGTAATCTCCCCTGCCCTAGCTTTTCCTTCAGAGGTTTTTTCGATATTAAAAAATTTCATCTGTACACTTTTTTAGCTCACTGCGATCAGCAATTATCATTGTCCGGGCAAAACCCGCTACATCATTATTTATTTTTGAGGCATTCCCAATTCAGCCTTTTTCAGTTTATCTTTTACATATTGATCCGCCTTGGGATCTTTCTTTAGTAAAATTTGCTGGGCATCATTTGCGATACCTTCCATTTCTTCTTTAATCACATAATATTTAAAACTTTCCACAAAGTCATCCGGTTTTATATTATGAGATTTTAAAATAAACCTTGTACCAGCTTCCATATTTCTGTTCTGATACATAAAGTTAACCTGATCGTTCATTACAAGCTCTGCAATAACTTCTGCCATCACGTCCTGATCAATCAGATTTTTAGGCTTATCAATATAATCACTACATGAAAACAGCCCCAGAAAAACAAAAACAAGGATCAAATTTTTCATCAGCTTATTTTTAAATTTTTTATCGGAAGAATTGGTCATGTTTTATTTTATAATCTATTGATGATTGACTTCCATTTTAAGTTTAAAACACCAAAAACAGCTTCATGGATAATTCCACCGTTCATTTTACTTTCTCCTAAAATTCTATTGGTAAATATAATAGGAACTTCTACAATTCTGAACCCTTTTTTAAAGGCTCTGAATTTCATTTCTATCTGAAATCCATATCCTTTCAATCTTACATTATCCAATCCGATTTCTTCTAATACTTTTCGTGAAAAGCAGACAAAACCGGCTGTGGTATCATGGATAGAAAGTCCTAGAATAAATCTCACATATTTTGATGCAAAATAAGATAGCAAAACTCTTCCCATTGGCCAATTCACCACATTCACTCCTTTTGAATAACGGGAACCGATGGCCATATCTGCATTCAGACAGGCTTCAAAAAGTTTAGGTAGATCATTAGGGTTATGCGAAAAATCGGCATCCATTTCAAAAATGTAGTCATATTTATTTTCGATTGCCCACTTAAACCCATGAATATAGGCTTTCCCTAAACCATCTTTAATATGTCTTATCGAAAGATGCAGATAATGTGGATATTTATTCTGTAATTCCTTTACTACATCCGCAGTTCCGTCTGGAGAAGAATCATCCACTACTAAGATATGAAAGTCATCCTCCAATGCAAAAACCGCGGAAATAATATTTTCAATATTTTCCTTTTCGTTATATGTTGGGATTATGACGAGTTTTTTCATTTCAGTTTGCAAAGATAGTTTATTTAACCTTTTTATTTTATACAAAATAATCTATAATTTTGCAAAAATCTTTTTCAAAGATCCTGGTATTAGACAAAAATTGTTTTCTGCAGTTTTGAATGCTCCGTATCATCAATGAAAAACAGATTGTAAGATTAGATTTAACAGATGAAGCAATAAAGAAATTCTATGCCAAGTTGTGTTATTTATAGTTAAATAAAAAAATAAAAAACTTAAAATTTGCCGTCATCACCAAACTACATCAATCATGTAAGAATACCTGAGAATAACGATTGGGTAATTTTTATACTTATAGGCTGTATCTTTTTATATGTTTTTATGATGAACATTATAGAGAGAGATGCCAGTCTTAAAGATTTTCTGCTTCAAAAGTATTTTGATGCAAGCAATAACCTTCCGAGCTGGATTATTACATCCTGTGTAGTTACGCTTACTTTATCCGTACTGATCTCTCAGTATATTCCAGTAGTTCCTAAGTTTATTGCAGATCTGCAGATTTTGGGATACCAGCTTAATAAGTTTGGGTATACCCTGCTGGCAGTTATGTTTTTTTATCTGATAAAATCAACATTAGGTTATTTATTTTATCAAAGTATAGGGGATGGAAAAAAATGGGCTATTTTTTATTTCACCTCCACCAAGTTCTATTTTATCCTGTCTTTTTTGCTGATAATTTTGTGTATTACCCATTATTACTTCCCTATAGACAGAAATAAAATCTTCCTATATTATTTCTTCTTCTTTTCTTTTGTATTCATTTTCAAAGTTTTTTTCTATTTATTTCACAAGAACAAGATTCTTCCGGAGAAATGGTATTATAAATTTTTGTATATTTGCACGCTCCAAATCGCACCATTATTACTGCTTTGGAAGTTGTTATTTTTTTAATAAAGTCAAAGATGAGAATAAAGTCTATATTGGTTTCTCAACCAGCGCCTAGTGAGTCTTCTCCATATCTGGATATAGCGAAGAAGGAAAAAATAAAGATTGATTTCCGTCCATTTATCCACGTCGAAGGGGTTGACAATAAAGAGCTCAGAACTCAGAAAATAGATCTGACGCAATATACCGGTATCATTTTTACCAGTAAAAATGCTATTGACCATTATTTCAGACTTGCAGAAGAATTGCGTTTTGCAGTTCCAGATACAATGAGATACATCTGCCAGTCGGAAGCAATTGCCAATTATCTTCAGAAGCACATTGTGTATAGAAAAAGAAAGATTAGCTTTGGGGAGAAAAACTTCTCAGATCTACTTCCTCTGTTCAAGAAGTTTCCTACTGAAAAATATCTGTTGCCATCTTCAGATGTTTTAAGTCCGGATATTGTAAAAACTTTGGATTCTGCAAATATTGAATGGACAAGAGCAATTATGTACCGTACTGTATGTAGTGACCTGACAGATATCAACATTCAAGATTATGATATGTTGATTTTCTTCAGCCCACAAGGAATCAAATCTCTGCAACAGAATTTCCCTGGCTTCAAACAGGATGAAACAAAGATCGGAGTTTTCGGAAACACTACTTTGGCTGCAGCGGAAGAAGCGGGATTAAAAGTAGATCTAATGGCTCCTACAAAGGAAACACCTTCTATGACTATGGCCCTAGAAAAATATATTAAAGCGCTACACAAATAGTCTTTAATACAAAAAAATAAGCTCAACCATCTTTTCAATACAGAAAAGATGGTTTTTTTTTAACTACATTTGAACAAAAATTAACATTACATAGCATGATCTGATAAAGCATATCAGACTCTGCAAAAAAATAAATATTCTGATGAAAGCTCCACAGGCAAAAAAAATAGAAAAAATACTAGAAACCCACGGGGACAGAAGAATTGATAATTACTTCTGGCTTAATGAAAGAGAAAATCCGGAAGTTATCCAATATCTTGAAGAAGAAAATGCTTACGAAGAATTCATCATGAAAGACACCGAAGAACTACAGGAAGAACTCTTCGAAGAAATGAAAGCCCGTTATAAAAAGGACGATGAATCCCTTCCCTATTTCTTTAATGAATACTGGTATATTGTACGCTACGAAGAAGGCCAAGAATATCCTATTTTCTGCAGAAAGTATAAAAGTCTGGATAACGAGGAAGAGATTGTACTTAACGTTAATAGCTTGGCAGAAGGTGAAGATTTCTTCGAGGTAGGAAGCGTTGCGGTAAGCCCTAATAATGAATTGGCTTCTTTTTCTTCAGACAATGTAGGAAGAAGAATCTACTCTTTAAACTTCAAAAACTTAAAGACCGGAGAAATTCTTCCCGATAAAATTCTGAACACTACAGGAAAGGCTGTTTGGGCAAATGACAATCAACATGTATTTTACATCAGAAAAGACAAAAGCCTTCGTGCATTCCAGGTTTACAGACACAAACTGGGAACTGATGCTTCGGAAGACGTTCTGGTCTTCCATGAAGAAGATGACACATTTGATGTAAATGTTTTCAAAACAAAATCCCTGCAATATATTTTCATTGCAAGCTCAAGCACCATTTCTGATGAGCATCATTTTATCCCTGCAGATAATGTTTTTGCAGACTGGAAAGTAATTCAGCCAAGAATAGACGACCTTGAATATTCCGTAGAGCATTACAAAGATGAATTCTACATTATTACCAATGCTGATGATGCTACGAACTTCAAAATTGCAAAAACTAAGATTGACAATTGTGGTATGGAAAACTGGGTAGACGTTATCCCTCACCGTCCTGAAGTTTTATTGGAAGGCTTTGAAATCTTCCAGGATTATCTGGTTCTTGAAGAAAGAGAAAAAGGACTGCTTCAAATCAAGATTATTGATGAAAAAACTCAAGAGTCTTATTACCTTCCTTTCTCAGATCCAACTTATACAGCTTATATCGGAATTAATCTGGAATTTGACACCGAAGTTCTACGCTACGGCTACACTTCCCTTACTCAGCCTGGTTCAACATACGAGTACAACATGAAGGACAAAACTACAAAACTTCTGAAACAACAAGAGGTTTTAGGAGGTAAGTTCTTCCCGGAAAATTATATTTCGGAAAGAATATGGGCAGATTCCAGAGATGGGGAAACAAAAATCCCTATTTCTCTTGTTTACCACAAAGACACAAAGAAATCAGCAGATACTCCACTTTTATTATATGGATATGGGAGTTACGGACATACCGTGGATGCCAGCTTTTCAAATGTAAGATTATCTATCCTTGATCGTGGCTTTATTTACGCCATTGCTCACATCCGTGGTGGTGAATATCTGGGAAGAGAATGGTATGAGGATGGGAAGATGCTGTTCAAGAAAAATACCTTCTTTGATTTTATTGATGCAGGAAAATATCTGGTTAAGGAAAACTATACTTCATCCAATCATATGTATGCTATGGGAGGAAGTGCCGGAGGTCTTTTGGTAGGAGCTGTTGTCAACTATGAACCTCAATTATTCAACGGTATTGTAGCACAGGTTCCTTTTGTGGATGTTGTTACTACTATGTTAGATGACACTATTCCATTAACAACCGGGGAATATGATGAATGGGGAAATCCTAATGACAAAGAATACTATCATTATATGAAAGGTTATTCTCCTTATGACAATGTAGAAGCCAAAGACTATCCACACATTCTTGTCACAACAGGGTTCCATGATTCTCAGGTACAATACTGGGAGCCGGCAAAGTGGACGGCAAAACTTAGAGAACTAAAGACAGATAACAACATTCTGATCTTTAAAACAGATATGAGTTCAGGTCATGGAGGTGCAAGTGGAAGATTTGAATCTCTAAAAGAAGATGCACTTGAGTATGCGTTCTTATTGAAGATAAATGATCATCGATAAATGATAATTGATATGGATTTCATGAACGACTATAACCAGATCTTTTCAAAAAGAACTAAAACATTAACAATTACAATTATTAATGAGTTGTCTGAAATTCCATATTCCGATAAGATATCAAATATCAGAAAACAAATTTTCAGATCTGTCTCATCAACAGCAAGCAATTACAGAGCAATGTGCCGGGCACGGTCCACAAAAGAAAAATACTCTAAGATATGTATTGTTGTGGAAGAAGCCGATGAAACCTTATTTTGGCTGGAATTAATAGATGAACTTCATTTACTTAAAAAAGATAAAATGGAATACCTTATTAATGAAGCCAGTGAAATTTTAAAAGCAACTTCAGCCTATAAAAAGAAACTAGGAGAAGAACTTAAACGTTAAACAACATCAATTATCAATCATCATTTATCAATTATATGAACGAGTCCGAATATTGGAAAAAAATAGAACAGTTCTTCGAAGATAATTTCGAGACTGAGAAGAACCCACCTATTGAGACTTTACTGTTTTTAATAGGGCTACAGGAACTTGGCAGCGGGCAGCAGAAATACACAAAAGAAGACAAAGTAAATCTCATCCATATTGCTGTTTGCAGGTTGCTTGAGCCTTTTGGATATTACAAATTTACGCACTATGAAGATGGGTGGCCACAGTTTGAAAAATTGGAAGATCTTCCGGAGTTAAAACCTAATGAGCAGACCTTGCTTATGAAAAAGGCGATTATCCAATACTTTCAGGAAGAGGAGCTGATTTAAATCCAAAAATGCAGTCGTTTAGAAATTTGACAATGAAACCATACCATCATTGCCAAAACCCAGCTAAAACACAGCATCCTTTATACAAATAGAGACAAGTCAAAAACTTGTCTCTATTTTTTTTAAACAAGAACAACATCATCGTTTAAAAAAAATTTAAATTGTTTTATTTTTGATTAATTTTTTAAACAATTTCATTCCCAAGCCCTTACAAATATTTTTACGAATTACTTATTCATATTTTATAAATATTCAGGATTTGCTAGGCATATTCCGTATTAGAGTTGTAATTTAGAGGCTTCCAGACCACATTCTTTTGACCTGCTACTATGGTCAATTTCCCTCAGAATACTATGGTCAATTCTTCAGACTTACACTTTATGTATAGTACTGAAAAAAGACACAGCCAAATGATTACCCCGACTCACCATGAGCCGGGCAGGATAAAAATTTGAAAAAACAGAAAAAATTAATGACTGAAGAACTATGTATTTCAAAAAAATTCTTCTGAATAAGACAGATTACAATTTAAATAGAAATCAAACCATGAAAAAAATTAGCACTTCTTTAATGTTGCTCATTGTCAGTATGGCCTTTTCACAAGTAGGTATTTCGAAAAACCCAACGGTCGAAATCCACAACAAGGCCATTTTACAGGTAGACGGAAAATATGAAGGAAAAAATTACGGGATGATGCTTCCTGAAGTATCAGCACCGGAGAACCTTCCATTATATAACACCACTACCCCAGATTCTGAGATGACAGGAATGATGATGTTCGAAAAAACGCATGCTACATTTTATTCCTATGACGGAGAAAAATGGAACAATGAGCCTACCGCCGCCGAATTCAAAATGAAACAATCCAGATTTTTATCCAATGCAGATGAAGAGACCAGTGTTGTATGTATACTTCTTGGATGTGGAAGACATGTAGGATTGGGTTTCAGCGCTCCTGTTGACGGGAAACAATCCTATAATAGTCTTAATATAACAAGGGAAACTGCAGTAGTGGCAGGAGGAGGTCTTTACGGAGACAAAAGCTTTGACAATGCCAAATTCATCATTAATGAACCGGGTGTTTATGACATTTACCTGAATGTCCCTTCTAAAACAGGAGGAGCCGTATCCCTGACAAGTGGTCCTCAATATCAGCTGAGAGCCTACCTGAAACAAAGTAATGGAAGCTACAATGAAGTAAAACTTACCACATTCTTCCCTGATTATTATGGTATTCTGGGAATTGGCGGGGACACCAATACAGCAGCTTTCACCACTACAAGAATCCGCTTGAATCCTGGAGATTATATTGTATCAAGAATACATTCCCCATTGGCAACAGTATCTGTAGTGGTTACTCTTACGGCTGCCACCAGTACCAATATCGCCAAATACTATCCAAGAGAAATAATGTTCACCAAAGTA
Source organism: Chryseobacterium sp. StRB126 (assembly GCF_000829375.1). NCBI lineage: Bacteria > Pseudomonadati > Bacteroidota > Flavobacteriia > Flavobacteriales > Weeksellaceae > Chryseobacterium > Chryseobacterium sp. StRB126. The sequence continues at coordinate 324,914 of NZ_AP014624.1, forward strand.
AGTGATTAAAATGATCAGAAAAACGATTACGCTCCAAGTTTTTATTGTAACAGCAATAAGCACACTGGGATTTGCTCAGGTAAAAATGGGTAATAAACCTGAAACAGTTCATCCAAGAGCAGTTTTACAGATAGAGCACAATGCAAAAGGAATTATGCTTCCTGTTGTTGAAAACCATACTGAACTTCCTAATTACAATGCAGCACATCCGGATCTGTATGAAAACAAACCTGAAGATAATGGTTTGGTATTTTACAACAAGGAGGTTAAAGATGTAGTAAAATATGATGGTTACAGATGGATTGCTGCAACAGAGAGAAGTATCAAAAATTATAAAAACGTAAGTATTCTGGGATCCAATTCATCTGATGTATCTGTTGCCAATGTATTGGGAATTACAGGACGCCCTACCCTTCCTTTTAATATTTTAAACGATTTTGATAGAAATAATATAAATAATTTAGGGGTTACAGTAAATGCTAATGGAGAAATTACAATTCCGGCAGATGGTTTTTACAGAATCAATCCATCTATAAAAACAAGCAGTGCCGGAGGACTTTCTGTGGGAAATGCCGCTACCATTGTTTCGTTACAGGCTCTATATGCCAATGCCTCTGGAGAAGGATGGCAAAAAATTCATGAAAACAGTTTTCTACTTTACGGATTATTGGTAACAGGCGGCAGTTCAAACTCTGTAAACAATTTTTCCACAACAAAATATCTGCATGCAGGAGACCAGATTCGAATAAGAGCCGGCATTCAGGCTGACACAGGATTAAATGTGGGAGCTGGTGTAAATTTTAAAATGAATGATAAAGATACTTTTATCTATATAGAAAAATTGAACTAAAATGAGAAAGAAAATATATATCGCAGCACTTTTAATCACAGCCAAGATGGCATTTTCCCAGGTTATCATTGGTAGTGCATCCAATCCAAGTTCCAATTCCATGTTCAGTGTTGTAAATAAAGAAGATAATTCAGCACAATCTAAAGGTATAATGATCCCCACGGTAAACAATGAAACAGAATTACCCTTGTACAATGCCAGTCAATCTAATCGTTTTGACAAGGATCCTTCTATGCAGGGTATGATTATGTACAGAAAAGACATTCAAAGAGTGGTAGTATATGATGGCGATATATGGAAGCCTACTTTTTATGAAAGTGGAGGAAGAACAACCCGTGCCAGCATGAATCCGAGCACCGCTGAAAGTGACTTTCCAACTGTAGGATGTATTCTTATCGGATGTGGACAAAAAGATGTTCCTTTTGGATTCTATAATAACACATTGGATGGAGATAAGCTTGGTATTATTGATCCTCAGGGAGCGGTAAACAGCGACTTCAACAATTTCACATTCAAGGAATCCGGATTTTATAAGATTCTTATCAGTTTAAAAGTAAAAACTTCAGGTATCCATGTGAGCCCACCCGTGATTTCGTTCAGGGCTTTAAAAAATGGAGCGATCCTTGCCCGAAATGATATTCCTTTAAATGAAGCGATCCTGATTACAGCTGGGGCCAACAGAGTGGGAACGATGGAGTTCTTAGCCATGTTCGACAAAGGAGATAAACTTAAAGTTCAGGTTTCTGGAGGGGTTTCTATCCTGACGGTTGCCGATGTCTACAAAATTGTCCCAACAGACGGAACTTTTATCAGCATAGAAAAACTATAAGTCTGAAATAACACAAAACATTTTTTATTCCATATTTCATTAAATCGGGTACTTCAATTGAGGCACCCGATTTTCATTTTTTATAAAAGTAAGAATCTATTATTCAATAATTTCCTTAAGCTGGCTGAGCCCCATTTTAAAGCCTTCTTCAAATCCCATATCCAGCATTTTCCTCATTACTTCTTCAGATTGGTAGTGAATATTAACCGTTACCTTGGTACCTTCTTCTACTCCAGTAAAACCGATCAGCCATTTTGATCTTGGGCCATCCTCGTTAACCTCTCCCTTTTCATTGCAGAAGGCACTCGTCCAATCAAAACTTCTATGTTCTATGATTTCTCCGTATTGGGATTGAGAATATCCTTTTTCACCATTCGGACCTACCATAGCATACAGCCAGATTCCGCCTTCTTTAAAATCCTGTTTTACCGTTTCAGATTTCCAGGGTCTCGGCCCCCACCACTGATCCAATAATTCGGATTGGGTAAAATAGTTCCACACTTTCGAAACATCAGCCTTGTAAATAACCATTACATAGACGCTTTTCGAATCAAAGTCTTTGTTGAAAATGATATTAGATTCCATAAAGTAATAATTTTGATTAAAGTTAGCTCTTTATTTACAGAAAGGACTTTTCCTATGACAAGTAAACAATAATTCATAAATAATTGTTAAAAAACAGTCTTTTAAGAAAAAAAACATAATTTTTTGGCTCGTTTTTTGTTTACGTAGTCTTAAAACAATTAATTTTAACATTCATTTTTCCAAAACATATATAATTAAATAATGAATAATAAATTCATCCCAATAATTTCGGTGTTTATGACGATCTCGCTTATTGTCTTCGTTACGCTCCAATTTTATTGGTTGAAAGGCTATTACGGAGTACTGGAACAGGACTTTTCAAATAAAGTTTATTCCGTTTTGGAAAGCACTTCAAAGACAATTGAAGAAATTGAAGCCGATAAATATCTGACCAAGGATAACAGAAACACCATTCTTGCCAACAGCAAAAATCCTTCGCTTACTACCATTCAACAGGTAGAAGATTCCGGAACGCAGAGACAAATTATCTATTCCAAAAATATTATCTCGAACGCACAGCTTCCTATTTCTAAAAAAGGAGATTCTGTAAAACTGACTACTCTATACACGGATGAAGCTGCTTACAAGATAAAAAGAGATACCACCAACCGTGAAATTCTCACTTCGGATATCAATCAGGATATTGAAACCGGGGATTATGCTGTAAAAGAATTTGTAAAGGTATACGGAAACAATTTACCCATTGCACAAAGGGTGAGCCCGGCTACTCTAGATTCAGTGATCACAAAAGAATTGAAAATCAGAGGAATTACAGCCAAGTTCGGATATGGAATTGTTGATAAAGACAACAAACTTACCAGTATTGCCAATAAAGCCTACAAAGAAAAAAAGGACAACAATACCTATAGCTATCCTCTTTTTACTGATAAAAAGTACAATACCCTATATAATCTGGCTTTAGTTTTTCCTAAGAAAGAATATTCTTTAGCGATGAACAATTGGCCGATGCTGTTGGGAACTTTCCTTTCATTGCTTACGATTCTTGGGATTTATATTATTTCTATTAATTATATGATGAGACAGAAAAAATTGGCTGAAGTGAAAACAGACTTCATCAATAATATGTCTCACGAATTCAAGACCCCGCTGGCAACCATTTCTGTGGCAACTGATTCATTAGCCAATGATAAAATTGCTACCAATCCGGATAAAGTAAAGTATTATTCAGAATTGATTAAACAGGAGAATCTAAGGATGAAAAAGCAGGTAGAAAATGTTCTGAACATGTCTAAGCTTGAACGAAATGAGGTAGAACTATTTCTGAAAGAAACGAATGTAAGGGAATTGATTAAAAGGACAACAGAATCCTTCAATCTGATTGTACAGCAGAGAAACGGTAGTCTGACTCAAAAATTCAATGCCACTCATTATAATTTCAAAATTGATGAATTCCACATCTCGAATATGTTGGTCAACTTATTAGATAATGCCAACAAGTATTCTCCTGAAGCCCCGGAAATTCATGTGGAAACCAGAAATGAAGGGCACTGGTATGTTATCGAAATATCAGATAAAGGAATGGGAATGGAAACCCAGAATAAAACAAAAATTTTCGAAAAATTCTTCAGAGAAGAAACAGGAAATATTCACAATGTAAAGGGACAGGGATTAGGCCTTTCCTACGTGAAAAAAATTGTAGAACTGCACAAAGGGCAAATTATTGTAGAATCCAACAAAGGCGATGGAAGTACGTTTACAATTAAGCTGCCAATGAGCTAAGATATAAATGATAAGTGATGAGTGATAATATATTGGTGATAAAAAAATATTTCACATCAACCATACATTCATCAATTATAAAATAAGAAACCAAAAAACAAAATATAAGAAGAGAGAGTGAGACAGTTCATTCTTAATTGTTAATTATTAATTAGTAAAAGTTATGAGCAACAGAATATTATTAGTAGAGGACGATCAGAGTTTCGGTGCGGTGCTTAAAGATTATTTAACCATCAATAATTTTGAAGTAACCCTTGCTACTGATGGAGAACAGGGATTGAAAGAATTTACAGAAAATGAATTCGACATCTGTATATTTGACGTGATGATGCCTAAAAAAGATGGGTTTTCATTAGCTGAAGATGTAAAAAAGATTGATAAAAATACACCAATCATATTCCTTACTGCAAGAAATATGAGAGAAGATATCCTGAAAGGGTACCAACTGGGAGCTGATGACTATATCACAAAACCATTTGATACAGAACTTCTTTTATACAAGATCAAAGCAATTCTTCAAAGAAGCTCTACTCTTGAAAATGAAGAGCAGGAGCAGTTTAAAATCAGCAATATCTTCTTCGATTCTATGCTGAGACAGCTGAAAGTAGGTGATAAAGAATATAAACTTTCTCCAAAAGAAAATGAGTTATTGAAGCTTCTTTGCATCCACAGAAACGATTTTATGCCGAGAGATCTTGCACTGAGAAAGATCTGGAAAAAGGAAAATTACTTTACTGCAAGAAGTATGGATGTATATATCGCCAAGCTTCGTAAACTATTGAAAGATGACGAAGGATTGGAGATTATCAACGTTCACGGAGAAGGATTCAGACTTTTAGTTAAAAATTAATCTAAAAATCGTATTATAAATATAAAATTAGCAAAACAATTGAAAATGTTTTGCTAATTTTGTTTCATACCCAATCAAGGATATGAAGAATACGTTTTTAGGTTTGATCTCAGTATCAATATTAGCTGTCTCTTGTAAGAAAGATGAGAAAGCAACTTATTTAAAAGAAGAAGCTGGTTCGCAACAGCCTTCTGTAGCTCTCAACAATGCTCCAAAAGCTTCACTGCTGGATCAGGCGGGAATCCAGTCCAACACGGCTCCAGCTGCAATGGCCACTGCTCCGGGAATGAATCCTGCACACGGACAACCGGGACACCGATGTGATATTCCTGTAGGACAGCCTTTAAACAGCCAGCCAACAGCAACTCCTGCATCTCAAAATATCAGTGTAGGAGCGAACAACACTATTCAAATTGACCCTGGTACAGCATCTCCAGCAAAAGTAACGATGAATAACAGTGCTCAATCAGTGAAAACAGCTCCGGGAATGAATCCTGCACACGGACAACCGGGACACCGATGTGACATCCCTGTAGGACAGCCTTTGAGCAGTAAACCGGCTGCTGCCCCTCAATCTGCACAAAACAATATACAGGTTACTCCTACACCAACTCCAGCTCAGGCTCAAGCCGCTTCGCAGAATCTGGCTATGGGAGAAAAGCCTAAAGTGAACCCTGCTCACGGAGAACCTTGGCACAGCTGTTCTCTAAAAGTTGGTGATCCTTTGCCATAAATTTTGTATTTTTGCAGCTATGAAGCTATTTCACATACTGGCAATAGTATTTTGTTTGGGAATTTTTCTGGTTCCTAAGGATAGTTTCTACGCTCAATCTATGCAGGAAACCTGCTGCAAAGCAGAATCCGGAAAGAAGAGCGACTGCTGTAAAAATCATTCCTCAAAAAAAGAGGGTAAAGATGATGCTACAAAGTCATGTAATGATGATTGTTGTTCGTCATGTATTGCCTGCTTTACTTTTATTGAGACTCCTTTTTCAAAAAACCTGCGTCTGGAACTGTCTTATTACAAAGCGAATAAGAATCCTCAGTTTCAGCATTCAGACCCTTACCTTTCCGACCGTTTAAAGGAAATCTGGCAACCGCCTAAAATAGGTTAATTAAAACATTGTGAGTTCGTTATACATTATATCGAACCGTATTTTATTTAATCTAAACTTTAAACAAATGAAATTATATATTTCCAGGTTCATACTTGGTGCATTATTCTTATTTACCCAATTTATATCGGCTCAAAATCTTCAGAAAAATCAGTTCAAAGTAAAAGGGAACTGTGAAATGTGCAAAACAAGAATTGAAGGAGCTGCCAAAAAAGCAGGAGCGAAAACTGCTGTTTATTCTATTGACCTCCAAACACTAACTCTAGAAACGGATAAGGTTTCTGCTGACGATATTCTTAAAAAAGTAGCGGAAGCTGGCCACGATAATGAAAAATTCAAAGCTTCTGATGATGTTTACAAAAGTCTTCCGGGATGTTGTTTGTATGACAGAGATCTACAGCCAGTACAAGCGGAATCTCACCATGATCATCACCCCACAGCTACAACTCCTGCTAAAAAGGATAACGAGTTCTACGTAAGAGGAAACTGTGCGTCATGCAAAGCCAGAATTGAAAAAGCAGCTAAAGGTGCAGGTGCAGATTCAGCAGAGTGGAATGCAGAAAAGCAAACGGTTGCTTTACATTTTGATGCTTCCAAAACCTCATCAGATAAGATCTTAAAGGCTATTGCCGATGCGGGACATGATAACGAGAAATACAAGGCTTTAGACACCACATATAATGGTCTTCCGGGATGTTGCCTTTATGACAGAGATTTCACTTTTGGAGAGGCTAATCCAAAGGTTCATTATGAAGAAGAGGCAAAACATGAAGACCATAAAGATCATGCAGCTCCAGCTGAAAATGATTCTCACAACAACCATGAGAAGAGTATTGACGGAGTAGTAGTAACAGGCTCTAAAGCGGCTACATCTTTAAGCAAGAAAGAAGCAGGACTTGTTTTTAATATTGATAAAAAAGAACTGTTAAAAGCGGCATGTTGTAATTTATCTGAAAGTTTTGAAACCAATGCAACTGTAGATGTATCTTTCAGCAATGCTGTAACAGGTACAAAGCAGCTTAAAATGCTTGGGTTGGATCAAAAATATACCAGCTTAACGAAAGAACAGCTGCCTGAAATCAGAGGATTGGCTTCTGCTTATGGATTGAATTTTATTCCGGGAAGATGGATTGAAAGTATTCAGCTGACAAAAGGCGGAAGTACAGTAACTAACGGGTATGAAAGTATTACAGGGCAGATCAATACTGAATTGTTGAAGAATGCTAAGGAGCCTGAAACTTCTCTAAATCTTTTTTCGGATTTTAACGGAAGAGCTGAAATAAATATTACCAATGTTTCTCCCATTAATGATAAATGGTCACAAACTTTCCTACTTCACGGAAACGGAACTTTCGGAGATACGGATATGAATGATGACGGTTTTCTTGACAGACCCAAAGGAACACAGATCAATGCCGCTTATCTCTTGAATTATAATGACCTTGAAAAGTCTGGGTTCGGATCTCATTTCGGGATTAATTTTATCCGTGATGAAAGAACTGCAGGGCAAACGGCTTTTGACAAGAAACTAGCGCAGGACAAGCAACCGGCTTATGGTGTTGGAATTGATATTTCAAGATTTCAGATTTGGAACAAAACAGGATATGTTTTTAAAGGAAAGCCTTATCAAAGTATCGGTTGGATGAACCAATATGTTTATCACCAGCAGGATAGCTTCTTTGGATTGAGAAATTATTCTGGAAATCAGCATACCTATTATTCAAATTTAATCTTTGAAAGTATTATTGGAAATACCAACCACAAATATAAAGCGGGAGCAAGTTTCTTATATGATGGTTATGAGGAGACTTATTTGGTAGATAATATTAAAAGAAACGAAATTGTTCCGGGGATCTTTACTGAATATACTTTAACAGGTTTAAAATATACTTTAGTAGCAGGAACCCGAGTCGATTTCCACAATCTTGCAGGAACTCAGTTTACTCCAAGAGTGAATTTTAAATATGATTTTACACCACAGACTATTTTAAGACTTTCTGCAGGAAGAGGATTTAGAACGGCGAATGTATTTGCAGAAAGCCAACAGTATTTTGCATCCAACAGAGCCATTAATATTTTACCTAACGGAGGAAATATTTATGGTTTAAAACCTGAAATTGCATGGAACTATGGAGCAAGTTTACAACAGGAGTTTAAACTTTTCGGAAGAAAATCTACGATCATTGCAGACTTTTTCAGAACAGACTTCCAAGATCAGGTATTAGTGGATTTAGACAGATCCCCTCAGCAACTTACATTCTATAATCTGGAGGGTAAATCTTTTGCCAATTCATTCCAGACACAATGGGATTTTACGCCTTTCAAGAACTTTGATGTAAGACTGGCTTATAAATATTATGATGTACAGGCAGATTATATTGGCGGAAGAAGAGAGGTTCCTTTTATGGCAAAACACAGAGGATTTATAAACCTTGCCTATGCAACCAATAAGAATGACAAAGGTGGTTTCTGGAGCTTTGATACTACTTTAAACTGGGTAGGAAAGCAAAGACTTCCTGATATGTCAGACAATCCAGCAGAGTTTCAGTTATCAACATACTCTGATTCTTATGCAGTATTAAATGCACAGATCTCAAGAAATTTCAACAAAAAGATCAGGGCTTATGTAGGCGGAGAAAACCTTACTTCATATTATCAGAAAAATGCAATCATCGATTTTAGAAATCCTTTCGGAAATTATTTTGATGGTGGAATGGTATATGCTCCAATTATGAAAGCAAATTTCTATGTGGGACTGGATGTAACATTTTAAAAGCTGGAAGATGGAGCCTGGAAGTACTTTTCGCCGACATACTTCTTTAGCTAGGATAAATTAATATAAACAAAACGTTATAGGACTTCTATAACGTTTGTTTTTTTATCTGTTTAATTCTCTTTGAAGCATCAATTCAATAGCTGAAATAATGCTTTTGAAAACCTTCAGTAACTTCCCTCTTCCCTCTTCCAGCTTCCTTACCAAAATAAAAAAGCAGCATCAGAATTGATGCTGCTTTTTTATTTATCTTCCAAAGTCATCCTGTACTCTTACGATATCATCTTCGTCCGAAGGATTGGATGCATCGGTATGCTGCCAGATTTCGGCTACGATTCCCCAGCCTGACAACCCTATTAATCTGTGTCTCTCGCCCTGCTGAAGTTTTACCTGATCTTTTGGTTTATATTCTGCTACTTCTCCTTCTTCATCTGTAGTACTTCTTTTGATTCCTACTGTTCCTTCCACTACCTGCCAGATTTCTGCTCTTCTGTGGTGATATTGCCAGCTTAGTCTTGCTTCCGGAGCCACAATAAGAATTTTCGGACTTAACTTTCCTCCTATTCTAAGGTTTTCCACATCAATTCCATCAAAGTACTGGTTGGCAAAATCCTGTGCCTGAGCTTCATCAATCACAAAAAAACCTCCCCATGGTCTGGTTTCGTCTTTTGCCGCAATGGTAAACCCCTGGCTTTGTAGAGTCTGTTCAACTCTATCAAATATTTCTTTTTTTTCCGTGCTCATATATCTTGTTTCTCTTAATTAAAATTATTGATCTGACTCTTCTTTTGACATTGAATAAGGGAAATCTTTTTCCTGTGATCCCCGGTCTGTATTTGGCTTACTGTCCATTTTAAAATCCAGAACAGCTCCATTCATTAAATTTTTATGACTCAACCAGTTTTTGGAATATGGCTGTCCATTTACATTCAATGATTTTACATATAAATTTTCAGCCCTGTTTTCTGCTGCCTTTACTTCAATTTTCTTGCCGTTTTCAAGATGAATGGTTGCCTCTTTAAACAACGGCGCTCCCAATACATACTGATCTGTTGCCGGTGTTACCGGATAAAAACCTAATGCTGAGAAAATATACCATGCAGAGGTTTGCCCGTTATCTTCATCACCGCAATAACCGTCCGGAGTAGCCTGATATAGCTTATTCATCACCTGTCTTGCCCAATATTGGGTTTTATATGGTGCTCCTGCATAATTATACAGATAGATCATATGCTGTATCGGTTGATTTCCGTGGGCATACTGCCCCATATTCATAATCTGCATTTCTCTGATCTCATGGATCACTCCACCGTAATAGCTGTCATCAAAAACCGGTGGTAAAGAAAATACCTCATCCAGTTTGGCTTCAAATTTCTTTTTACCGCCCATCAATTCAGCTAGGCCATCAATATCCTGGAAAACGGACCAGCTGTAATGCCAGCTGTTCCCTTCTGTAAAGGCATCGCCCCATTTAAAAGGATTGAATGGTTTCTGGAAATTACCGTCTTTATTTTTACCGCGCATCAATCCTGTTTCCCTGTCGAACAGATTTTTGTAATTATACGCTCTTTTTTTGTAAATATCAATTTCTGAGGCAGGTTTTCCTAGTGCTTTTCCTAATTGATAAATTGAAAAGTCATCATAAGCGTATTCTAATGTTCTGGCTGCATTCTCATTAATTTTTACATCGTAAGGAACATAGCCCAATTCATTGTAATATTTTACTCCCGCACGGCCGACTGCTTTTAAAGGACCTTCGTTATTGGCCCCATGTTTTACAGCCTGCCAAAGGGTTTCTACATCATATCCGCGAAGACCTTTGATATAAGCATCTGCCACCACGGAAGCAGAATTGTTTCCGATCATAATATCGGAATATCCAGGACTGCTCCACTCCGGTAAGAATCCTCCTTCTTTGTAAGCATTAACTAATCCTTCCTGCATTTCTACATTGATACTTGGATATACCAGGTTCAGGAAAGGATACAATGCACGGAAAGTATCCCAGAAACCTGTTCCTCCGAACATTTTTCCGTCTGTAATTTTTCCGTTGTATGGACTCCAGTGCTTTATTTTATTCTGAGCATCAATCTCGTATAATTTCTGAGGAAAGAATAATGTTCTGTACAGTGAGGAATAAAAGGTTCTCATCTGTTGATCTGTTCCTCCTTTTACTTCTATTTTTCCTAAGGTTTTGTTCCAGACATTTTTAGCATCGGTTTTTACCTGTTCAAAATTTCGGTTTCCAATCTCTCTTTTAAGATTGATTTCAGCCTGTTCAAAGCTGATGAATGAAGAGGCTACTTTTGCGTACACTGTTTCTTTATTTTTCAGTTTAAAGCCTACTATCGCTCCGGTGTGATCGCTGGTAATTTCAAGCTTATCATTAACCAGTTTATCGTCTTTCCAGGTTTTTGTAAGCTCAAAGTCTTTATCAAACTGAACTACAAAATAGTTTTTAAAATTGTCATATTTCCCGGTAGAATATCTGGTAGTATAGCCCAGAATTTTTCTTTCTTTCGGCAAAATTTTGATGTATGAACCTTTATTCAAGGCATCAATCACTACATAAGCACTATCTGTTTTCGGAAAATCAAATTTGAAAAAAGAGGCTCTTTCGGTAGGCGTAAATTCAGTGGTTACATTAATGTCCGCTAAATAAACACTGTAGAAATAAGGAGTGGTAACCTCAGCTTTATGGCTGAACCAGCTCGCTCTGTCGTCTTCTTTAAATTTCAACTTCCCCACTCCCGGCATCATGGAAAATGCTCCATAATCATTCATCCAGGGAGAAGGCTGATGGGTTTGTTTGAATCCTTTTATTTTATCAGCATCGTAAGTGTAGGCCCATCCGTCACCCATCTTTCCGGTTTGTGCCGTCCAAATATTCATTCCCCATGGAAGTCCGACTGCCGGATAAGTGTTTCCGTTGGATAATGAAGGTTTGGACTGGGTTCCCATCAATGGGTTTACATAGTCTACGGGAGATGTGTTCTGACCAAAAACCAGGGCCTGTAATAAAAGAAAGCAAGTAGAAAAAATAGACTTCATTGTATCGTTTCGTTTTATCAATTTATATAAGCTTTTTTAGTGCATAACTGGCAGCTCCCAGAATGGCTGCATCTTCAAAAATGGCAGAAATTTTGACCTGCAAGTTAATATTATTCGCTGTTAGATTCTGAATAAATCTTTGCTCAAAATGAGGGTAAGCTTTTGCAATATTTCCTCCTATAACTAAAACTTCCGGTTTGTAATGATCTACATATTTCACTACGAATTCAGAAAAGGTGTCTGCATATTCATCAAATATCTGCTTCTGTATTTCCAAAGGTTTATCCAACAGGTCTTTCGTTCCTGATATCTGCTCTCCGGTAAGTTCTTCATACCGTTTAACAAACCAACGTGTGGCCAGATAATCTTCAAAGATGGATTCTTTAAAAGGGGAATCCCAAAGGTCTTCATCGGTAGCCAACTCTCCGTTATAAAATGTTGTTCCTAATCCTGTTCCGAGAGTGACTCCAAAAACCTTTTGAAAACCCTGCACACAGCCCCCAAATACTTCTCCTTCCATAAAGGCCGCCGCATCATTAACAAAGTAAATCTGCTTTGTAGAAATGGATAATCTTTTGGCCAGTTCTTCTTTTATGTTGACATGAAGGATATCAATAAACTTCCCTTGCTCCATTAACGATATTCCGTTTTCATAATCGAAAGGTCCCGGCATAGCAATTCCTATTAAAAGATCTGATTTCGCCAGATTATGGGCTCCTTTTTCAATGGCTGAAGCCCAGGCGGAGAAAATTGTTTCTCTGTCATCAAAGGAATTAACATGTTCTCTTACATACGTTGAAGTGATAATTTCACGTTTTTCAGGATTCACCTGCGCGAGTGTAATATGTGACCCTCCAATATCGATTCCGAGTATATTCTGCATCATTTTTAATTTAAATTCAAACTGTTTTATTGTATCGAAAAACAGACAAACAAGTAGATACTGCCTGTCTGCCTGCTTTGCAATATGTTATCTGTTTTTCAGATAAAATCTTCATTCAATGAGTTTTATTTCACTATGATCTTACCTGATGATACTCCTTTATTTTTTGAAGATGTGATTTTGTAAATATAAGTACCTGTAGCGAAATCCTGTGTATTCACGGTGTTATTATTTTGATTAATCTCCTGTTTTTTCAAGAGTTTTCCTGAAATATCGTAAAAAGAAACCTCGCTGGAATTATCGGTAACCGTAAAGTGAATATCACTTCCTCTTTTTAGAGGATTCGGATACACTGAATGGTTGTCTTTTATATTCTCAACATCTCTTACAAATAATGAGGTGTTACAGGGAACTTCCGTTTTCCAATTGGTATTGGTCATATTGACTAAGGTTGCAAAATGAGTATTTGCTGTAGCATCCAAAGCTCCTATTCCGCTTCCTTCATCCATCTTCCAATTCGCTTCCAAACCTTGTGAGTTTGCCGGCACATTACAGCTGTTATCCAAAATTTCCTGAGCTGATAATGCTCTTTTCCATACTCTGAATTCATCCAAAGACCCGTTGAGTGCGCGGGAATTATCGTAATTTCTTGCTAAGTACATAATACCGTTTGCTGTAAAATTGCCTGTAACCGGGGTACTTGTATCTAGACTTCCGTTAACATACAGCTTCATCGCAGTTCCGTCATAGGTTGCTGCTATATGATACCATGTATTAGTGTTGAATGCTGTATTGGTGTTAATTTTCGTTTGAGAAGAACCGAAGCTCAAGATAAACTGAAGTTTGTTATTGGCCAGGTTACCATCCCCGAATCTAAGCATTGCAGAGTTGCTATCTCCCACTTCAATCCCAAGCACTGATGAAATGTTAGGGAAAGCTGTTTTAAATGCATTTACTTTTACCCAACCTTCAATGGTTACTGCATTTCCGCTCAGGTTAAACTGTCCGGCATTCAGATAATTTGTGCTTCCGTTAAAAGAAAGTGATCTTGGACCAGGGCTTATAACCGAAGCAAAACCACTGTTGAATACTCCTTCTGCTGAATAAGTACTTACCGTTCCGCCATTACATGCTGCCTGTACTTTCCATATATAGTTTGTATTAGGCAAAAGATTTTGCAGTGAATAATTATTGGTGGTAATATTCTGAACTTCAGTCCATGCAGTAGCTGCTGCTGTTTTGTATTGCAATGTATAAGAAGATGCGGTTCCTGCATCCCATGACAATTGAGTTGAATTTCCCAGATAGCTTCCTGATACCAATCCTGAAGGCGTTGTACATCCGTTTCCTGAATTGAATCTTGGAGCAAAAAGATAGGTACTTGTTAAGGTTGAAGAGCAGTTAGACTGTATTCTCCAGTCATAATCCGTATTCATCGTAAGATTATTGATCACCACACTGCTGCCGGAATAGCTGCTGGCAACGTTAGTCCATGTTGTTGAACTGGCTGGTTTATAATCAATATTATAAGTTTGAGAGCCATTAGATATCCAGTTTAATTTAGCAGAAGTTCCTGTTACATTGGTAACGTCCAATCCTAACGGCGGATCACAAGATTGCCCTTGACTCCATGAATAGAGCTGTCCGCTTAACTGGGTATTTTCATTATAAAGAATATTGGAGCCTGTACTGAGATAGCTGGCTACATCAGTTCCTGCTAAATCGTACCACATGAAAACACCATAGTCGTCATTTTTGGTGCTGGTTGCTGAAGAGGCAACAACAGATGCAGGAGTAGACTGAGGGTTTGTATTTTGTATCCAGATTGCGGCAGGAGAAAGCTTTGTTTTGTCGAGACCAGGAATATTTGGAGCTACATAAGTACCATACATCGCATTCCAGCTATAGTTGATATAATTTCCTGCCAGATCCCCATTATAACTTTGTCTTGAGGTGGCAGGTCCATAATAGTAAAATGTAATTAGTTTATCAGGCATTGCTGCTTTAAGCTCTTGTAACAACATCACGAAAGAGCTGTTATTAGGTTGTCCTGTTCCGTTGTTTCCATATCCTGCATATTCATCATCCAGATCTACACCATCCAGACCATAAGTATATACTGTGTGAGCTACCTGTAGAGCAAAATCTTTGGCTGCTTCACGATTGGGAAAGTTGGAGATTCCGGCTCCCTGATGGTTTCCTAAAATATCCAGCAATACTTTAATTCCTTTTTGCTGTAAAGGTTTTACATAGGTATTTACATCGTTCAGTACTTTAGTAACATTATTATTACTTGAGATATAGGCTCTGCTTTTAGAAACGTCATAATTGATATTAGCTGCAAAGATAATGGCCACATCAAAAAGCTGCCTGTTGGTATTCTGCAAAGTATAAGAACCTGCATTCAGCATGTTGTTGTTATTGACTTCCACATAACAGACTCCCAAAGGGTTTAGCTGCTGTGCTTTAAGTTGCGATCCTGCCTGAATCATCAAGGCCATCAAGGGAATAAGAAAGGATTTTTTTTTCATTGTATATTAATTTTATTAGAATAGGAAAAGCCATTGGGCCTAAGCCCAATGACTGATTTATTATTTTACTATTAGTTTTTCTGTCTGCTTTTTACTTCCATTTAGGGATTCAAACTGGAGGATGTAATTTCCGGTTGAAAATCCTGAAGATTCATAATGATTATCTCCGGCATTCAACGATTTTGTCCCTACAACTCTTCCGTTAAAATCATAGATGGTCAATTTTCCTTTATTGTATTCATCAGGAACAGAGACTGTAAATGAAGAAGACTTACTGACAGGATTCGGATATAGTTTGATCTGATTCTTAGTCTGAATTTCTCCTGAACTTATTCCTCTCTGGGTGGCTATCGTTTTTGCTACTATTGAAGTTCCGGTTGCACATGGTAAATCTGTTCCCCAATTGGAGGCATCCACTCCTGTTAAACTTAAACTAACCCCATTTCCAGAGCTATCCTGAACAGTAGAACCGCTTCCTTCATTGAATTTCCAATAGGCTGCAAGAGAAGTAGCCGGAACAGACACGTTACACATATTCTGACTGATCTCCGTTTGGCTTAATGCCCGTTTCCAAACTCTGACCTCATCAATTTTACCATTGAAGTTTCTGGAAGTATTATATAAATATCCTACATTGAATGCTCCATTAGAACTTACGTTTCCGGTTTGTGCTTTGCTGGCATCCAACACCCCATTGATGTAAAGTTTCATAGAACTTCCATCATAAGTTGCTGCCACATGATACCAAGTATTGGCATTCAAAGCTGTAGCAGAAGCCAGTTTTTGCTGTACATTATTAATGCTTAATACAAACTGAAGCTTATTATTGGCAAGACCGGCATCTCCAAGTCTTAATAGCGCTGAATTAGCATCACCTGCTTCTGTTCCCATAATGGATGAAATGTATGGAGAAGCAGCTTTGAAGGATGAAGGTTTGATCCAGCCCTCAAAAGATAATGCTGAACTGTTTAAATTCATATTTCCGGCAGCTCCAGATTCAGTGCTTCCGTCCAAAGAAAGAGCATAAGAACCTGTAGGCGTTGTTGTTCCCGATCCACTATTGAATCTTGGAGCGAACATATATGCACTTTTTACACTGCAGTTTGTTCTGATTCTCCAGTCGTATTCGGTATTAGCAGTTAATCCTGAAACTGTTAATGAATTAGTGTTAACAGCTGTGGCAACACTCGTCCAAGTTGTTGAAGAGGCTGGTTTATAATCAATATCATAAGTATTGGTTCCTACGGTAGACCAGTTTAGTTTTGCACTTGTTCCGGTAAGATTGCTGGTGTATAATCCGATAGGAGCATCACAATTGGTCCCTTGTGTCCATGATTGTAAAGTACCGCTTAGCACGGTTGCTTCCCCATATAATGTTTGGGTCCCTGCTGTAAGCTGTGATGTCTGATTGGTTCCTTTAAGGTCATACCAAAGATATAATCCATAACCTCCGTTTTTCGTTTGAGTAGCCAAACTTGTTGTGGTAGAATTAGATGTATTTCCCAACCAGACTGCCGCAGGAGAAATCTGAGCTTTAGTAAGGGGAGGAACATTAGGTGCAGAGAATGTTCCGTACATGGCATTCCAGCTGTAGTTGATATGATCTCCTACTCTGGTACCGTTCCAGGAAAGCCTTGAAGCAGCATCTCCATAATAATAGAATGAGATGATTTTATCTGGAAGTAACGCCCTTAATTCTTGAACAAGCATGACGAAGGAGCTGTCATTAGGCTGTCCTGTTCCGTTATTTCCATAGTCCGAATATTCATCATCAAAATCAATTCCATCCAGACCATACGTATTTACTGTGTTCGCCAACTGTAATGCAAAGTCCTTAGCTGCCTCACGGGTAGGAAAATTACAGATCCCGGCCCCTTGGTGGTTTCCAAGAATGGTTAACACCACTTTCATTCCTTTTTGCTGCAGTGGTTTTATGTAAGTATCTGCATTGGTGAGAACCTTGGTGACATTATTGTTAGAATACAGATAAGCTCTTCCGCGACTGGTATCGTAATTAATATTAGCCGCGAAAATATTTACCACATTAAACAGGTAACTGTTGGATGTTTGCAGTTTGTACGCTCCTGCATTCAGGATGTTGTTGTTGTTCACTTCCACATAGCATATTCCTTTAGGATTAAGCTGTTGTGCGTTAAGAAAAGCGCCAGACTGAAGCGCCATGGCCATCAGTGCAGTAAGAATTGATTTTTTTTTCATTGTATAATTTTTTTAAGGTGTTTTGGTGTGTGAATCTGATATAGCATTCCCCTGATCCTTTCTTTTTTAGGAAAGTATCTTAAGTAAATAAGCCATATACATGAATGGGTTAGCTCAGTAGCTCAGGATTTTCGTTAAAGGTTTTCCATAGCAATTCTCCAAATAAAGTATTGGCCCATGCAAACCATTCTCTGGTGAATTTTTTGTCATTGTCTTTATGGAAGGACTCATGCATAAAGCCTGTCCCGCCGTGCGTTTTCTGTAAGGTATCTATACACCATCTGATCTCACTTTTATCTTTTGTAGTGAGCGCTTTCATAATGATACTCATTGGCCAGATCATATCCAGTCCAATATGTGGACCTCCTATCCCTTCTGCCAGCTTTCCTTTGAAAAAGAACGGGTTATTTTCCGACCACACGAATTTTCTCGTATTCTGATAAACAGGGTCGTCTGTTTTCACCGCATCCAGATAAGGTAATCCCAGCAAACTTGGGCAGTTCGCATCATCCATCAGGTTATAACTTCCAAAGCCATTGACTTCAAAAGCATATATTTTCCCAAATTCAGGATGATTGTAAATTCCGTATTTTTTAATGGCTGCATCTACCTCATCAGCAAGGTTGTTCAGCTGTTGAGCCAGAGTCTTTTCATTTTTAATCTGAGACACCATTTCTGCTGCCTGGCGCAAACTTACTACGGCAAATAAGTTGGATGGAATTAAAAATCCATAGATCGTAGCATCATCACTTGGACGGAACATAGAGCTGATAAGACCTACCGGCTTTGTTGGATAGCCATATCCGCCCATAGGAACTCCGTCAGTAGCCCAGGATGTTGTACGCTCAAATTTGTATGGTCCTAAATCTTTTTTCCTTTGCTGCTCAATGAAAGTCTGCAAAGTAAGTTTAATTCCCTGCAGCCAGCTAGCATCGAAAGGTTTTGTATCTCCTGTTGTTTTCCAGAAGTGATATGCCAAACGGATAGGATAACACAGAGAGTCGATTTCCCATTTTCTTTCATGAGTTCCCGGTTTCATATCAGTATGGTCATATTCTTTCCATTTGCTGATCTTTTTATCATCGTTATAGAACGCATTCGCATAAGGATCTTTAAGGATGAAAGTTGTTTGCTTATGGATCACTCCGGAAATCAATTTGTGAAGCTTCTCGTCTTTCTTCGAGAACTGCAGATAAGGGAAAACCTGCGCAGAACTGTCACGAAGCCACATCGCATCAATATCTCCTGTAATCACATAAGTATCCGGTGTACCATTGGTTTCATTGTAGAAAACAGTAGTATCTAATGTATTCGGAAAGCAGTTTTCAAAAAGCCAGCTTAGCTCCTTATTGTTTACTTTCTTTTTAAAGGCTGCAATAGCATTTTCTACGGATTCACTGGTAAAATGTCTTTTATCTTTAGGAACACGAACCACAGGAAAACCTTCCGTAGTAAGGGTTTTTGCAAAAACATTCTGAGTAAACAGCAATCCGGCTCCTGCCAATGCACTTGTTTTAATAAAATCTCTCCTTTCCATTGATACTTTTATTTCGTTTATTTTTTATAAATCTTTATTTTACAGGTTTGCTTCCCATTACAAATCTCAGCTCACCACCGTTCATGATATCACTGTGGTTCAGTTCCCAGCTCTTGTACTCTTTTCCGTTCAGGAACATTTTCTGTACATAGATATTTTTATCTGAAATTTTATCTGCAACTACCGTGAATGTTTTCCCATTTTCCAGCTGCAATGAAGCTTTCGGGAATTGAGGAGCTCCAATGGCATACACCGGTTTTCCCGGAGTTACAGGATAGAATCCTAATGAAGAGAAAATATACCATGCTGACATTTGTCCGCAGTCTTCGTTATTCACAATTCCATCAGGTTTGGCAGCATACATATTATCACGGATGTATTTTACCATTTTCTGTGTTTTGTAAGGGCTTCCTGCATAATTATACAGATAAGGAACATGATGTCCCGGCTCGTCTCCAAATCCTAAAGATCCGATGAATCCCGAAATGTCAACATGCTGCTCTCCCTCCATTTTAAGATTTTCAGTAAATGTTTTATCCAGTTTTTCTTCAAATCCTTTCTTCCCACCGTACAGATTCATCATTTCATCAATCTGATGGGGAACAAAGAAATCATATGCCCAGATATTTCCGGAAACCCAGTGTGGCTGAAGTTTCTTCCAGTCATTAAGAGTAAAGTCTGTTAAGAATTTGCCATCTTTCTGTCTTGGCCAAAAGTGATTATTTTCTTTATTGAAAGTATTCAGAAAGTTCATTGAACGTTTTTTGTACACTTCTGCTTCATTTTTCTTTCCTAGTTTTTCTGCCAACTGTTGGATACACCAATCGTCATAAGAATATTCTAAGGTTGCCGAAACAGAGGCTCCGTTTTCTGAAGGAGTATACCCAAGTTTAATATAATCATTAAGGCCGCCACCACCATCGCTGCTGCTCATTTTATCAGTAAGAGAAGCATCTTTCATAGCTGCAAATGCTTTTTCAGGGTCAATACCAGGTACTCCTTTTGAAATAGCATCCCAAATTACGGATGCACTGTGATAGCCCAACATACAGAAGTTATCATATCCGCATAGTTCCCAAATTGGCATGTGATCCTTACGATCTGTATATCTGCTGATGAGAGAGTTGGCAAATTCTTTTGTATGTTTCTGATCCATAATGGTCAGCAATGGGTGAGTTGCTCGGAATCCGTCCCAGTATGAATATGTACTGTAATTCGTAAACCATTTTGTATTCATATTTTCCTGAGCAGCTACATAATCTCCGTTCACGTCCATATAAAGGTTCGGAGCGATAAATGTGTGATATACTCCTGTGTAGAATATCTTTCTCTGATTATCTGTACCTCCGGTTACCTGAAATCTTCCAATAAGGTCGCGCCATGTCTTTTGTGCGGTTTCTTTCGCTTTTGCAAAATCCACGTTTTTTGCTTCCGCATCAAAGTTTTCCTGAGCATTTTCCGTGCTTACCGGAGATAGAGATACTTTCACTTCAATACTTTCCTGATCTTCCGTAGCGAATCTTACAAATGCTTTTGCATCTTTAGCCAACGCAATTTTTTCGTTATCTTTTATTTTTCCTTCAGCATACACTCCATAAGATTTAAATGGTTTGGAAAACTCCATCACAAAATAAGCAAATCTCTTTCCGCCCCAGCCGTTGCTATAACAATATCCTTTAATCTTGTTATTGCCTTCAATACTTACCAATGTGTGATAAATATTTCCGAAGATCTTATTCGTAGGATCAATAATGATATTAGCTTCATCAGTCTTCGGAAAGGTATATTTGTGAAATCCTACTCTTGGAGAAGCTGTAAGTTCTGCTTTAACTCCATAGCTGTCCAGCATTACGGAATAATATCCCGGTGCTGCAGTTTCTTTATCATGAGTGAATGCTGAGCGGTATCCTGTTTCAGGCTTATCTTCTGACCCCGGAACCATTTTTACCTGCCCTACCGTTGGCATCACCAGAATATCTCCAAGATCTGCCCAACCAGTTCCGCTAAGGTGATTATGACTGAATCCCATGATCGTTTTGCTGCTGTAATGATATCCGGAACACCAGTCCCAGTCTCCACTTTTGGTATTCTGATCCGGACTCAGCTGAATCATCCCGAAGGGTGTAGTGGCCCCCGGAAATGTATGCCCGTGCCCTCCTGTTCCAATGAATGGGTCTACCCAGGATAAAATGTCATTTTTATTTTGCTGGGCGTTGGTTATGGAAATCAGAGAGGTAAAAAAGCAGATCAACAATTCTTTTTTCATGATAAGAGGTATCAGGGATTTTTTAAAATTTAAAAGGTGGTTTAAAATTATGAAAACCATTATAAACTTCCCAAAAATGGGAAAAATAAACGAATTTACATGCCTTTAAAACTTACATCATTCACTTATATTGAATTCTTTTTCATAAAATCGATAATTTCTGAAATATATCCGAAAGCAATAGCTACTACAGTATCAGCAGCTCCATAATATACGGTCACTTTATCGCCTTCTGTTAATGCTGCACAAGGGAAAACCACGTTAGGCACATCGCCTGTAAGTTCATACAACTCTGCCGGAGCTAATAAATAAGGTTTTGTTCTGTACAATACTTTCGTAGGATCCTCAAGATCAAGCAAAGCTGCTCCCATTGAGTATCTGAAACCTCTACAGGTATTGATTACTCCATGATAGAAAAGCAGCCACCCTTCTTCTGTTCTGATAGGAACCGGCCCGCCACCGATCTTTGTACACTGCCATGCACTGTCCTCGAAAGGCGTTACTTTCATTACACAACGGTGTTCTCCCCAATATTTCATATCAGGACTGTAACTGATATAAATATCTCCGAAAGGGGTATGCCCGTTATCACTCGGACGGCTCAACATGGCATATTTACCATTGATCTTTTCTGGAAACAAAACCCCATTTCTGTTAAAAGGCAGGAATGCATTTTCGCATTGGAAAAATTCTTTAAAATCAAAAGTATACCCAATTCCAATGGTAGGTCCGTTATATCCATTACACCATGTGATCCAATACCGGTCTTCGATAAAGGTAACTCGGGGATCATATTTGTAATCGGATTCAATCATATCGGTATTTCCTGCCTGCATTTCAATAGGATCGTGATTGATTTCCCAATTGATTCCGTCTTTACTGAACCCTGCAAAAATGTTCATCTGCACCGCTTTATTGTCGCAACGGAACACTCCGGCAAATCCGTCTTCGAATGGAATTACGGCGCTGTTGAATACACTGTTGGAGGTAGGTATTGCATATCTGTTAATGATCGGGTTTTCGGAAAACCTCCACATGATATCATTACAATCTTCCGGGCGATCCTGCCAAGGGATCATTACTGATTGAGCTGTCATAAAGTATTTTTACTTTTTATTTAAAATTTGTTTATTAATTGATAGGTTCTTCCTTTTGATTTTCTGAATAAGGGAAAGGTACAAACAGGGTGACAAGAAACGCAGGAATTGTAGCAATCAGCACCCAGATAAAGAACATTTTATATCCGATCCAGTCACTAATCATCCCACTGAACATCCCCGGAATCATTACTCCAAGGTTCATAATTCCTGTTGCAAAGGCATAATGGGCTGTTTTATGTTTTCCGGGAGCAATCTGCTGCATCATATAAAGCATTAACCCCACAAAACCGAATCCGTAACCGAAATATTCTACTACAACAGCAATTCCTACGGGTAAAAGATCCACCGGCTGATAATAAGCCAGTAATGCATATACCACAAATGGAATATTGAATGCACAGCAAAGCCATATCAAAGATTTCTTCAATCCACGGGCTGAAATAAAATATCCAGCTAAAACAGAACCCAGAATAAACGCTGCAGAACCATACGTTCCATAGATAAGCCCGATATCTGAAGTTGATAATCCTAGCCCTCCTGAAGTTCTTGGTGCTTTAAAAAATAAAGGCGCAATTTTTATGGCGAATCCCTCTGCAAAGCGATACAAAATAATGAACAGGATACACCACAGTATTTTCTTTTTGGTAAAGAAAGAGGTAATGACTTCCAACAATTCTTTACGGACATTTCCTGCGGTCTTTTCATCTTTCTGAGCCTCTTTATCTTCTTTAGGCAAAATCAGATAGTGATAAATGGCTAACGCAAAGAATAATAATGCATAGATTATCATAATGATCATCCAGGCATTGGTAACTCCTTTTGTTTTTTCTAAAACTCCGGCCACATACACTAAAGCACCACTGCTGATAATTTTGGCAAGGTTATAAAATGCTCCCTGCCAACCAATGTATTTGGCCTGTTCCTTATTGGTAAGAAAACCAATATAGGTTCCGTCTGCTACTACATCATGGGTAGCTCCACAAAATGCAACTAATGCAAAAAGAGCAATGCTGTATTTGAAAAAATCATGCATAGGCAGACTTAATGCAACGAGAGCAAACAGAATTCCTATGGCAAACTGGGTAGTAACAACAAAGAATTTTTTGGTTTTATAGATTTCCAAAAAAGGGCTCCAGAGTGGCTTTAACGTCCATGAAAACATGATAAGAGCCGTCCAAAAAGTGATCTGTGAATCCGAAACACCCATGTCTTTATACATAATTCCTGAAACTGCATTAATGGTTACAAAGGGCACACCCATTGCAAAATATAATGTGGATATCCAGAGAATAGGCTGAATCCGACGGGTTCCGGAGTTGTTTTTTCCCATATTTAAAAATAAAATTCAAAAGAAAAAGAGAACATCTCAGGTTCATTCTGGCTAAAAAACGAAACTATAAATTTTTTGGAGATCCTACGCTCACCCCCTACCTGAATGATTATCCTTTATGAGATGTCTCTGTATTATTGAAGTGATTTGATTATTTTTTATCCCACCATAGCTTGGTAGCTCCGTTATCCGGGCCGCCTAATTGCTGAACTGCCTGTGAGTAATTAAAAGTTGAATTTTTTGTATCATTTGTAAACGGAATTCTTCTGATCATCTGATCTGTGCTAATTAGTCCTCCACTATCATTTTTTCTGACCTTGAATAAAACCGGATATCCTGTTCTTCTTTGTTCAGCCCATGCTTCAGGACCATCCGGGTAAAGGGCCAACCATTTTTGAGTAATGATTCTTTCCAATTTCTTCTCGTTAGAATCGCTGTTGTTCCAAGCAATTGTTATCGTACTTAATTGAGAATCTCCGGCAAGGATGTTATTGGCTGCATTTTTAGGATCAATATAAGGAGCTTCTGTAGAAACATTATCTGCAAGATAAGCCGCTACATCAGAACTTTTCCCCCATTCTCCAAAGGACTGTTGAACGCCGGTTGTATAATTAGTCTGGATGTCACCTGCTCCCGCATATCCTCTGAGAGCCGCTTCAGCTTTCAGGAACCAGGTTTCAGCAGCAGTAAATAATTTGAATTTTCCATCACTACTTGAGAAATAATCTCCACTTGCAGATCTTGCAGCAGGTTGGGAATAACCACCATAGGTTGGTTTCCCATTAATTAAATCAATTCCTTGACGTATTCCTATATATTGTGGCTTATTATTTACAAATGTTGCCGGATCTGTTGCCGGATTAGCGTACGCAGCAAGCCTGGGATCTTTAAAACCATTCATATAAGCCATTATTGGAGCTCCAATATAACAGTCACCCCACGAATAGATAATAAAACTTAATTCATGCTGACCAACACTTATCAATGCATTGTCTGCATTATCAGAGATTAATCCTGCGGACGAAGCAAAGACTTCCTCAGCATATTTTTTTGATTTTGCCGGATCAGCATAGCTCATACGCAAAGCAAATCTCAGTTTAAGAGAGTTGGCTAATTTTGCCCACTTGGCGATGTCTCCACCATAGATCAAATCTGCTTTTTTCACAACACTTTTATCTTCTACATTCTGTGTTGCTGAAGTATTTTGTACTTTTTGCAAATCAGAAATGGCAATGCTAAGATCATTAATAAAATTGTTGTAGGCGTCCTGTTGAGAATCGAAATCTGTAACCCCGTTTGCATTAGGAGTGTCATATTTACTGTATACTACTGGTCCATGGCGGTCTGAAACTCTTGCCGCCGTAAGGATTTTCAATATTTTTTTAACGGCGAAAGTTGCAGTAAAATCTATCCCTGGATAGTTATTTTTTGCAGCGTTATCAATGATAATAGAATTATTAAAAGTATCCTGCTGTTTCGAAATGATCCTATTGTTCCAGTTATCCATCATTAGATAAGTAAGATTATTTGTACCTCCATTAAACTGTGATGCTGTACTAAACATTCCACTATACATATCTGCATTGAGATTGGTAGCTAACTGATAATCTGCTTGAAAACCTCTTTGCATGGATTTCATAGGATCTACAATTGCCTTAAAGTCTGCATAAAAATTTTCCGGACCGCCAACCTTCTCTTGATTAAACTGTTCAAAATCTCCGGTACAACTGGAGGCAGAGAGAAACACTGCCATTCCAAGCATATAGGTTTTTATATTAATTATTTTCATTGTAGTATTGTAATTTAGAAGTTAGCTTTTAGCGATAATCCAATAGATCTGGTAATAGGTATACCAAAAGAATCCACTCCTACCCCCCCAGGTGTGTTTCCTGAAACCTGCTCAGGATCAAACGGTGCTTTTTTATAAAAGAAAAATAGATTTGTTCCCACGATACTTACCGTTGCATTCCTCAGGTAGCTAGAGTTAATATCAAAAGTATATCCTATAGATGCCTGACGCAATCTTACAGTGGTTGCGCTGTAGATATAGGCTTCATCAATTCCTGCTCCTTCCTGATTTGCGCCTACCGCTTTATAATAAGCTTGGGCATCAGTTAACCCAGTATAGGCACCTCCTGCATTTGGAGTTCCTGGTGCATATACCGCATTCGGAATAGATACTCCACCCGCATCCCTGGCAGAAGCACTGTTCTGGCTTACCCCAAGCATATCATTTGCTTTTTCTGTAAGAGACAGAACCTGACCTCCGAACTTCCCATCAATAAGAAAAGAGATCCCCAATTTTCCAATATTAAAAGAGTTATTAAACCCTAACATAAACTTAGGGTTCGGATTACCCAAATAACCAATTTGTTGTTTATCTGCTATTGGCTTTCCCTGAGCATCTACTAAAATTCTTCCCTGGCCATCTCTCAGGAACTTAATACCATAGATATCTCCGAAAGACCCGCCAACTCTAAGTTTTGTATAAGCTCCACCACCAGTAAGCGCAAGGAGCAAATCTTCCTTAACATTTAATCGATCAGGAAATAATTCTACAATTTTGTTTTTGTTTGCAGAACCATTTAAACTGGCCGTCCAACCTAATTTTTCTGAATCCAATATTTTATAGGATAGAGAAGCTTCAAAACCTGTATTTTGTATCTTTCCAGCATTTACATAGTATGAACCAGACGGCAACCCTCCTAAGTTAGAAGAAATGGTAATAGGTAAAAGCTGGTTGGTTGCATTTGAATTGTAATAAGTGATATCAAAACTTAACCGGTTTTTAAACAATCTTAATTCAGTACCAACTTCAAAAGTTTTATTAAGCTCTGGCTTTACAAATAATTCCTTGAAAGCTGGATCTGTCACAAGTGAATATTTAGGATATATAATCTGACCGGCATCAACAATATATCCATAAGCAGTATTATATGGATTTGTTGCAGTTGTTAAATTGGGAGGCAATCCTAATCCTACGGTAGCATAGGAACCTCTTATTTTCCAAAAGCTAATGGCTTCAGGAAGTTTAAAAATTGAAGATAATACAGCATTAGCACCCACAGATTCATAATCATATCCACTGGTTCCTGTATAAGCCAAACTGGAATCCCAGTCATTTCTAAAAGTCATATCCACAAAGAACATATTTTTATACCCCAAAGATGCACTTGCAAAAACCGACTGGATTTGTTTTTTAGTACTATAAATTATATTATGAAAGCCATCTCCTACCCCTCTGTTTACATTCCATTGCAGATTACTTACAGTAAACAAATTTGGAGCTGCTAAATAGGCATTATCAATTTCTGTAACTGTATTTCTTGAAGTATTGATACTTCCTCCTACTGTAAAATCTAATGAAATGTCTTCACTTAATTTTGGACTCCCTACCAATAAAACATCCCCATAAGTAGAAGAGTTTTCGTATTTATTTTGAAGAAATCTTCCATTTTCTCCATTGCTCGTTATAAGATTTGGATCAGAATATGCCGAAACGCCTCTTTGGCTATCCGTAATATTCCAGCTATAGTTCCCTCTTACTCTTGCTGACAACCATGGATTGATTTGATATGCCAATGATAAAGCACTATATGTATTTTTGTTATTAACAGTAACTTTATTTCTGTTTAATATCCAGTAAGGGTTTTGTGTTGCAGGGTTTCCATTGAACTTCCCGTCTGGTCCTATAGCCCACCAGTTTTGACCTGGCAATAATCTCGATTTATCTATGTAGTAGTAGTTACTATTATTATATTGATCAAAATCTACTCCTCTTGGCAACCAGTATAAACCTACTAACGGTGAAAAAGAAACACCGGGAGTCTGTCTGTTGATACTGTTTTGTATAGAACCAATAAAATTAGCATCCAACGTTAATTTATCATTCAGATATTTACTGGAATTTCTAAAAGAGATGTTGTACTGATCGAAATAAGAAGAAGGAACAATCCCTTTATTGGTAGTATTTCCTATTGAGAAATAATTTGTTGATTTTTCGGTTCCTGACTGGAAAGAAAGACTATTAACCCATGTTGTACCTGTTTGCAGAAAGTCTTTTAAATAATCCTTAGAAGCTCCTTTTGCTCCCCAGCTTTCATTCGAAACACCAGGAGCCTGGCCAGAAACTGCAGGATCATAAGAAAGATAACTATGCTGCAGCTTGGGAAGACTATATGCCTGATCTACTGTAAAACTTGTATTATAACTTATAGAGCTTTTACCTACTTTTCCTTTTTTAGTGGTAATCAGAATAACGCCATTTCCCCCAATAGAGCCATAAAGAGCAGAAGCCGAAGCTCCTTTTAAGAAGTTGATGCTTTCAATGTCATCAGGATTGATGGAACTTAAAACATCTCCTGCGTCTGGCATTGTAGAATATTGGCTGGCCTCGGCAGATTTCCCAACACTGTTAATAATGGGAATACCATCTATTACATATAGAGGCTGACTGCTACTTGCTGATTTATTCCCTCTCATTAAAACCCTAACCGAGCTTCCTACACCGTTAGTTCTATTGATCTGTACATTGGAAACTTTTCCACTGATAGAGTTTAAAAAATTGGGCGTTTTCACTTCTGTCAGCTCATCTCCGCCAATCTGCTGACTGGAATAAGTAAGAGCACGGGCCTGCTTTTTAATCCCCAAAGAGGTAACTACGACCTCCTGAATATCGGTTGTCTTCGTAGTGTCGGCCGCTTTTTTTTCCTGTGCAGTGGCAGAAAGGGAAAAAACAAATAGAACCGGTATAACTGCTTTTCTCATAAGGTTTAGATTAGTTAGATTTAATTGAGAATCAATGACATTACTTTATATTTTAATACTAAAAAGTTTATTGTTTTTTTAGCAATATTTTGCGGTTTATGTATTAAATTATTTAAAGTTTTGTTAAGATTTAATTCACATTAACAAATCTAAATTTTGTAATCAGTCCGATATAATACTATTTTATCATAAAACGATATTATTTTTTCAGTGCTTTAATTTAACAATACATAAACAATTATATATCAATTAATTAAAATACAATTACAGGAATTAAAAAAAGAGGAATTATTTTGTTTTTTTTAAAATTGAAATAAGAAAACACAATCTAGGAATCGGTTGTATTTTGAAACATAAAAATGAACAATACTAGAGCTGAACATCGGTTTTTACATAGAGATTCTTCACCCAACTTCTGAACTACGTTCGCAGATCTTTAGTCTGTATTCAGAATGAGAGAAGAATTTTATGAAAAACTTTCAAGCAGTAAAAAAATATCTGAAAAGAAATTATTCAATCTTTTTCACTCCTTTAAATTGTTCCCTGAACTCGGTTGGAGTGGTCTTTTTAATAGATTTAAAGACTTTATTGAAATTAGCAATATTATTAAACCCGGCTTCAAAAGCAATTTCAAAAACGGTAAGGTTCTTTTCCATCAGCCAGCGGGCAGCATAACTTATTCTGATTTCATTAAGATAATTGATAAACGTTTTCCCCGTTCTTTTTTTAATAAATCTGTTGAAGGTCACATTACTCATATTAGCCAATGAAGCTACATTGTCCAGGGTTATTTTATTTTCAAAATGCTTATGAACAAAATCATGGATGACCTTCATCTTATCATTATCATCAAAAGTTTCAGAATCAATGCTGTAGGAAGACAAAAGTATCTTATCCTCTGCAACAGCTAATTCATTGAGAATCTTCATAATTTCTATGAAGGATTCAAAACTATTCATCTTAGAAAGGTTAAGAAACGAATCTTTTAGTTTTTCAGCCGTTGCTGTAGAAAATAAAATTCCTTTAATCGAATCCTTAATTAGATTATTAATAGGTTTCAGGATGTTTTTCTGCATCAGTGCCTGATTAAAAAAGTCCTGATTAAACTGTATGGTAATTTCGTGAGTCTTTTCGTACTTACATCTATAATTTGCCCAACAATGTGGTAAATTAGGACCAACCAATACCAATTCCAGATCTCCAATTTCCCCTGTATGATCTCCAATCATCCTGCGATACCCTTTTCCTTTATACACAAAGTTAATTTCAATCTCCGGATGATAATGGTAAGGAAAATCAAAAGACTCTTTAATCCTGTCAAATACCAGAAAACTATCTTCTGGAGATAGTGGAGTTATTTCTCTAAGAATATTTTCTAGTCCGTTCATGAAGGCATTTTTGAAAAAGGGTTAAGATATTGTTCGCAGTACAATTATTTGTAAATTTGATAAAATAATATCAATGTAAAAACAGATTTGCTGTTTTTTTCATCTCATTTTTGAAATGCCTATCAGAATAAAATCCGGCTTATGTAATTTAATATGCTTCAAACAATGCTTTTTCGTATCTTTATACAGAACAGTTTTTAATCAGGAAAATAATTTTTTACATCAACATCAATTAATATTAATCAAAACCCAATAATATGAGACGTAATGCAACAGCCGTTTGGAACGGTACCATTAAAGAAGGAAAAGGACATATCACTACTCAAAGTACAACTTTAAACCAAACTCAATATTCTTTCAACAGCCGTTTTGCAGATGGCGTGGGAACCAATCCTGAAGAATTACTGGCGGCTGCCCATGCCGGATGCTTTACAATGAAATTAAGCGCTGAACTTTCCCAAGCCGGTTATGCTCCTGAAGAATTAACTACGACTTCGGTAATCACCCTTGATCCAAGCATTGGAAAAATTACAAAATCTGAGCTCACTCTTACTGCAAAGATTCCAGGAATTACTGAAGAAGAATTTCAGAAATATGCCAAGATCGCAGAAGAAGGATGCCCGGTAAGTGCAGCATTCAACTTTGAGATCACTCTGAATGCAACTTTAGCTTAAAAAAGCATACCTACCCATGCAATAAGTCTGAGTTCTGAAAAGGATTCAGGCTTAATTTTAAAATAAAATATACCATTTGGTATATTTTTGTATATTTGCATTATAATTAAGCATTTAAAATGTCAAAGGCAGAAAAGACAAAACAATTTATCATTGAGAAAACAGCCACTTTGTTCAACACCAAAGGTTATAATGCTACATCCCTGTCAGATATCACCCAGGCCACGGGACTTACCAAAGGAAGTATCTATGGAAACTTTCAGAATAAGGATCAGGTAGCTATTGAAGTATATAAATACAATGCTGGACTTCTAAGTAAGATAATGAGCCATTCGCTTGGAGATCAGTACCCAACCTCAACGGATAAACTGCATGCTTTTGTAGTATTTTACAGAAAAAACTGGCGAACTGTCTTTTCAAATGGAGGCTGCCCTTTAATGAATGCAGCCACAGAAGCCGATGATTCTTTTCCTGAGCTTAAACAACATGTTCAGAAATCATTCACCCTATGGACAGAAAGAATATCTTCAGTAATTGTTCAGGGGCAAAAAAATGAAGAATTGAAAACTTCAGTGAATGCTGATGAATACGCTTCTCTTTTTATTATGCTTATTGAAGGGGGAATCCTACTTTCCAAAACAATGGATGACGAACGATTCCTGAATCAAGCGCTAGATAAGGTCAAAGATATGATCGATCATGAACTCACCATTCTTCCATCATAAATTATATAATATGGAAACAAAAAAAGTGGCTATCGTAGGATACAACAGAATCCCATTTGCCAGAATGAATACCGCCTATTCCGAAAAAGGGAACCAAGATCTTTTACTGGTTGCCTTAAATGGATTGATAGATCGCTATCAATTAAAAGGTAAATTACTTGGCGAAGTTGCTGGCGGTGCCGTCATCAAACACATTTCTGAGAGTAATCTCATCAGAGAAACCGTAATGAATACCTCCCTGAATCCGGCAACTCCTGCCTGTGATCTTCAACAGGCTTGTGATACAGGAATTGAAGCTGCAATTTATATTGGGAATAAGATTGCCCTCGGACAAATAGAAAGTGGTATTGCCTGTGGTGTAGAAGCTATGAGTAATATTCCTTTTGAATCTTCCCCCCGATTAAGAAAAGCTCTTTTAAAGGCTAATAAAGAGAAATCTACCTTTGGAAAACTCAAACAATTATTAAGCCCAAAACTCAAAGACTGGATGCCTATTCCATACAAGGGTCAGGAGCCTAAAACAGGTCTTGTGATGGGAGAACATACTGAAATAACCGCAAAATATTATAAAATCACAAGAGAAGATCAGGATGAACTGGCTTTTAAAAGTCATCAAAATATGGCAAAAGCTTATGATGAAGGATTTTTTGAAGATATGATAACTCCAGCCTTTGGCCTCGAAAAAGACAATAATCTGCGTCGTGATACCAGCCTTGAAAAGCTTTCTCAACTCAAACCTGCTTTTGATAAGCAAAACGGAACTTTAACAGCCGGAAATTCAACCCCCTTTACAGATGGTGCCTCCGCTGTTTTATTAGCAAGTGAAGAATGGGCAAAAGCCAATAATCTTCCTATTCTGGCCTACATTACATTTTCAGAACTTGCAGGGATAGAATATGTAGAAAACCAACAGAATTTATTATTAGCTCCTGTTTTTGCAGCTGAAAGAATGTTGAAAAAAGCAGGAATGAATCTGGAAGATTTTGATTATTACGAAATTCATGAAGCTTTTGCTGCTCAGGTTTTAGCAACCATTAAGATTTGGGAAAATGATGATCTGGCTCAACAGTTCGGATTGGAAAAAGCCCTTGGAAAAATAGACCGAAGCAAGCTTAATGTAAAAGGTGGCAGTCTTGCAGCAGCTCACCCTTTTGCAGCAACAGGCGGAAGAGTGATAGCCACCTTAGCCAAACTCCTGAATGAAAAAGGCAGCGGAAAAGGCTTTATTTCTATCTGTGCGGCTCGTGGGCAAGGTGTAACAATGATCTTAGAAAAATAATTTCCAGCTATTTTATCGATAAAATATTCATTATGCTATAAATAATACACTCCTTTATTCGTTCATAGCGAAAGAAAAATGATAATATTGCAAACGGAAAACAGAATGATAAAGAAAAGTAGTGAAATGAAACATGGGTAAAAACACTTTACCTCATGAAAATCTAATCAGTTTTAAATAATTAACTAATATGAAAAGAGTTGTCATTACAGGATTGGGCGCAGTGACACCCTTGGGAAATAATGTCGAAGAATTTTGGCACAACAGTATTAACGGAGCTAGCGGAGCGGGATTAATCACTCATTTCGATTCAGAAAAATTTAAGGTACACTTTGCCTGTGAGGTAAAAGGTTTTGATCCAAAGCTATATCTTACCCACAACGAAATTAAAAGAAGTGACCTTTTTACACAATATGCAATGTACGCTTCAGCAGAAGCAATACAGGATTCAGGTTTAGATCTTGAGAATATGGATCCTTTTGACTCAGGAGTAATCTGGGGAACAGGACAGGGTGGAATGTGGACTTTTGAAAAGGAAGTAATGGATTTTGCACATGGTGATGGAACCCCACGTTTTAATCCGTTCTTTGTCCCTAAGTTTATTGCCAATATGGCTTCAGGAATGATCTCCATGAAATATGGACTTCAAGGAATCAACTATACAACAGTTTCTGCATGTGCTACAGGAAATACTGCCTTAATGGATGCTTTCAACTATATCCGTCTTGGAAAAGCGAAAGTAATCATCAGTGGCGGTTCTGAAGCAGCTATTACTCCTGCTTCAATAGGGGGCTTCTCTATTATGAAAGCTATGTCTACGAGAAACGATGACTTTGCTACAGCCAGCCGTCCATATGATGCAGACAGAGACGGTTTCGTAATGGGTGAAGGCGCAGGTGCATTAGTTCTTGAAGAATATGAACATGCAGTAGCGAGAGGAGCAACAATCTATGCAGAATTAGCAGGGGCAGCCATGACTGCAGATGCCTATCACATGACAGCACCTCATCCGGAAGGTGTTGGAGCCATCAAAGCTATGCAATTAGCCGTAAAAGAAGCTGGTGTAAATATGGAAGATATAGATTATATTAATCCACATGCCACTTCTACTCCATTAGGAGATCTTATCGAGTTAAAAGCTATCAATAATGCATTTAAAGGAAGCAAAAATCTTGATATCAGTGCAACGAAGTCAATGACTGGGCATTTATTAGGTGCTGCCGGAGCAGTTGAAGCGATCCTTTCTATTAAGGCAATTCAGAATGGTATTATTCCACCAACCATCAATCTTCACAGTATTGATGAGAGCATTCCGAAGGATATTAATATTGTATTCGGTGAAGCTAAGGAAAAAGAAATCAATTTTGCAATGAGTAATGCTTTTGGTTTTGGAGGCCATAATGCTACTTTAGTTTTCAAAAAGTTCAGCTAGTTCTGAAATGAAGATAATTTGTAATCCTTATGCTTTTTTGCATAGGGATTTTTTATTTTATCTCTTCAATTAAACGGATAACAAATACCTTATATTTTATTTAAAAGAAAAAGCAGCCGGTTGGCTGCTTCAAAACATAACGAGTTTATATATTCTTTAAAAAGAGTTATATTAAAGACTATTGAGCATCACGCACAAAAAAGTCATCTGCATTTTCTGAAATAGGAATGTACAATCTTTCCCATTCTTTACTCTTCACCATATCCCAGCTGTGTCCCGTTCCTTTAAGGTCTTCAGCAAGAAGTACCACCCCCGGCTTAATCATAAAAGTAGAACCATCTGTTACTTTAAATCTGATATTGCCTTTGATGGTAATAACATACTGCCTTCTTGGAGCTGGATGAGCATTTTTCTCCCACTCTTCCGTCTTATTACTCATCCAGAAAGTAGTTGTATTCATATGTTTAAGAGTTGGGATTTTCCCTTTTTCGAAAGTACATGAACCATCCGGATTATTAATTAATCTTATAGCAGGAATAAACTCTGTAGAGGTTTCCGGAGTTACACTCACATTTTTATGATTCTTATGCTGTCCATTCATAAATCCTACGGTGCTTACTACTAAAACAAGGCTAAGGCCTTTAATGATATTTTTCATTATAAATTTAACTTTTATTTTTAATTATATACAGTATCGTGAACTAACATCCTCTCAAAGAATGGTTTATATTTTTGTACCAATGCAAGATGCTCAGGAAGTTGGCCATAAGCTTCCAGCTCTTCCAGGCTGTCAAATTCCATAGATGCGTTATAGGTAAACGTATTATCCAGCACATTTCTAGGGCTTGATGCTGCAGGTTTTCCATAACGGAGATTCTTCTGATAAGGAAGTTTTTTAAGACCTTCAAAGAAATTTTCAAATTCTTTCATTTCTAGCTCTGAAAGATCTTTTCGCAGCCAGAATAATAAATAATGGAAGTACATTTTTTTCTTTTTTATAGGATTAAACATAGGTAAAGCAGATGCGAACATATTTCCGGAAATAAGTAGCAAAGCTGAAGCTTGTACTGACCGGAATAAAAACTTTCTTCTTTCCATAGTCATATATTTTAATTAAAATCAATTCTGTATTTAAGGACAAACTGCCATTTTCTATCTGAAACAACTGCATTATTTGATGGATCATTGGTATAAACAGGCCTATTCTGAGCATCAAAAGTTAATCTGGAAGACATTCCATTCATCAGCAATGATATTCCTGCATCATAGACTACAGCATTATCATGAAGTCCTTTTAGATCAGACAACTGCACCCCAACAGCAGGCTGAAGCTGTAGATTTTTCTTTTCTTTATTCAGGTAAGGAAGCGTTCCTCCTAATTGTACATAATACGTATTTCCTGTTCCAATAACCGGCATTGCATTTCCAGCACCGTTTAGACTCGCTTGTGTAACATCTACGGAAGTAGCCGGATTATTCGTTCCTACGTAGCGGATGTAATTAGGGCCGTAGTCATTATGCATAGCCATTCCATAAGCACTTATTGAGGTTCCTTTCTCTTTATTTAAAGGAGCATCATAAAATAAATCTACAGCAAAGCTCTTCATATCGTCATTCACCGTATTTTTGGCAGCATCCTGATGCCATAACGCATTGTGGATATAATCAAAACCGGCTCCTAAGCTTAACACATTCTTTTTCCCAACATAGGTACCTGAATTAAAAGGTGTTGAAATATTTTCGTTATCTAAAAAAGCATATCTGAAATACCCTGAAAAATCTTTCCCCGGAGAATTCTTACTGAAAGTGGCCACATTAAATTTAGGATCTGAAGTGGCCATGGTATATGGATCTGCAACCACCAACCGATAATCAAATTTACCCAGTTGTCCTTTAATATATGCACTGAGCT
Organism: Chryseobacterium sp. StRB126; assembly: GCF_000829375.1. Lineage (NCBI taxonomy): Bacteria > Pseudomonadati > Bacteroidota > Flavobacteriia > Flavobacteriales > Weeksellaceae > Chryseobacterium > Chryseobacterium sp. StRB126. The sequence continues at coordinate 360,748 of NZ_AP014624.1, forward strand.
CACGTACGGTATAATCAGTAGCCCCTGCGTTGGATGTTGCATAAGCCGGCAAATCATACAGTAATGTATTCAAAGGACCTGTGGTGAATCTTGAAAGTCCTCTCCAGGTAGAACGCCCTGCTCCAAAAGCTATTTTATCACTGAAAGCATACTCTGCATAAGCATCCAATAGGTCAAAATAATTACTCCCTTTTGCATTGGCATTCACATTGGTAGTTCCACCCTGTAGGACAAACATTAGTTTTTCAGTAGGCTTGTACGTCATTTTGACACGGACTCTTCGAAGAGAAAGGTCTGAAACATCTGATTTAGCTTCGTTATTGATAAGGCTCCCAGGGTTAAGCTGGGTATATCTTGCCCATAATTCTGCATAACCACTTAGGGAGATATAACGTGAGTGTTCATCATTAAAATAATGCGTCAATCCCGGGTTATTAAAGTCATTTTTTTTCTGAGCTTCTAATTTTCCCATCATTCCCAATAGGGCAAATAAAGCGATTCCGGTTCTGAAAGATCTTGTCTTCATATTTTTCTGTTCTAATCTTTTTGTTGATTTCAACAGGACAAAATTAGATAGGGAAAGCCGGGACCATTATTAGAAATCTATTAGAAACCTTATAGAAAACTATTAAAAGAGTTAATCCACTATTATAAAAAGAAAATAAGAAATACCTTTGCAAAGGGCTTAAGGCAATCTGGAAATCAATATTTTAAAAACAAAATACTGAACTGAATATCAGCCTTCAACCTGCTTACTATTTCCTTATGAGAATTTTAATAATTGAAGATAATTCACGTGTTTCAAGTCTGTTAAAGCGAGGGCTGGAAAGCCAGGGCTATCAGGTATATATTTCTGAAGATGCAGAGGATGCTATTACGCTGCTTGGTAAATTAACTTTTGATCTGGCTATTACAGATATTATGCTTCCCAAAATGAACGGCATAGACCTATGTAAATTCATTAAACAGAAATATACTGATCTCCCAATTATCATGCTTACAGCATTAGGAACAATTGATGAGAAGGTAGAAGGGTTTGATGCCGGAGCCGATGACTATATGGTAAAACCATTTGAAATAAGGGAGCTTTTTGTCAGAATAAAGGCTATTCTCCAAAGAAGCTCAAACAAAGCCAAAGAAACTTACCTTACTGATCTGGAATATCATGATCTTAAGATTAATCGAAAAATTAATCGTGTCTTTAGAAATGATGAAGAAATAGAACTTACTCCGAAAGAATTCAAACTCCTGGTTTTTCTTGTAAGCAATGCAGAAAGAATTCTCACCCGTGAAGAAATTGCTGATAATGTATGGGGAAATCATTTTGATACCGGAACTAACTATATTGATGTGTACATTGCCTATTTAAGAAAAAAAATAGACAAGAATTTCGATACCAAACTCATTCACACCAAACCGGGTGTCGGATTTATTTTTGCCTCACAATTATGAAAATAGCAACCAGAACAGCATTAATTTATGCCATTCTTACGGCAGGCATTCTCTTTATGTTTGCTTATGTACTGTATGTTGTCTCTGAAAAAAACAGGGAAGATGAGTTTAATGATCGTTTGGGATATAAAGTCATCTGGCGCTCTGAATTTATTTTTGATGTACGAATCAGTGATGAAAAGATCCGTGAACTTCATCAGAGAAATCAAAAATTGCTGAATGAAGCTGATATCAGCGTTTACAACAGCCAAAAAAAACTGACATTTACGGATATTCCGCCATTGAAAAGCAATGAAAAGTATCTAGATAAAATTATTAAATCCAACAAAAACAGAATATTCTGGCAGCAGGGTGACCGTCAGTATATTGCCATCAAATTCAAATCAGCAGGAGAAGATTATTATATCATCGGAAGTGCCGTGGATGTAACGGGAAATGCGCATATCGCAGAGTTTAAGAAAGATATTATTATCATTTACGTCAGTTCGATTATTTTTATTTTCATTATCGGGTTTCTTTTTTCCTATTATACTTTGAAACCTTTAAAAGATATCATCCTTCAAATTCGTGATATTTCAGAACACAATCTCAACAGGCGCCTTGATGTGCCAAAGGCCAAAGATGAAATTTACGAACTTACCGAAACTTTCAATTCTACCTTTAACCGATTGGAAAAATCATTTAACAATCATAAACAATTTGTTACGACCATTTCCCATGAATTCCGGACACCGTTATCTACACTTATTGCAGAATTAGAGCTTGCAAAAGAACTGAATGTGACACTAGATGACTATAAAATTTCCATTGACAATGCCCTTCAGGATGCTAATGATGCCTCAGAACTATCATCAGCACTTCTAGACTTTGCCAGAGCCAGTTATGATGTTTCACAGATCAGCTTTACCCATATTCGTTTAGATGAAATTTTAGCAGAGGCGAAGCTGGCACTGATCAAAAAAAATGTCCATTATAAAATTGGAATCAACTATATAAGTAATGACGAAGAGAAAAGCAATTACGATTGGTATGGTAACCCTTATTTATTACAAGTTGCCTTTTCAAATCTTATGGAAAATGCCTGCAAGTATTCCAAAGATAAAAGTTGCCGTGTAGAAATTGAAGCGTACAGCCCATCTATAAAAATCCGCTTTGTAGATCATGGTGTAGGAATTTCAGAACAGGATCTTTCAAAAATATTTGATTTGTTCTATAGGGGCTCCAATAAAAGTTTTGAAAAAGGGAACGGAATAGGACTTTCTATTGTAAAAAGAATTGTGGAAATTCATGAAGGAAGCCTTTATGTAGATTCTGAGATGTCTAAAGGAAGTGTATTTACGGTAGATTTTTTTTCAAAAAAATAAAAAGCAGTCTGAACGACTGCTTTTTACTACGCTTTTAACCATTCCGAAGAGGAAAGGTAATTTTGATCGGGATAATAGATGAATAATAAATTTCTACCTTTTATCGTATTAATCATGGATTGCGACAGCTCTCTAGGTACTGCAGGGCAGCCCCAGCTTCTTCCGATTCTTTTATGCACTGCTGCAAATGTATCACTTACATAATCGGCTCCATGCATTACAATAGCTCTTTTATACGCTGCATCATTGAATCCCTTATCCATTCCTAATAATCTCAATGAATAACCGTTATCTCCCTGATAAGTTGCATCCGTGATATAAAACCCCATGCTGCTTTGCTGCGAACTTTCCGTGTTAGAAAAATTCGTAGCAAATTCTTCACCTGTATTTTTACCGTGGGCAACTAGTGAGTTGAACAGTACTTTTTTGTCGTTAAGATCAATAACCCAAAGTCTTTTGGTATTGGAAGACATAGAAAAATCGCATACCGTTAATAAATGCGACTCATCCGTAAGCAATCCTGCTTTCTTGAGATTTTCAAATCCTGTTAATGCCTTGGAAAAAACTTCATAGTTCAGTTCATGTTCAGGATCAAATTCAATTGTTTTGTATAATGCTTCTGCCGAAGAGACTGTTTCTGCAGCACTCTTTTCAGATTTCGTGTCCGTTACTCTTTTTGTTTTTGTTGTGGTGATACTTACATTCTTCACCTCTGCTCTTGGAGAAATGTAGAATGAGGTCGTCACCATGTAAAGAAGGCCTATTACGCCATAAAATCCTTTCATTCAATAATATATTAGTACCAAATTAGTGGGGCAAAATTATAAAAACATCGCTATCAGCCACTTATAAGTCTAAAAAGTTTAACTGAATTTAAGAAACTTTAACGTCCTGATTCTGTGAAATAAAGCCCATTATTTTTGCGAATCGCCAACAAATTCCAAGCTAATAGAATTCATACAATACCTCAATCCTGTAGGTTTTGGACCATCATCAAAGACATGCCCCAGATGGGAATCACATCTTTTGCAAAGCACTTCTACTCTTTCCATTCCATAGGCCGTATCTCTTTTATAGTAAACCCCTTCCTTATCTGCTTCAAAGAAACTTGGCCATCCACAGCTGCTTGAAAATTTTGAAGTGGAGCGAAATAAATGATTACCACAAACCGCACAATAATAATCTCCTAACTCATCGAAATCATTATATTTTCCAGTAAAAGCTCTTTCTGTAGCAGCTTCTCTTGAGATTGCATAAAGATCCGGGGGCAGAATTTTCTTCCATTCCTCATTGGAGATATTTAGCTTGGCAGTATCGATTCTCGAATAGTATGGATTGTTTTTTGCTTCTGTATTTTCCATAGAAGTGATTTTAATAGGTTTCTGTTTCTGCGTACATTCCTGCAGAAAAATTAATATGATAGCTGAAACTAAAAATTTCATCGTAAATTTTAATCATTTATTTCTTAACGACAAAAGTGATGGCCTATTTAAAACACTTAAGTTTAAGAAGTAACATACTAACTGTTTTAAAGTGCACTTTAGTTTATGAAAATCTTTGATTTTCATCTTATGCAAACTCATGAGACATCATATTAAACATCCTAAAGTACTCTAAACTGTTTAAAATAAAACTCTTGGACCTTTTGTAGTTCAAATATTGAATGATTTGATAACCAAATTTAGTAAATTTGAGAATATGAATGACGAAGCAAAAAGAAAACAGCTTAGAAAATATAAGGCATTTGCCACAGGCCTATTTGTTCTGATGGCCCTTATTTTCATTGTGACAACCATTATGCAGAAGTCCAGCTCCTCTCATTGGATTGGGTATGTTCGTGCTTTTGCAGAAGCGGCCATGGTAGGAGCGTTGGCCGATTGGTTTGCAGTTACCGCGTTATTCCGTCATCCACTCGGACTTCCGATTCCTCATACCAATCTGATTGAAAACAGTAAGCAAAAGCTGGGAGATAATCTGGGAAGTTTTGTAGTCAGCAATTTTCTTTCTCCTCAAAATATCCGGCCGTATATTCAAAAAATAAAAGTTTCCGGTTTTGCCGGAGAGTGGCTGGCTAAAGAAAAAAACCAGGATATTCTGATTCGAAACCTGTCTGATATTGTTCTTGATATTCTCACTAAGCTTGATGATTCTACCGTGAGTCAGTTCATTAGTAAAAAGGTATCAGAAATGACGGATGATATTAAGCTCAACAAGGTGGTAGGAAACGGAATCCATTATATTCTGGAAAAGAATGACCATCAGAGAATCATCACCAACCTTTCCAAACAGATCAAGGAATACATTATTCAAAATGATGAAATGATTAAGGACCGGGTAAAAAAAGGAAGTTATACTTTTATCCCATCTTTTGTTGATAATAAAATTGCCGATAAGATCGCGGATGGCTTATCTGATTTTTTCAAAGAAATAGAAGAGAATCCAGAACATGAAGTGAGAGGGTTGATTACTCAAAAAATTCATGAATTTTCTGTAGACCTTAAAGAAGATCCCAAATGGGATGAGGAATTTAAAACCATCAAAAACGGGCTTCTTAAAAATGATAAGCTTGAAGAATATTCCAATGACATTTGGGTTTCCATCAAGAAAACACTGATGAAAGAACTTCAGGAAGATCATTCTGCATTGAAAAGTTATCTTTCCAAAAATCTGAATGAGTTTTCACAAAACTTAAAAACGGATGAAAATCTTCAGAATAAAATCGATCATTGGGTTCGGGTAACGGCTTATAAATATATTCTCAAAAATACCCATCAATTTGGGAACCTCATCAGTACCACTGTGGGCAACTGGCAGGGTAAAGAGCTAAGTGAAAAACTGGAACTGGAAGTAGGAAAAGATCTCCAGTTCATCCGTGTTAATGGGACATTAGTAGGTGGTCTGGTAGGTTTGATTATCTATACCATTGCTCACTTTTTTATTTAAAACAGCAATATCCAGCTATGACAAAGATTTTCACTCTATTATTATCTTTCTATCTGACGTTTTTCTTCTGCCAGAAAGTTCAGTTAAAGCAGATTACAGACTCTTCCCAGATCTTTAAGGGAGAAATTGCAGGAGTTCCTGTTACGTTACAGCTTCATTATGATGGCATTCCGGATTGTAACTTATATCAGCATTTTGTAGATGGCTGGTATTATTATGATAAATATCAGAAGAAAATTCCACTAACCGGACTTTATGATTATGGGAAACTGTCATTATACAATTTCGGACCGAAGCATCAACAGAATTCCAAACAGTTTAAAGAAAAAATCAAGTCGCCACAGGATGTGGAAAAAGTAGCTGAAATGGCAAAAGCTCTTACTCCAAAAGAAACCATCTTATTTGGGCAATATCAAACTCAGGAAAACCCTATTCCTGGGAGTTTTTATTTAGGGAATAAAGACAAAGTTCAACCTGCAAAGCTATTTACCGGTAATGATATGATCTACCGTTACAATAATTATCTGATTTTACCCAATAACAAAAGAATCAACACCTTTGATGTTATTAATCTGTATGGCGGAAATGAACTAATCTCTTACGTTTCCGGCGAGAAAGGAAACCGAGTTTTATTATATTTTGATCACTCTTCCAACCTTAATGCGTGTGGAAGGTGTGGGGCCAGCGAAGGAGAAAAAGGCTACAGGGTTCTTTATTTTACCAAAGACTGGAATTATAAACACTATGAGGAATTCCTTACCGAAAGCTGCCTGGAAAATATGTATGATACTACACAGATAAAATCAAAGGATGGTAAAACGATACAGTATAAAATAAGAAAATCGGATTCTTCTCCGTCTCATACATTGACGGTTGATCTTAAAAATGCATCTGTAATAAAATCAAAATAAAAGAGGGCTCATTTTCTGAGCCCTCTTTTTATATTATCTAGGCAATCTGCTTGCTCTTTTTAAAATCTCTTTGTTGATTTCGTTAATCAATTCCGGGCCTTCATAGATAAATCCGGTATACAACTGAACCAGACTTGCACCGGCATCTAATTTTTCAATAGCATCTTTGGCTGAGTGAATTCCTCCTACTCCAATGATTGGGAATGCTCTGTTACTTTTATCGGAAAGATACTTAATCATTTTTGTACTTCTCTCACGAATAGGTTTTCCGCTTAATCCCCCATTTCCTATTTGCTCTAAAACTTCAGGAGATGTTTTCAGCCCTTCTCTGTTTACTGAAGTATTGGAAACAATTACTCCATCTATTTTTGTTTCTGCAATCAGCTCTACAATTTCGTCCAACTGGGTGTTATTAAGATCGGGAGCAATTTTAAGTAGTATGGGTTTCTGTACAGATTTTGACAGATTGATTTTCTTTACTTCCGTAATTAGCTCACGAAGGTATTCCACATCTTCCAATTTCGCGTGGCTTCCTACATTCGGACAGCTTACATTGAGTACAAAATAATCTACATGAGGATGAAGACCTTCAAAACAATCCAGATAATCCTGTGTATAGTTTTCAGGTTTTGTATCTGTATTTTTTCCGATGTTTCCGCCGATGATTATTTTCCCTTTATTAGATTTTAACTTTTCAATAGCAGCCTGAAGACCATCATTGTTGAATCCCATTCTGTTGATGATCCCCCCATCTTCAATAAGACGGAATAATCTTTTCTTAGGATTTCCTGCCTGAGCCCTTGGTGTTACAGTCCCGATTTCTACAAATCCGAAACCTAAGTCTCCCAATTCGTTGAATAAAACAGCATTTTTATCAAAACCGGCAGCCAATCCTACAGGATTTTTAAACTTCAATCCGAAAACTTCTCTTTCCAGACGTTTGTCTTCAATAGGTTTTGGGAAAAATAATTTAGTAAGGAATCCAAAATTTTTAAGCATCGAAAAAGTAAAGTGATGCACTTCTTCGGGATCAAATTTGAAAAGAATTGGACGAATGAGCGATTTGTACATTGAAAAAAAGTTTTACAAAATTACTCATTTTAAAATTAATCGTGGATTAACCTATGATATTTTATCAAAATGATTAATACATAACATCTATAAGGCTAATAAGATCTATATACTCTGCAAACTCAGTGATTTTTTTAAATGCTTTGATCGCAAAAGAGCATGACCATCCTGAAAACATTTTTATTCGCAAGGGTGTTTCACAAAGCTAAGAATCTGTTCCCATTTGCTGAACGAAGTGCTTTAGCAACTGAAAAATAAAAATCACTTCGCAATAAAATTTTGTGAACGTCACGGTAAATAAAGGAATTTCATTATCATTATCTCTAAGCAGCAGCTTAAAAACTAATTACAGAGTTTGTCCCTGGATCCTTGTCAAGGTTTAAAACCTTGACAAGGATTGACTTTCCCTTTCGTTATAAATTAAGAATACTGACTCAAATCAAAATTCAAAATATCTCCTACTCTTCTGAACTCTTCATCTATAGTTGCATTGACGGTAATTCTTTCGTCAGAAACAGGATGATTGAATATTAATTGATGAGCATGAAGTGTCATTTTGTTGATACCAAATGTTTGAAGCCACAACTTATTTTGTTTATTGCAGCCATGTTTACGGCAGCCTAAAATAGGATGCAGAATATGTTTAAAATGTTTTCTTAACTGATGAAACCTTCCCGTTTCAGGAATTGCTTCTACCAAAGAATATCTCGAAGTCTGATGCTTTAAAAAGGGTAAATCTATTTCCGAAGTCTGCAAACGACGGTAGTATGTAACTGCATTTTGTGTAACTTCATTTTCATTAACCAAGTCGTAATCGATGGTTTCTTCTTCTGTTGTCCAACCACGAAGAATGGCCAGATATTTCTTCTCCACTTCGCGTGATGCAAATTGTTCGCTCATGATTCTAAGGGTATCTTTATCTAAAGTAAACAGCAGAACACCCGAAGTTTTTCGGTCTAACCGATGTACAGGAAACACTTTTTGCCCAATCTGGTTTCTCAGTTCCTGAATAGCATAAGTATCTGCTTCTCCGGCATAAAAGGATTTATGAACCAATAGTCCGCTGGGTTTGTTGATGGCAATAATATGCTCGTCACGATAAAGAATTTCTAACATGGGGCAAAAGTAGAAATTTTTCTACTGATTCTTATTTCAGATGAGAAAACCTTCAACGTTTAATGATAGATTTATTCTAAACCTAACGGGTTTTTGAAACCCGTTAGGTTTTATTAGCCCTGATTGAGCGGTATGTTTGAGCTCTTTTCTGGAGTTTCGCGGCGGCTTTGCCGCCGCGAAACTCCAGAAAAAGCGAGTAGCGAAAGCAGGTTCCCGGCTTCTAAAAATGAAAATAAAAGTATTTACAGTATTATTAATAGCTTTTTTTGTTGAATTTCATGATTTTGGAATCCAAATTCATATTTTTGCACATCAGACGTAAAAAAATTATGGCAAAGCAAGAAGATGTTTTCAAGAAAGTAATTTCTCACGCTAAAGAATATGGATTTATTTTCCCTTCCAGTGAGATCTATGATGGTTTATCCGCTGTTTATGATTATGGACAGAATGGGGCTGAACTTAAAAATAATATCAAACAATACTGGTGGAAAGCTATGGTACAGCTTAACGAAAATATTGTGGGTATTGATTCGGCGATCCTTATGCATCCAACAACATGGAAAGCATCAGGCCACGTAGATGCTTTCAACGATCCATTGATTGATAATAAAGATTCTAAAAAACGATTCAGAGCAGATGTTTTGGTGGAAGACTACTGCGCGAAAATTGAAGATAAAGAGAATAAAGAAATCGAAAAGGCAGCGAAGAGATTCGGGGAAGCTTTCGATAAAGATCAGTTTGTTGCTACGAATCCAAAAATTTTAGAATACAGAGCAAAAAGAGAAGCTATTCTTTCAAGACTGGCAAAGTCTTTAGAAAATGAAGACCTTGCTGATGTAAAAGCTTTAATTGAAGAGCTTGAAATTGCTGATCCGGATACAGGTTCTAAAAACTGGACGGAAGTAAGACAGTTCAACTTAATGTTCGGAACTAAATTAGGAGCTTCTGCAGACAGCGCTATGGATCTTTATTTGAGACCAGAAACGGCTCAGGGTATTTTCGTAAACTACTTGAATGTTCAGAAAACTTCACGTCATAAGCTTCCTTTCGGTATTGCCCAGATTGGTAAAGCCTTCAGAAATGAGATTGTTGCAAGACAGTTCATCTTCAGAATGCGTGAATTCGAACAAATGGAAATGCAGTTCTTCGTAGCTCCGGGTACAGAACTTGAATTCTACGAGCAATGGAAACAAAAACGTCTGAACTGGCACTTGGCATTAGGATTAGGTAGTGACAACTACAGATTCCACGATCACGAAAAATTAGCTCACTATGCCAATGCTGCAGCGGATATTGAATTCAACTTCCCATTTGGTTTCAAAGAATTGGAAGGTATTCACTCCAGAACAGATTTTGACCTTAAAGCTCATGAAAAGTTCTCAGGAAGAAAACTTCAATACTTTGATCCTGAAAGAAACGAAAACTATGTTCCTTATGTAGTGGAGACTTCTGTAGGTTTAGACAGATTATTCTTATCTATCTTCTCCCATTGCTTAAGAGATGAAGTATTGGAAGACGGTTCAGAAAGAACAGTTTTATCCTTACCTCCGGCATTAGCGCCAATTAAGGCTGCTATCCTTCCATTGATGAAGAAGGACGGTTTAGCTGAATATGCTGAGAAGATCTTTAACGATCTGAAATATGATTTCAACTTATTCTACGAAGAAAAAGATGCGATCGGAAAACGTTACAGAAGACAGGATGCTATTGGTACTCCATATTGTATCACTGTAGATCACGACTCATTAACGGATCATACGGTGACCATCAGAGACAGAGATACAATGCAGCAGGAAAGAGTTCCGGTTTCAGAATTGAGAAGAATCATTGATGAGAAAACCAACTTCAGAAATCTACTTTCTAAAATATAACATTAAAGCCCTGATTTTTCAGGGCTTTTTTCATTTTCAAAAAAAATATATCCATATTGTGAAAATGATTACTTTTGAAGCTATTAAAAAAAAACTAATTATAAACTATGAAGAAATTAATCATTTCATCGCTAACTATAGCCGTAATTGTAAGCTGTAGCTCTTCAAACGATGATACTACCAATGACAATAATACCACTCCAACTCCTTATCTTCTAAAAAAGGTCACCGAAACTACAGATGATGGAGATACTTTTATACTTGAATTCAAATACAATGGTGACAAGATCACAGAATCTTTCAGTACTACGGATGATGAAAAAACAGTATATACCTATAGTGGTGATAACATTGTAAAAACTGAGGAATTTGAAGGTGGAAAAATAAGACAAGTAAGAGAATTCACTTATTCTAATGGAAAGATAGCCTCTGAAAAAGTAACCCGAACAGATTTCGGTACATTGGTTTACACAAAAAACTATCAATACGTAAGTGATACTCACGTTAAGTTTAATGAATATAAAGGATCTACGTATAACCCATCAACAGGAACATATTCAAATATTGAATTTGCCCAAGTAGATGCATATCTAACCAATAATGGGAATGTGGCTTCCACAAACTATACTTATCATGGAACAACCTATAATGTTGCTAATACCTATGATAGCTCCAATCATCCAATGAAAAATGTAAAGGGCTATGTGAAAATTGATTTATTTTATTTAAGTGACGGCGAACTGAGTTATAATAATTTAATTAGCAGAAATGAAGATTATACAGGAACTGTAAATGGTAAAAACAAAACAACTGCAGCTCATACTTTTAATAATGCTGCTTACCCTACTAAGAGTGTCATGACTTACACAACCTCAACTTTCGGGACAAATATTCATACATATAACTACGAATACAATAAATAATTTTTCAAATAAAAAGCTCTGGTTTCAGAGCTTTTTTATTTTTCTTCAATATATCCTATAATTTATTATTTTAGTCCAAAATTCAACCATGAAAAAAATCACTTTATTGGTGTTTGGGCTCATCCAGACATTTGCATTTTCCCAAACCCAGGATTTAACAACATTAGCGGCAGGAGACCATGTAGGAATGAATGCGCTGTTTGATGATAAAGACAATCTTTACGGCTATGTTTCCATCTATTCTTACGGAAAATCTGGGGATAAAACCAAGAAATTTGAATACGTTATATTGGATAAGAACCTCAATCCTGTTGCCAATAAGGAATTTGAAGGCGATATCACCGCAACCTCTTATTGGGGATATGTGGACTTCAAAGGACAAATTATTCTAAAGCCATCCATGATGGATTATTCTCTGATAAAAAGCAGAGAAGTCTTCACTCCTGTTTCCATGGTCATCAATCCGAAAACCAATACCATTACCAGAAAGGTATATTATGATTATCTCGAAGATGGAAGCTTCAAAGAAATCAACGAACCTAAAAGTTGGAAGGAACAGCGTAAGGAAAACCGTGATGAGAAAAAAGATAAAGGGTACAACTACGTTTCTGCCGTAGGTGAGCTAAAAGAAGGCGGTTATTTTGCTGTAGAGTACAAAGATTATGGAAAGTATGAAAATAACAACAGCCTTATGAAGTTTGATGAAAATAAAAAGGAGGTCTGGAGATATAAATACAATACTGACGGAACCAAGAAAATTTACACCACCTTATCTGTTCTGGAAAGAGATGATAATTATATGTACTGCATCATGAAAAAAGTAAATGAAAAGCAGAAAACATTCACTCTCTTGGTTCTTGATATGAAAACCGGAAAAGAAACTTCCAACAAACTGGTTACCGGACTGTCTGATGATACAACAGCTAATATTGATTCTTTCTACTCTGATTACAGAAAAATAGATAATGACAAAACTTTCGATGATAAAGTAGTTCTTGTGGGAAGAAACTATGATGACTCTCAGTCTGTAGGATTTGCAAGAATGATGGTAGACAAAAAAGATTTTACTACAGATACTAAAACAATCAATTATGAGCCTAATATTGCAGCCTTCCTTCCAAAAGTGAATAAAAACGGAATGGTGGAAAACGGTTATATCCTTCAGACCAAGGATATGTATTTTATGAATGATGGAAGTGTGGGAATTTTATCTGAAAAATATAAACCAGCAGGACAATATAATGCTCCCAAAACAACAGATCTCGTTTACATCTATACAGATAAAGATTTCAAGGTGAAAAATGTTCAGGTTTTTGAAAAAGAAAAATCAAAATGGGTAAACAGTGATTATCTGTTCTCACAATACCTCAACGGTGGAAAAGACGTGGTTTTCTTCTACCGCGATTACCAGAAAGATGAAGTAACAAGACAGAAAAAGTGGAATCTATTCATCAATACGGTTATTGATGGGAAGTTCAAGCAGGAAATTATTCCTATCTCCGAAAAAGACAACTATCAGGTAACACCTTATGTTGCCAAAGAAGGCTATATTCTTCTCCGCGAATACAACACAAAAGACAAATACAATAAGATCCGTTTAGAAAAACTGAACTACTAATCCACAGCATTTTCTATTCGTGCATTCGTTGCTAAAACAAAAGCTATCTCCTGTTTGAGATAGCTTTTTATTTCTAAAAATTCGCTGCTGTTTTAATGGCCTGACAGATCAAGGAGATCACGCAGATTTGTGGGAGCATTATTCGTCTTTACTATCATTTTGATGTTGTAGCAATTCCGGCAGCCTGATAATAATCTGAAATATTTTTAATCTCATCCAGGCTTAGGTTCCACATGAAATTCAGAAATTGTTGATAGCTTTCACTTTGACCCTTAGGCTCCACCCTGTCCAGATAGCGGTTCAGATTATAATTTTTTCGGGCTTCATAAATTTTAGAAAAACATTTTCCCAGCCAATTTTTATAGTATTTTTCTTCTTCACCATCCTGAAGGAATTGCATCGCTACATAAATCCCCAATCCATAATCTTCTGAATGAAAATAATTTGGAAGGATCTCCATTCTTGCGGTCTTTTTCAGAGCAAGATAAGCCTCTGACGGTTTTTCCGGTTCTTCGGAAATATTCAGCTCAGGAAAAGTTTTTTTAAGACTCTCTATTCTTTTTACCATTTCAGGGTGAGATGCTAAAGAGTCTTTATTCAGTTTTTCTTTATAAAAGTTATAATTGTAGAGTGAAAAATCTTCTTTCTTCATCCACTTCTCACTGAAAGCCTGCTTTGGAAGATCAAAAAGCTTCTTATAGGTCTCTATTTTAAGTTCTCTTGGAGAGATTGTATCAAATATTTGAAGTTTTTGTAGTCCGTTGATAAATTCACTCTTCTTAAAATCACTGTTTTTAAAAATAACATATCCCAGATTGTCTGCCTGCATTTCAAGCTTTCTCTTCTCTACACTTTTTTTGTAAATCCTGTTTTTAAGAATATCAAATGCTTTTTCATTACGCCCCAGGCTGAGTCGATCTGTTGTTTCCTTGATATTTTGTACTGCAGATTTATCCAATGTATTCTGTTCAACAATATTCAGGACAGATTTCAGCGTATGATCTTCTATTTTATGCCCTAGTTCATGGGAAATTACACCCGCTACCTGAGCTTCATTATCCATCCAGTTATACAGTCCCATGTTAATAACAAAAGTTCCATCTGCCAGACAATAAGCATTAGGAGTATTATCTCTTGCAATCAAAATTTTAAGATCCTGAGGTATTTTTGGGTTATTTTTTCTGAGACGTTCTACCAAAGATTTAATGACCGCATCAAATTCAGACTTGAACACAAAGTCTTTGTTTTTCACCTGATTTTCAAAATCAGTTCCGAATTCTTTATAAATTTTAGACATTTCAGAACCCGTTCTTCCTGAATATTGTGACCTTAGCCCTTTTATCAGGCTTTCGTTGTGAGCTGTAAAATTTTTCAAGAATTCTTTCCGCTGAAGGTAATCTGCAGTATCTATCGCTTTATAGGTCTGGGAAATCCCTGCTGCTGACAGCAGGAAGCACATCAATACAATAAGTTTTCTGGTCATGTTTTTCATCAATTAAACAAAAATAATGTATTTGATGATTCATTTTTATTTTTTCACCCAAATTATTTTAAATTTGTTAAAGACCGATTGACAAAAAATGAGAATACTAAAATACATGATAGGAGGAGCTGCAGCCGGAGCTGCGGCAGCTTACTTTTTCGGATATGATTATTTATTCAGTGGTATTTCCAAAACCTACCTTAAAGGAAGATCAAGTGCCCATATTGATGATGGAAATCTATTTCCCAGTAATTCTATTGCTGCAGGATCTCCCAAACAATGGGAAGAACATGCTGAATATAATAAAAAAGAACTACCTAAAGTTTTAGTTGATGATTTAAAACAGTCTAAAACAGCATCTTTTATAGTGATAAAGAATGGTGAAATTATTCACGAACAATATTGGGACGGCTATAATCAGCTTTCACAAACCAATTCTTTTTCTATGGCCAAAGCTGTGACTGTCATGCTTTTGGGGAAAGCTCTGGAAGAAGGACTTATCAACAACATTGATGAAAAGCTTTCTGACTTTCATGCTGAATTTAAAGAGAAAACTTTCGGAAATGAAGTCACTCTTAAAAATCTGGCTCAGATGGAATCCGGCCTCGATTGGGATGAAAACTATAATAATCCGTTTCTGCCCAATGCCAAAGCTTATTATGGAAAGAGTCTGGTAAAGGCTGTATTTTCACGAAAATTCAAAGAGCAGCCGGGAACAAGATTTGAATATCAAAGCGGAACCACTCAGCTTCTTGGTTTTGCTCTGAAAAAAGCACTGAAGCAGCCATTGGCAAGCTATCTATCTGAAAAATTCTGGATTCCAATGGGAATGGAACAAAATGCGAAATGGAGCACTGATGACCATGGAATGGAAAAAACCTATTGCTGTATTCATTCCAATACAAGGGACTTTGCAAAAATTGGACAGCTGTTTCTGAATGATGGCAAAATTGGAGATCAGCAGATCCTTAATACAGATTTTATTGAGCAGATGAGAACTCCGACAGAAAAATCGGAAAACATTTACGGAATGGGGCTTTGGACCAATCATGACAACCCAATCAAACATTATTATTTTCTAGGTCTTCAGGGGCAATATATCATTATGGTTCCGGAACATAATATGGTGATCGTGAAAACAGGAAGCTATGCTAATAATCCTAAAAATGATAGAGGAAGACCGGATCAGGTGAAGTTTTTGGTTAATGAAGCCGTACAATTATTCCAATAAAAACATGGAAAAATACAGCTCAACAATAGATACTTATATTGAAAAGTCGCAGGATTTTGCAAGGCCGATTCTGAATTATTTACGCGAAACCGTTCATGAGTACTGCCCAGACGCAGAAGAAACCATGAAGTGGAGTTTTCCACATTTTATTTACAAAGGGAAAAACCTTTGTGCTATGGCTTCTTTCAAACAACACTGTACCTTCGGGTTCTGGCTGGAAAAAGAGATAAAAACCATTCAGGAAATTACTCAAGATATTGAGAAGAGCTCTATGTTTAGCTTAGGCAGAATCACCAGGATTGAAGATCTTCCCTCAAAACCTCAGCTGAAAAAAGCCATTAAAGAAGCTATGGAGCTTACAGATATGGGGGTTACCATGAAAAAAGCAGCCCCTTCCAAAACAGAAGTAGAAATTCCTGATTATTTTCAATCTGCATTAGAAGCTCAGTCAAAAACATTAGCCATTTTTGAAAAAGCCTCACCATCCTTCAGAAAAGAATATATCACATGGATTATAGATGCGAAAACAGAAACTACCCGCAATAAAAGAATGGAGCAGGCTTTGGAATGGATTGCAGAAGGAAAAGGAAGGAATTGGAAGTATGAGAGGAAGTAAGAGTTTCAAAATTTATACTAACATCAAACAAAAGATCCCCCAAATTTAGGGGGATCTTTATTGATTTGAATAATAGTATTATTATTTACTCTGTTCAAGTTTTACATCTTTCGGAAGATCAAAAAAAGAATCGGCTACATCTTTATTATCTATCTTGGTTGCAATACTTACCATTTTAAACTGTTGATTTTCAATAATCATTTTTAATGGAAAAGCTCTTGCTTTGGAAATATAATCATACCAATTACCGAATTTATGATTCTTGAAAAGATTCGGATCTACACTAACTGAGGAATTGAAATAATATTTCTGAATTCCACTTTTACATACTAAGATCACTTCATCACATGTTTTACCAAGTATTGTAGCAGCATTCTTTTTGACTTCTGCTTTCAATACCTCATCTCCTTGTATGCTACAATCATTCCAGTATACCGTTTCAGAGTTTCCCATCTTGTTGTAAAGCTTATTTTCTTTATTGATATACAATTGCCAAAGAATAAGTTTTCCATTGGAAATAGATTTATAATTTCCATTTTGGGTAAAGTAATTCTGAGTGGTTCCCAGCATTACATTCAGCTGGTTATTACTAAGCTGTGCCACTTTACTTTCATAAGTATTGGAATACACTATTTCTCCTTTGAAATTTTGTGAGTGTAAAATTCCTGACAAACATATCAGCAAGATTCTCAATATATTTTTCATACTATCCATTAAAACTGATCATTAAACTGGGTTATCATTAATTCAGGTTTAGTTTTTGAGTACTTTACCTTGACTGTATCTCCCACTTTAAAGTTTTCAGACTCAGAAAAACCATCTGATTCGATATATTCGGTTCCATTAACAGTATATTTTACCCATACATTATTACCTTTGTATGTAGACTTTTTTGTTACTATTCCATTGGTAATTTCATAGTCTTGGTTCACATAGTCAATATCTTCCAATACATTCTTTCGGATTGTAGTTGCTATAAAATATATTCCTAACATTAAGACTGCTATAGTAGCAAAAACTTTTAATTTATCTTTCATATTATTAAAACCCAAACCATGATTTTATTTTATCTCCTAACGATCCTTGAATGGCTTTATTAACAATTTCTCCATTTTTCACTACGGTTTTCGTTATTTTGGCAGCAGCAGCATTTTTTCTTGCTACTTGAGCTACAGCCTTTGATTTCGCTAATTTAGAGGTAGCTAACGTTGCATTTACTCCATACATATTCCTTCCTCCATTGGTTAGTCTATTAAAATTATTGGTAGCCAGCGTTACATTTCTTAAGGCCTTTGTTTCTGCTACAGTGGCTTTTGCCAAAAACTTACCTGATACTTTATTTAACTGTTTCGCTGCAGCCCCGCCTGCTTTTCCAGCTGCAACATCCATTAAACCGTCAGCCCAAGCTTTACTACCAGACTTTTTACCATTGAAAATATTCTGATTTCCTTCATTTCCGGAATAATCTACAGCTGCTTTAGCGACTACTGATCCTGCCTCTACAAGGAATTTGGCTCCAACACCAAGGCCTGCACCGGCTAATGCTCCTTTACCTGTTTCTATAGCAACATCAGCCCAGTCTACTTCTTTGAATGATTTTCCTGACAAAAGCTGTCCACCTAATTCCAGACCACCCCCAATCAGAGCTCCTCCCAGTGCAGTCAGACAGTTGGGACATCTTCCATCCGGATCATCATACCTGATCGGATCATTATATCCATAGGCGTATGGGTTTAGGTTCTTTACGTTAAATACTCCGCCCCCATTAGCAAGAAGTATTCCTGCAGAGATATCATCGTCATCATCATCATCTGCTTCATTTGGATTAAAGGTAAAATCAAGATCTTTTATCAGCGGATCTGATGTAGTCCATCTACCAACATCAGGCATATAATGACGCCATCCGTAATCATACATTCCTGTCTCCTGGAGCTCTTTTCTGTTATACTTATAGTTTTTATAACTTCCTGCTCCAAAATAAGCTCCTCCTGTTTTTAAATGATTCATTCCAAAAGGATAGTAATCATTGGCATCAGTGATTTCAAAAGCCCCATTCTGGTTATTTCTACTGAAACTTACCCTTACATTCCCCAAATGGTCTTTGTACTGGTAAATATAGGATTTTTTCTGATAATCATAGAATCCTTCGGTTGTTGCAAAGAATTGGAGCTCTGGATTATGAGGGTTTTTAACAATAGGATCAATCGGTAGAGGATCCAGATCAATTGGTGGTATTTTTTTGAAGGCTTCCATCTCAAGAGCGACCTGAGATTCCGAAGATGTTTTAGAAAACATATCAGTACTACCGCCGCCGCCATTATTTGAAGCGGTTTTATTTAAATACTGAAATCCGTCAAGATAGTCTGTAATCTCTTTAGTCCAGGTTGTACTCGTAATTCCTATACTTGTGAGGGTATTCTCTTTACGAACTTTTACCCCATCAGATCGGAACTTACTATTTATCTCTGTAGTGACTTGTCCACCACCTATCACCAATGAATTCTGTAAATTTAAATGATTATAACCAATATCTGAGATCTGTTTATCGAACATATTTTTCATATTCCCATTCAGGTCGTATTCAATAAGAGATCCTACAGTACCTTCATACCCGGATTTATTCTTACTGAGGTCTTTCATTTTTACCGCATGGTTTCCTACATTGGTATATTCGATATTGTCAATTACAGTAGCTGTTGTATTCCCGTTTTCCATCACAGATGTTCTGTAAAGGTTTGTAATATTTCCGTTTAAGTCATAGTCGATGGATTCTGTATGCTCTCTGGAATAGGGATTATTCGGATTTTGATAATATCCGGCTGTCACTCTGTTTAAGCTATCATAAACATATCCATATCTTTTAGGCTCCATTGGAGGATTTGCTCCTATCGATTCCACAGCCCTCCAGTCTACTTCTGCAATATTTCCGTTATATCTAGCCTGCACATCTTTTCCTGCAAATAAAACAGGGTCCGGCTTTGTGATACCATTCTTCTGGTTATATTTAATTTTATATGCAAATAGTTTTCCACCCAAGTCAGGAATTCCCATCTGATCTTTGTTGACATCTGTCAACCAGCCTTTAACATTGTAAGCATAATCAATACTTTGCAGGTTGTTTCCCACCTTTTTGGTAGCTAACTGAGCAAACTCGTTATAAATATTCTCTGCCAATAACTGTTCCGGCCAATAATCTACCTGGTGATAATGTTTTAACAATCTGTTCTGATTATCATATTCAAAACGTTCTTTCACATTAACCTCTGGTTCAGTAGTTCTTCTGAAATGCTTTGTTTTTGTACTCAGAGTAACTCCGGAAAAATCCAGATCCGTTTCTATTCTGGTATATCCCCCCAAATAGTTAATAGAATGGGATCCTATCACTCTTGCTTTATCATCATAAAGAGTGTAATTCTTCGTCCAATTATCATCTTCAACATTCTTCAACAGAGTTGCTACAGGTAATCCTTTGGTGCTTCTTCCGTCTGCATTAGGAACCTCTGTAAGCACAGTCTTTCCCGGAATAGTAAGATCAGGATTAAAATTATATGGAGGATAGCTGTCATAATAATTGACACTTAGTAGAGTAGGAATTTGCCCAACAAAATTATTATCTGTATAATAAACAGTTATTCCATTTCGGGTAAATCCGGTGGAATTTCTGCTTTCGATAATCAGTAGATCTTTTATTTCATTTTGTCTGTCAGCCCTTTCTCCTCCTGTTAAATAGCCTGTGTACACTACTCTTCCCAACTTATCATACTTAGAGATCACCCATTTATTTTGAGCTCTCAAATTAGCATCCTGAGATAATATTAGTCTGTCCGATTTATCATATACCATATACTCCCAGTCTTTTCCCGGAAGCTTTTTTTCTACCATAAGGTTTCCACCATTATACCGATATTCGTAAGCCAGATTGTCCTGATCTGCAGGAGTCCAGCTCTGGATTTTGGATAGCATTGGCGGAACTACAAAAGCTAACTGGTTATATTCGTTATAAATATAATAAGTATCTGCATTTTCTGAACTGCTTACGACATTCCTTATCAGAATAACCTGTCCTTTACCATTTTTAAACTCAATCGTCTTGTTTCCATCTTCATCGGTAACTGTGTTCTTATATAACTGATTGGCTCCATAGACACCAGCATTAGAAGGAATACTTTTGGTAGCTCCTCCTACCCAGCTTGTAGAAGTAGTAAATTTCTTTACTGCATCGGCTGCTGTATTGGCCTCATTATCATATTTTATCGGTTTTCCCATCCAATCAGTCCCTATCTGGATCTGCTGCTGAAGCCTATCCAGCGGAGAGCTTTCCAATACTTTTTCTGAAAATGCTCTCTCATTTGTATAAAGGTTTTGTGGATCTCCTACCGGGAACGGAACTAATCCAGAGTTCTGGGTATAAATAAGTCCATCTTGTGTTCCTGACTGAGGTACGGGAAGATATTCTCTTGTTTGTCTTCCAAATCCATCATAGATAACCGGGATCACAACATCTCTTCCCTGCGGAGTTATTTTTACATTTACAATTTGTTTTAATTTTCCTAATCCATCATAATACTCAACTTTACGCATTTGCTTTGCGTTGGGCTGGGAGGTGGTTACGGGTTCAAGATAGGTACGGGCCTGTACATAATTCTCGAGGTTTGATTGTGATTTTAAAGTACTTATAGAAAGCACTAAACCGATTGGGATTATTATTTTTTTCATGGCTAGTTTTTATTTATCATATTCAAAATATAAAGTGGCTGAACTTCCTGAGTTTCCTCCTGTAGACCTTACTGTAACATCTCCAGCTGGCCCCAATGATACACTCCAGCCTCCACCATTTGAGGATACATTGAAATTTTTATAAGAAGTTGGTCTGCATAAACTATCTAATGTTCCTATAAACACTCCATTAGACCAATTAGGTGTAGATCCGTTATACCCAGTTATAGGAAAGCTTAGAGTTACTTTTATATGGCCAAAAGCAGTTTCCTGGAAAGAAGAATAATAGATATCGGCAAGATGGGTAGGAGTAATAGTACATACATATGGAGTACAGATTCCATTAGTAGTGGCATAATTAAGTCCATTAGCATTAATATCATTCTGTGCCATCTGATCTGCCTCTACCTGGCTTACTGTAGATACATATTTAGCCGCAGGAACAACATAAGTTACAGGTGAAGGCAGAGTCCCGGGCCCACAAACACTTGTAAAAGTTTTGCTTGCTTCGTCACTGTAATAATAAGTAGGAGTAATATTATATTTATATTCTTTTACGATATTATTATCAGCATTGATAACTTTTTCAAGCCTCCCTGCATCATCATATTTATATTGCTCGCTAACTCCAGAAGGGGGTGTAATCTTTTTTTGCTCCTATAAGCGGATCATAGGTATAGGTGGTAATCTGAAAATCTTTCAGTTCCGGCTTATTTTTAAAGTTATTCAGCTCCAAAGCCAGAGCATTCTCCGAATTTTCATCAATATCTACATCAGATTTCTTTACGATTTCCAGTTGCAGATAAGCTTTATTATCGTTTCCATCCAAGCCAAAAGCCTGCATTACCTGTGCATAACTTGCTCCCTCTATTTTTGCGATAGGCTGAGTATGGTTGTATCCCCAAATAGTTGTAGAAGATACCTCCTGTTCATTGATTGATTCAATCACATTTCCATAGATACCTTGTCGTAATGTTTGGGCTCCCTTTCTGTAATCTACTCCGTCAAAACTTTTCTGACTATATGCTTTTTCAATAAGAGGTTTATTGACAAAACCACCTGTTGGAACTAAAAATGGAACTGAAAATTGATTCAATACATTCTTAGTATAAGTAGTTTTTCCCTGATCTATAATAGTATGCTCGCTTATTTCATTTAACCTATTCTCATTTTTAATCGTCAATGCATTACTATCGTTTCCTTCATATGCATATTTGATATGTTCTTCCTCGTTTGCTCCTCCGATTGTTTTGAAAATATCTTTAATTTTCCTTTCATTATTTCTCACATAATTAACTGACGACGAAACACTTCCATTACCAAAATATTCCGTAGTTTCTGTTTTACTGAGATCATAATTGAAAGAATAGAACTTTCCTAATCCTCCTCCATACCAGCCATCAACAATAAGGTCAGTTTCTTTCCATTTTAACTTATAATCATGTAAAACAGACTTAACAATCTGATTGCCTGAATTATAAACTTTACTGGATTTTAGTTTTCCATTAATTCCTTTAAAATCTGCTTCCGGAATATAATAATAATACCTGTTGTCTAGCCCAATATAAATAATACCCCCATTCCCCGTATCTATATTTGTTGTTCTGGTTGCATAGGAATCATAAATCATTGGGGATTTATAATGAAAGTCATCTATATCAATCTGCTTTGTATAGATTGGGGTAAATGTACTATACTCATTAATGGTATATCCAAGAGTTGTATTATCTTTTTTTCTTGTTTTCTTTACAGAACCATAATAGAAAGAATACTCATTATCTCCACTTGCACTTACATATTTCTCAGGTTCAGCATACTCGGACTGCCCGCCCCAGGTTACACCGCTGATTTTAGGAACTTCCAGTAAAGTACCTGTACCATCTCCATTAGCACCATATGTGTATTCCTCTGTAAACTGCCCATTTCCTGAATCTGTAGTAGATTCTTTCACTCTAAGACCAGGTCCTTCTCTTTTTTGATTGTAATAAGTAAAATAATTCAAATCATAAGTATACAACACTTTCCCTCCTAAACTTGAGATACTTTCTAATGATCCCGAGACTGCATCTTCTAGCTTTGGGGTACTATCTTTGGTATATGAAGTACCAGCTGTTTGAAGCTCTGTTCCTGTAAACTGATCTCTTTTATAGAGAGAAAAAGGAGAAATATCAATATTTATTTTATTATCAGTTGGGTAATAAAATAGGTTGGGTATGAAACGTTTAGGATCTCCTGCTTTATAAAAGCCCCAATGGTCAATCTGGAAAGACTGTTTATTAGGAAGGTTTCGAGGGGTCTTATATTTAAAATTATATTTATTAACAGGGACTCCGTTTTTATCACTAAGCGCTATTTCTGTTAAAAACATCCTGGTATATACTGCCTTATCTATTCCAGGATCTGCATGAATATTCTTTTCAGTAGATTCAATATCCACCTGTACTAAACGAGCTTTATTAACAACAGTCTCTGTATTATTTGTTTTATTAATACTGGACACCACGATCTCATTGAGTTTCTGTAAGGTACTGGATCTACCTGCATCATAAATATCTTTTCGAACCTCCCCATAATTAAATGCAATTTTTGAAGATGAAGATTGAATACTCTTAATGATAGGTACCATATTCAGTTTCCGCTTCGTTTCCAATGTTATTTTACTAGTGCTCCACGAATTTGCAGGGTAGGGATAATAAGATCCTGATGCTCTTTTAAATGTTAGAGATTTTTTTGTTTCATAATCAAAAGATATAACTTCACCATACCTATTTTCAATTTTTGATAAATACCAGCTAATCGGTATTTTTTTATTTTTCTCATATCTTGCTCTTAAATCCAATGGTGCAGGATATATCGGATCATTGGGAGCACAATAAGGATGATCTACCGTAAAGTCTGTATTCGTCGGCTTAATATCATTAGCAGAAGTTACAGGCATAATTACCCCCCCAAAAGTCTTCTGAGTGAAATTGACATAATCTGTTCCCGGTAAATCTAATTCGATAGCTGCAAATATATATTTCACTCCATTCTCATCTGTAAGAGTAAATTCCTGAAATATGTCTGCTCCTTTTTTATCTCCTACAACTTTATAATTTTCATCATTAATAACATGTATATTACCATCTAATCCAAAATAGAACTCGAAGGTTTCTTTTCCTGGGATTGTTACTACAAAAAGATCATTATTGTCATGATAAGCACTAAAAAATTTAGAACTAACAGTTGTGTTTCCTGTAATCGGCCTGGGGTTGGTTTTATATTGATTAATCATGCTAATATTATTCGCAAGCACTCCCAGAAGTCCTTTGTTTTCCGGATAATAACTCAATCCCATGCATTCTATTGTAGGATTAACCTGACCAGGAGGTGTTCCTATAGGAATTTGATATGTCTTATATGTAGCATATACAACACCATCTGAAGATTCATCCTGAACCCCTCTTCTTAACCTAGTAATAACACCCACTCCATTCACATCCCAATTAAGCCCAATATTACTGGCTTCTGAACTCACTTTTACCCCTCTTCCATCATATCTAAGAGACAATGGAAGAGTATAGTCTTTAATTTCCAGCTTTGCAATTGGAATCTCAACATTGGGACTTCCTGAAGCTTCACTAATTCTTGATAACTCCTGAAGATTATTTGTTATAGAGCTGGCTCTTGGATTTTGCTGAGCCTGAACAACTGTAGTTAAAAATAAGATTGTTCCTAAGGTTATAATTTTTCTTTTCACTGGTTATTTTTTTATCAGCTTAGCATTCGCTGTTTTGTTACTATCCGTTTTTATTGTAATCAGATAAGCTCCCTGTACTAGAGAATTTGTATTGATTTTAGTTATATTATTTTTAGTCTTCAAATTCTGAATCTGTCTTCCACTCATATCATAGAGCATAATATCAGCTTCCTTGAAGTCAAAACCAATCTCCACATACGCATAGTCAGATACTGGATTAGGATAGATTTTGATATCATACTTCTCTACAAGCTCTTTTACCTGTTGATCTCCCAGCTTTACAATCTTCCAGTTTTCCTTACCTAATTCCTTTGCACTGGTTCCTGCCAGTACAATAGAGCCATCTTTGTTTAATTTCAAATCTGAAAGCCGTTCCTCTCTCTTTCTGGATTCTCCTTTCACATGCTTTCTCCACTGTTCATTTCCGCTATGGTCCAGGTACAGCATCCAGAACGTTTCATCATTTTCTTCAATTCTTCCTTCTGCCTGGGTGTAACCGCCTAACAGTATTCCTTTTGAAGTTCCATCATCTGCTGAATGAAGAACACTCATACTCATCAGAATATCTCTGTTCTTGAAATTGTATGATTTTTGCCATTTTTCTTCGCCTCTTTCATTCAAAGAAATCAGCCACAGATCTGTACCTTCTTCTATTCCCACAGATTTGTTTCCGGACCTGTCTGATCTGGATTCTCCTCCAATGATAAAGCCATTTGAAGCAAGGGCCAGCGTTCTGATATGATCATCTCCTTTACCTCCAAAATTCTTTTCCCATTCTACCTTTCCGTTTTTATCAAGTTTAACGATCCAATAATCACCTTCACCGAAATTTTCTGTGGATTTTCCGGTGCGGGATACAAGATTCGGAGTACGGGATTCGGAAGATGATATGTTCCCACGAGACTTGTCACCTGATCCCGAAACACGAACTTCAGAACTTCTTGAATAAATCCCAAGTAAAGCTCCCCCATCTTTCGTTGGAATCATCTTTTCAACCTCATCAAGTCCTCTTCCACCTAAAATCAATTGAGACAATTCCTTTCCATCCTTATCCAATCTGGTAATCCAGACATCTTTTGAACCATAACCTTTGGATGCCCCTTGTACATTTCCTGCCACCATGAACCCCAAATCTGTTGTTTGAATGACAGCTCGGGCCTCTTCATCCGAATAAGTACCTAAGGTCTTTTGCCATAATTCATCTCCAAATTCATTGATTCTGATAAGCCAGATGTCTGATCCTCCTTTGGAATCTTCTTTTTTATCAAGCCCTTTTCCTGAATAAGAAGTCCCGGCAAGTAAAAAACCACCATCTTGAGTGGACACTGTAGCTGTTAAATAATCATGGTTTTGTCCGGAAAAATATTTTTCCCAGGCCTTTTCACCCTGTTGGTTCAGTTTTATCAGGTGAAAATCATAACCATTGTTCTGTTTATTCTCGGAAGTCTGGGATTTATCATCGCTCTGAATAGAGCTCCCCGTAATAAGGTATTGCTGATCGATGGTTGTAGTGACCTGATTTAAAAAGTCCTGAGTAGAGGACTTTATATCTTTTTGCCAGACTACTTCCTGAGCATACAACCCTGAAACAGTGCATAAGAATAGTGCACTGATATAGAATTTCTTCATGTCAGTATTTAATTTAAGTTGTTATTAGTTTTTTTAGCACACTATAAGCGGCTTTAAAATATTTCTCAATATGAATATTTTATTATGTGAGTATAACCCGTATAAAAGTATTGAAAATGAAAATCAGACAGTTGTTTGAGAAACTCACCCTATAAAAAAGAATTTAATATTTTCCCGAAGGATAATTTTTAAGAATATACTATAGAAACAACGAATAATGCATCGATTCTTCATGTCAGTTTTTAGTTTAAGTAGTTACTAATTTCTCACAAAAATATCTTTTTTACCTCACTGTAAAAAGATTTAATATATTGCTTAAACCTGAATTTTATCATGTCATAATTTCCACAATACAAAATATTTTTCAGCCAATAATAAAATTTAATACACAAGAAAATGCCCCTATTCATTTAATTATAGGACATACATGATAAGCTTCCCAATATTAATATTCAATTTTGTACAATAACCCATATACTGATAAAGAATAATGAAATCTAATGAAATCTAAAATTAGCTTCAGGCAGCGTATTTTTTTTCAGGAACGCTTCATATTCCGGAGATAATTGTGCGCGGCCAAATGTATTTTCACCGCTCATGCTTCCGAGACGGACTTTATCTTTTCCGAATTTCTTGTTCATGGCATCCATGGCTTTCATCACGGGAAGGTGCTGGTTTTGTATATCTTCTTCAAAAAGACTGATCTGTCTCTGATCTTCCGGTACAAAATCATTCACCATCACTCCTGCCCTTTTATAATGAAATCCTTCTCTGTAAACAGCTTCAAAAAGTTTATTCACCACTCTTCCGATTAATATGGAAGAATTGGTTGGATTGGGAAGAATCTGAGTCATTGCATTTCTATATTCAGGAAGATCTTTTCTGAATCGGTTGGTCTGTACGAAGACCGTTATCATTTTACAGCAGGTATTCTGCTTTCGTAATCTTTCCGAACAATACATTCCAAAGGTTTCTACCCGTTCCCGGACCGCTTCTTTATCAGTAAGCATTTCCATAAAGCTTCGGGTAACGGCAATTGATTTTTTAGAAGATGGTGCATCCAATTCCAGCTGGCGAACTCCTCTTAATTCATGAATCATTCTCACCCCATGAATTCCCATCACTTTCCGAACCCACATTTCCGGTTTTTGAAGAAGATCCCAGGCTTTATAAACCCCACTGTCATTCATTTTGGCAGCCAACTTTCTTCCTATTCCCCAAACATCTCCTATATTCAGCCATTTCAATGCTTTTTCTATTTTTTCCGGAGTGTCCATGATATAAACCCCATTAAATTGTTCCGGAAAATCCTTTACAATTCTGTTAGCCACTTTACATAAGGTTTTACTGGGAGCAATGCCTATACTTACAGGAATATTTTCTTTTTCCTGAATTTCATTTTTGATTTTAGTACAGTATTCGTGTATATCAATATATTTGAAGCCTGTTAAATCAAGGAAAAGCTCATCAATACTGTATATTTCATAATCCAGAACATAAGAACGGGCTATATTGATGACCTGCTGACTCTTGTAATTATAAAGTTCAAATTTTGCAGAAAAGCTTTTTACATCATGCTCTCTGAAAAGATCTTTGTATTTAAAGGCCGGAGCAGCCATAGGGATTCCCAGATCTTTTGCTTCCTTACTTCGGGACACAACGCATCCGTCGTTGTTGGAAAGTACCACAACGGGTTTGCCTTCAAGGTCAGGATCCAGAGTCCTTTCACAGGAAACAAAAAAGTTATTACAATCTACCAGAGCATACATGATGATCGTGAATTATCACTACAAAATTATTATTTTTCAGGAATAAAATCACTTTTTAATCCTGAATTAACATCATATTTAACACATTGAAAAACAACTAAATATTATTTTCAAACACGACATGTTTTGTCGTATTAGCACTTTAATTTTGTCTTCAAAAACATTATTTATTCACCTCAATACCGTAGATTAAATCATTTTCAAACGCTCTTCTTCCAAATCAAGCTGGAAAAGCTGATGACGAATGATCTCTTCATCAATTGATACATCCTTATTAAGTTCTGTGAGAAACTGTCTCTGGCTTTCAAGCATTTCGATAAAAACAGCTTTCACTTTCTCGTTCATCCATTCTGCATCATTGGCTTTATTTTTTTCTTCCCAGTGTCTTAACAAGCGTTCTATTCCTGCATCGCTATAAAGTTCACTTTCATGTTTATTCTTAAGAAAATGATAAACATGTTGTCTTAATTTTTGTTTGATTTCCTTCCGGGCCAGTTCTTCTTTTTCTTCATCTATAAAATCCTCAAATACTTTTCCATATTTTATAAAATAAGGTAATGTAAGCCCTTGTACCAAAAGGGTAAGTAGTATCACTACAAAAGTGATGAATAATATAAGATTCCTATTTGGAAAAGGAGTCCCATTTTCGAGAGTTATAGGAATAGCCAGTGCAGCTGCCAGAGATACCACTCCTCGCATTCCCGTCCATCCAAGTAAAATAGGCATCATCAGGCGTCTTCTCATGGAAGACGCTCTGAGAGCTACAGAGGGACGAAAAATAATCGTGGCAATCATTGCAGCATAGGAGCTTATTATTCTGGCTGCAATAAGAATAACAGTCACTAATACTCCATAATTAATTGCCGTTTTTAAAGCTATTCCCTCAGAGCGCAACCCTCCTACAATTTCGGGAAGCTCCAATCCGATAATTAAAAATACAATCCCATTCAGTATAAATACAAAACTTTCCCAGACACTATATCCTCTAATGCGACTGGTACTGTTTAAAAATATCAATCTTTTACCAGACATATATAATCCACCACATACAACAGCCAATACTCCGGAGCTATGGAACTGTTCTGCCACCCAATACATTAAGTAAGGTTCAATTAAAGTTAATGCAATATCTGAAGAAGCATCCGTAGGGAGATTTTTATGGGCCTGTACAAAAATCCAGGCCAGTAATAGTCCAATTCCTGATCCTCCGATCATCATCCATAAGAACTCTAAAGAAGCATCCTCCCATACAAACTGTCCGGTTCCTACAGCGATTAATGCAAAACGAAAAATAATAAGTGAAGAAGCATCATTAAGTAAACTTTCTCCTTCCAAAACAGCGGCAGTCGTATTGGGGATTTTCACAAATTTCATAATAGCTCCTGTACTTACAGCATCTGGCGGAGACACTATGCCTCCCAATAAGAACCCCAGAGCAATAGTAAATCCCGGAATAAAATAATTGGCAGCGATGGCAACTGAGAACGCAGTAAAAAATACAACAAGGAAAGCAAAGCTTCCAATGATACGCCACCATCTCTTCATTTCTTTAAAGGAAATTGACCAAGCAGCCTCAAATAATAATGGGGGTAAAAATATAAAAAAGATAAGATCCGGATTGATCTTTACAGCGGGTAAACCGGGTATAAAACTTACAAGAAGTCCAAATACAACCAGCAAAATCGGATAAGCAATTTTTAATTTAGCAGCCCACATGTTTAATAATACAATAGCAGCTATCATGGCCAATAAAAAGGGTAAAACGGTGTGCATTGATATTGTGTTTTTTAATTTTTCATCTATTATCTTTATTCCCTATCTGAAGACAATTTCTATTACAAATATACAATCAATCTATACTTTTACTATCGTTTTTTCAACCTTATCCAAACTTAAATAAAAACTGTACAATACGATCTTTCCTTATAAAAAAGAAGATTTAAAATAGTAAAAAATCAATTAAAACACGTCAAGTTTCGTCGCTTCCATCCTATACTTTTGTTCTATAATAATAAAAAATATGGACAAAGTAACATCAGAAAGAATCCAATTCCTTCACCCACTGGTCAGGGAAGAAGTAAAGCAGATCATTAAAGAATGTGACCAAGCACTTACCGGCAGAGCCAAGATAAGAATCACCCAGGGATTAAGATCTTTTGAAGAGCAGGAAAAACTTTACGCGATCGGAAGAATAACATCCGGAAAAAAGGTGACAAATGCCAAAGCAGGACAAAGTATTCACAATTATGGTCTTGCCGTAGACATCTGCCTGATGATTGATGGAAAAACAGCCAGCTGGGACACTGTAAAAGACTGGGATAATGATAAGGTAGCCGATTGGTATGAATGTGTGAAAATTTTCGCAAAACATGGCTGGGATTGGGGCGGAAACTGGAAAACGTTTAAAGACCTTCCCCACTTTGAAAAAAAGACAATTCCATCGAAAAAAGGACTTGTAAAAACAAGCTGGAGAGCACTTTTGAAGATGCCCAGAGATCCACAAAATTATGTTGTTTTTTAATACTTTTTTATTGGAAATTAAATAAAACACGTCAAGTTCTGTCGCTTCCCCGCCCTACCTTTGTTTTATAAGAAAATCATTAAAAGCAAGAAGATCCAAGCATGAAATTCAATTATTTTTCTGACCAAAATCATCAATTCCTCAGGGGTCATATTGCAATGTATTCTTAAAAAAACAATTAACAAAATAACATGAAAAAGACAACCATTCTTTCTTTGGACGGGGGCGGAATAAGGGGAATTATTACCTGTATTATTCTGCGTTACATAGAAGAACAGCTCCAGTATTATGATAAACCAAGTGCTAAACTTGGAGATTATTTTGATCTGGTGGCAGGCAGCAGCACAGGAGGGCTGATTGCTTCTATTATTCTATGTCCCGATGAAGTTCGTAAAGCAAAGTATTCTATCCAGAAAGGATTAGAATTGTATGCTGAAAAGGGCGGTGATATCTTCCAGGTTTCCTTTTGGGAAAAACTGGTTAATCCATTTGGATTATTGAATGAAAAAATTTCTCAGGAAGCACTTGAGAAAAACCTGAACGACTTTTTTGGAAATTTAGAACTAAAAGAATTAATAAAACCCTGTTTAATAACAAGTTATGATATAGAAAACAGAAGAGCAAAGCTTTTCAACTCATGTGAAGCCCATCTCAGCACAGATAATTTCTATGTAAAAGATGTTTGCAGAGCAACATCCGCAGCGCCTACCTATTTCAGCCCGGTACAGATCAAATCTATGTATGGGCAGATCTTCAGCCTGATTGATGGGGGTATGTTTGCCAATAATCCTGCTCTTTGTGCTTATGCGGAAGCCAGAAAGATTCCTTTTGCAGAGGTTTTAAAAAATCATCAGAAAGCCAATCATCCCGGAGTAAACGATATGATTATGATATCTATCGGAACAGGAATTGAAGCCAGACCTTATCCTTTTAAAAGGCTGGAAAAGGCTGGAAAAATTGGCTGGGTAAGCCCAATCATCGATATTTTAATGTCTGCCAACGCAGAAACCGTAGATTATCAGCTTTCTCAAATGTTCCAGACTTTAGGATTGAGAAATCAGAAAAATTACTACCGTCTGAATCCATCATTAAAAAATGCTTCTCCGGCCATGGATAATGTAAGGCGCTCTAATATTGAGAATTTGATACAGGCTGGATTAAGCTATATTGATGATAACAGGGAAACCTTGAATCAGATTGTCCAGAAGCTCATCAGGAACAAAGTATAAGCTTTTTAACTTATAATAAATCAATATAAGCCCTGGAGATTATATTTTTCAAAAAAAAATTAAAATCACTTTTTAACACGTCAAGTTTTGTCGCTTTCCCCCACTATCTTTGGAGTATCAAAAAAGACACAAAACAATCATCAACAAAAACTTAAAAACGCCTTTGAATTCAACATTCATTTATGCTGAACAGCCAAAAATATGTTCAAAATATAACCACCAACCAATCACAACACCCAACATGGAAACACCCAATCACAATACAGATATACTCTTCGATGAAGATCTCTACACCGTGGAATGGAGTGACATCGAAAATGCTGAGATGGATTATGAAAACTATCTCAATGACATTGAAAATTTCTTCAGAGAAGATTTTGAAGAAGACATTCTTGAAGAAGATGTCTTTTAAATAAAGTTTTAAAACACGACAAGTTCTGACGCTGTCCACCATTACCTTTGAAATCTCTATAATACGCGTACAGCAGTCTCATTAAACATTCTCAACACCTTTGAATTCACCATTCACAAAATGCTGGACAGCCAGAGCTATGTCTGAAAATATAAATCATGTGGAAATTCGGTTTGTGACCACTAAAAACAAGGCCAAAGATTCTGAAGCGATCTTATAAAGCTTCATATATAACCTATTCATTAACCAAATCACAATCTTTTATGAAAACAAAAGAAGAACTAAAGCTCTATTTCGAAAATGGAGATATCCCAAGGCAGGAAGATTTCTGGGCGTGGCAGGACTCATACTGGCATAAAGAGGAAAAAATTGACATGACTAAAATCGCAGGTCTTGAAAATGGATTTCCCCGTCTCAATGATTATTATGCAAAAATAGATGCTGAAGGCAATGCTACTTTCGCCCATCTTCTAGTCAAAAAATTATACATCGAACCTGGAACATTATATATTCCTGACCGCTTTGTCTATGCCAATTATATCAATGAAGTATATTTTGCCAATAGTGTCACCCGCATTGGGGTAGAAGCTTTCGCTGTTAATTCTTTCAAATCAGTAACACTTCCTCAGCAGTTGAAAACGATTAATGAAAAAGCCTTTATGGGTAACGAGCTTGCCTCATTAATCATTCCTGAAGGCGTAACCGAAATTAAAGAATCTGCTTTCGAATACAATAAGCTTACCTCGCTATACATTCCGGCTACAGTATCAAAAATTGGCCCTAAAGCATTCAATAACAACCCGAATTTAAGCATGGTGAAGCTGGACAAATACACCCAGTATTATCCTGATTCATTTGATCCTAAAACAACAGTATCAGGGGGAACGCTCATTAGTGAAATGTAAAAACAAATCAATAAAAAATGAAGACAAAACAAGAATTAAAACAATATTTCGAAAACGGAGATATTCCCAAACAGGAAGAATTCTGGGATTGGCAGGATTCATACTGGCATAAAGAGGAAAAGATTCCATCAGACAAATTAGCCTATGATTTTTCTCAAAAGGCAGATCTTGTAAACGGAGTGGTTCCCGCTTCACAACTACCAAGTTATGTAGATGATGTCTTAGAGTTTGACTCTCTTTCCAATTTACCTCAGCAAGGTGAATCCGGAAAAATTTACATCACTAAAGATTCAAACAAAATCTATAGATGGACAGGTGCAAGATATATTGATATTACCCAAGGAGAGCTTGGTACTCTGCAGTCTGTTACGGATAGAGGAAACGAAACCACAAAATCTATTAAAGTACAGGGGATAAACTATGGTGGATCTTCTCAGGTGACTAATATTCTGATTAGTGATAATGTAGAAAATTTGAATAAAAATTCAAACAATACCATTTCTATTGGAATCAATACAAGGCCTTACGGTACAGACAATATTGTTATTGGAAACTCCTCAAATATGTTTGCAGATAGCAGTTCTATTGGAAATACAATTATTGGTCATTCAAGCTATTCAAATAGTTTGTATTCAAATGAAAACACTGTAATTGGATATTCCTCTTTTAACAATGCTAAAAATTCCAACAATAATACAATTATTGGATCTTACGCAGGTAGTGGAGGTGGAGATAAAAAGAGCTTAAATATTATTCTGGGACAAAGTGCAGGTTCTTATCTTTCAGAAGATTCCAGAAACAATATCATTATTGGAAATAATTCACATTTTAATAACTCACAATTACAAAATAGTTTATACCTCCATAATAACAATTCAGGCAATCCTACTACATTATCTGATGCTTTAATTTCTGGAAACTTCGTAGATCGATATGTCAATCTGAATGGTAAGTTTTCAATTACTCCAGATCAGATTCCAACAGCAGACTCAAGTTATACTAAAAATATTGTTGCAAGACCAGATGGAACTTTTGGATGGGAAGATAAAGTCTTTTCTGAATTTATTCCTTTAGCCGGAACAAGTTTCAAAAAACCTGTAACAGGAGATATCCTTATCAAAGGCGGTGGCAGCACCAGCCTGGGCTCTACAAGATTATCTTCAGGAAACATTTTCTGCTCAGATGTTATGAATAACGGAACTTTTGTAGATCCATCCTCCATTAAATTTCTTGAGGCAGGAACAGGTACTATAGCAGAAATCTCACCAACAGGAATCACTGCTGGAGAATCTTATCTAATTACATCTAATGGATCTAACCCCAGAGGTATCTCCGGTGCTTCTGATTATACTTACAACGTAAAAGATCTCGATTATATCCAGAAAAAATATGCAGACAAACAACATTCCTATACAAAAGAAGAGGTAAAAACTGAAGGATTGTGGATTGATAATAAACCAATCTATAGAAAAACAGTTGTTTTCTCTCAGATTCCGGATGAAGGAATCATTAGGATAGACAAGATTTTCGAAGATATGGAAATGATTGTTTCCAATCAAATGTTTACAGAATGGTATGATATGAAAGCAGACTTTTCGGGTAATCAATTAAGAGGAGAAGCATTTATCTCACTACAGAAAGAGTATGTACAGTTTCTGCTTAAGAGCAATCCTAATTATAATTATTCTGCAATTAATTCCTTCACCCTAACCCTTGAATACACGAAAAAAAGTGATCTCCCTGTGGTATAAAATCACAGAAAAGCTACAACAAAACAATCAAAAAACAAAATATTAAAAATGGCAACAAACGATACACAAAATAATGCATCACAAACTCTGTTCAGATTTGTAAGTTTAAGGAATCCACAGTTAACAGAAACTAAGACAAAAAACTTAGGTTTTATTCACAGACCTTCAACTTTATCCAGCTCTTTTGATGCAGCAATCAACCCCGGAGACACAGCTCTTTTAAAGTTTAAAGCATTAGAGCGTGTTGCAAAATCATTCAATGCTACAGGATATGAAAGCGAAAACCAGATTGAGACAGGAAGCCTTTCTGAAGCACTTAAAATTGGCAGAAAAATTGCAAAAAAAGAAGTGCTTTCTTCGGTTGATGAAAATACAGCCAAAAACCTATACAATAGCAGTGCTGTTCAAAACAAAATGGGACAAGTATGGGACAATTTGATTTATCAGACTGTAACCCAAAAGAATTTTTATGTAAAAGAAGCTTTAATTCACATTTTAAAAGCAATTCATTACGGATATGTCGCTGATCTTCCTGCAACACCAGAATTAGTAAAAATTAATGGTGATGACTTAAAAGCTAAGGCTCTCGAAGCCAGAGTTGTACTCCCTATGAAGTTCTTCGGAGACGGTTATGAAGGAGACGGGCCAACTTCCAATCCTACCGGAAACGCTTTTCAGGTAAATGTTTCTAAAATTGGAGATGGAGTGATTAGTGGAACTTCACTTTCCGTTGCAGAAAAAGAACAATTAAAGGATGAAGGGCAAAGAATCTCTGAACTATCCTATCTTTCTTTTGAAAAAGACGGTTTAATTCAATTAAGAACTGAACTGGAAAGTGTTCAAAAAACATTCAACAATTTAAGAGCTAAAGCATATGCTGCTGCTCATAAATCCTACCTAGAAGCTAATCAGGAAAGTATTCAGAAATATAATGAATTATCTGAAAGTATTAAGGAACAGATTGCCCAGGGTGGGTTAACTAAAGAACAAATTGATGCACTTTACACCTCATTGGAAAGAATCAAAGTTCCACCATTCATTTTTGAATATAAAAACGAGATTAACTTTGGAGATATGAAAGATAAGCTTTCATTAAATTCCTTCAAGTTATTCGTTAATATTTTCACCAAAGTCACCAGCGGTGAAAAACCACAAGATGGATTTGATTTCTCAAGAATCACTGTATTAACAGATAAGACCCTTCAACTCGGAAATGTTGTAGTCTCTATTACTGAAGAATTTGATACTTATCCAGAGATCTATGAAAAACTGGATGAAGAAACATCTGCTACAACACAGGCTTTGTTTGAGAAAACTCCACTTCAGGAAAAAACGTATGCCAGTATTGGAGGAGTTCTTGTTCCTATTGTAGATTCATATAGTGCAGCTGCCAGAATTGTTTCAAAATCATATTATTTAAAAACATCTTATGAACCAATACATTCCAGAATGCCGGCTACTGCTACATTCTATTATCAGGCAGACAGTAATGCCTGGGGAGCTGCTTCTGTAAAGGTAAGTGCCAGCACAGACTTTGGATTATATGAAGAAAGCTTTTCAAATATTGATGTTGTAGATAATAAAGTTACTTTACCATTATTTCTGATTGATAAGTTTGGAAAATTCATCAGATCATTGGAGATAAAAATCTATTTCAATAATGGGAAAGAAGCGTCATTAAAACTTAGTGAATTAGCCATCAACCAACCTTTTACAGGAATCTTATATACCGAAGAAACAAAAGACGAAACAGAAGTACCTTCTGAAGGCGGAACTTCCCAGCCTGGTGTTTTCATTCCTAAGCATTTTGGAGTAAAGAGATTAGGTATTGCCGATTATCTGAAAGTAGAACAGAGTGTTCATGCTTATGTACCAGGTGAAGTTTCAAATATTGAAAACGTAATGGCAAGTGAGCTGCGTCACAAATCTTCCGTTGCAAGAGATTATTCTGAAATAACAGATACCGTTTCAGAAAGCATTGAAACAGAAAAAATTTCTGATACCTCAAAAGCTGAGAGAGCCGAAATGCAAACAGAAGTGGCTAAAGAGCTTGAAAAACAACAAAGTTTTACCGGAAGTACTCATTTTGGATACAGTGGAGGATATACGCTTGACATCTCAGCAGGATATGCCAACAATACGG
This sequence comes from Chryseobacterium sp. StRB126, assembly GCF_000829375.1. NCBI lineage: Bacteria > Pseudomonadati > Bacteroidota > Flavobacteriia > Flavobacteriales > Weeksellaceae > Chryseobacterium > Chryseobacterium sp. StRB126. The sequence goes on from NZ_AP014624.1 coordinate 398,161, forward strand.
CACAGCATGACAGTACGAGACAGGCAGTTGCCAAATCCCAGGAAATTACAGAACGTGCTATGGAACGTGTTCTTACAAAAGTAAATAAAGAGCGTGTTCAAAAAATCATCAAAGAATTTACAGAAACCAACGTTCATGAATTTGACAACAGAGGAAGCAAAACAGGAACTGTCCCTCCTCAGCACATTACCGGAGTATACAGATGGGTAGATAAAAAGATGAAGAACCAGATTTACAATTATGGAAAACGTACCATGTTTGAATTTATGGTTCCTGAACCTGCAAGATTACACACATTAGCAGCCAATACTTCAAGAGCAAACACTTTGGTTCCACCAATAGATCCAAGAGCTTCGAAAGATGAATGGGAAATGCTTACCCCTCAGAAAGCAACAAAACTGCAGATCGAATTCTGGGCAAACTACTATAATGTTAAACTTACAGAGCAGCCTAAATCTCCAATTAACCTTGTTTTAGGAAAAGTGTGGGAAAAAGTTGACGGAAATGAAGAATACAGACACAGACAGATTGACATCCCTGATAATTACGAAGCCAGTGCAGTAAAAATGTTCTATGGATTCGAAAGAAATAGTAGAGGGGCAAATGTTCTGCACGTAAGTAACTTTGCCGGTACTATGATCGCTTTACCAAACGATACCGGTGGACCTTCAATTGACAGGACAGCTTATTTTACGCCACAGAATGTTACAGGTTCATATGATTTCGTGTACAAATGTCAAAATATTGACTCCGTAAATATTGCATTTGAAATCACATGTAAACTTTCAGCAGCTTATCTGCAGTCATGGTTCCTTGAAAATTTCAAAGCAATTATCAAAGCTTATGACGAGGCTTATGCCATCTTCCTTGAGAAACAGAAAGAATTTGAAGACAAAGCGAAAGAAGAGGAAGAAAAGAACAGAGAAAAACTTAATTCCAATAATTTCTACCGTGATATGGAATCTGTTATTCTGAAGCACAACTGTATCGCTTATCTGTTACAGGATTATGGAGCATTGGGAGTAAACTTTACGAACGGAGCCAAAAGAATGCAGGATTTCAGTATTGTTCTGAGTGAAGATCTTGAACAATATACAGCTTTGGCCAAATTTATGGAACAGGCTTTTGAATGGAGCATCATGGATTATACATTCTATCCATATTACTGGGGAAATAGAGCAAAATGGCAGGAAATGTATTTATCGCAAAGTACAGATTCATTGTTCAGAAGCTTCCTTCAGGCAGGTATGGCAAGAGTGGTTGTTACCGTAAAACCTGGCTTTGAAGATGCTGTACAGTTCTTTATGTCTACAGGAAAAATCTGGAATGGCGGAGAAGTTCCGGTAATCGGAGATCCACTATACATGTCTATTGTAGATGAATTGAGACAACCTACAGGAGTTGCACAGGGTAAATACTGGATTACCAGAATACCTACTACTTTAACCATTCTACAGGCTGAATCTGTAGGATTAAAAGTAAGTCCGGATCAACCTTTACCAATATTCCGTGAAGATCAACCTGAAAACTGTGAAAATCCTAAAGAGCTTGAATCCACAACTTCTTTCTCTTTAGATAATGTTACACTTAAAGGAGCAGACGAAAAAACAACAACATTACCTACAACCATCGTTGGATAGTAATAACCTTACATGGCGGTGTGAAATATCACCGCTATTTTTTTCAAAATTTTAACCCAAAAATGAAAAATGGAAAAAATAGACATCAAAAAACCGGCAAGAATTGGAGTTACTAATATTAATGAAACTGAGGTAAAAGCAATCCTTCAGGAAACTGAAAAAGTAAAATTGCGGATTGGGGTATTTTTTGATGGCACTGGAAATAATAGATTTAATTCTGATAGTGTTTATTACAATAAAAAATACAGTACTCTTCCCCTTGAAGAAGACAAGATTGCCAAGATTAAAAACCTTAAGAGTTTTGTAATTGAATCTGGAAGCAGCTATTGGAACTCTTATTCTAATATAGCGTTACTTCACGATTTGTATGAAGAGAAACTCACAAGAAATAACAAACAGAATGTTGAATATCAAGCTCTTCAATTGAAATTTTATATTGAGGGAATAGGCACTCTACAAGATAAAGAAGATGATATGCTAGGTTCAGGAATGGGAGAAGGCAACAGAGGAGTTATCTTAAGAGTTCAGCAAGCATGTGAACAAATTGCAGACAGAATAGAAATAGTATTAAAGGACATACAAGATAAAAACACTAAAAAACCTTTGGAAATTATTTCTATACAATTTGATGTATTTGGATTTAGCCGAGGAGCTGCTGCTGCCAGACATTTCAGTAATGAAGTTTTAAAGTCCGGAATAGACAAAAGCCAGCAAAAGAAAGTTACAACCCCTGTTAACATAAAAAGACCTGTCATACAAAAGAATGAGAGTACGAAAGATACTCATCCAACAATTAAACAGTATAAAGCTGAAGGAACTAAAAAGTTAGCAGATAATACAAAAGTTGTACGCCAAATCAATGCCCCTGTCCGGAATGTTTTTACTGGAGGTGCTTTAGGAAAACTTCTACAGAAAAAAAACATTAAATATCCAAAATATTATGTAAGTATAGAGTTTTTAGGGATATTTGACACAGTAATCTCACAGATGTTAGAGAAAAAGGGAATTATAGATGGGGCAAGAAACCCCATTGTTCAAGCATTACTCGCTCCATTCAGTCCAGTATTACCCATTGCAGCAAAAGAAATCGCTTTGATTCAAAAAGTAAATCCAGATCTTTCTAACCCGAATATTAAGAAAATATTACATCTCAAAGCTCAAACTGAATGGCGGGATAACTTCCCTGTTACTCCTATAGGAGAATTTAATGGCATATTTGCAAGAGAAATTTCTGTACTTGGTGCCCATTCCGATGTGGGAGGAGCATACTGGCAAACCAAAGCAGAGATGAATACCTTACATTTTTTTGATTTGGGAGTCGATGCTGATCCTACAGAAAAACAAAGAATTGAGCAACAAAAAGAGCTATTACGTAATTGGTATATTTCTCAAAAACTTTGCAAGAACAATCAATACGAAATAAAATGGGAAGTTTTTCATCATGTATTATCTTTTGAAGGATATATTGGTGAACATCCATCTACGCAAAAAAAAGAATTATTGGAAGAGAGTTTCATGGGAAATGATACCAAAAAAATTGTAGGAAATAGAACTTATGTATTACAAGGTTATCATCATAAACTTCTTTCAACACGCCCACTGAATAATAAACTGTCCTTGGTGTATATGAATGTGATGAAATATATTGCTTCACAATATGCTAACGTTCCATTTTTAGAGCCCAATAGTATTAGTTTGGTTCCTCCTCCTCCTCATCCCAAAGAATATCAACTACCAGAAGGTGATAAAAAAGAAAATGATCTTGAAAATTATCAAAAGTTATTGATAAAGGTTGCAGAGCATGGGTGGACAGATAAAAATGGAAAAATCATTACTTATCCAGATCTGATAGATAAAAATAATCTTTATACTATTTCTTCAGGAATGTATGAATATATTATGGGCAATTTTGTACATTTATCAGCCAACTTCAATACTCCTTTAGCAGATATGTTAGATCATTATAATTTAGCCTATGCAAACGTACCTCATTTTACTGATGAAAAAGAATTTAAAACTCCACCTTATCAAAGGGAATCCTATACACCTATACTGGATAGGTATGATATTTCTTAACCTAGTACTATCCTCTTGTCAAAAAACAAAATTCAAATGGCAACCCGGCCTCTCAGCACCAAAGTATTACCCGATAGCAGATGTTGCTATAAATTTTGAAAATGCAGGAAATGGTACCCAAATGCCTTTTGACAGCGGCTGGGGTACTGAGTATGGTGGAGTGGTTTCAGGAGATGAATATAAGGATATTCCTAAAGAAGTTACAATAAGATATAATAGCAGTGCTGAAAATTATGTCTATAAAGGTAAAATAAAGCTCCCACAAGAAAAAATATTCAGTCTGTTTAAAAAATATGATATTGGTGAAAACAAATGGGCTCACTTAGTAGTTGGAATGGCCCCTGGAGGATGGATACGGGTTTGGTTCAAAACTATTGACAAACAAGTTGAAGTGGTAAAATCCCAGCTAAAAGGCCAATATGATGACACTACCAATGAAAAATATAAGGTGAAAAACTTTGAAAATTGGGGTAAATATTATACCTACTGGCAATATCACGGTATTCCTTATGATGCTTGGGCAAATAATGAGAAGGAATATGATCTGTATTTTGATTTTAATCAACCCAATAAAAGAAAAATTGGCCTCAGCTATGTTTCTAAGGATGGTACTTTTTATCAGGGAGTAGCTGAAAAGTGTTATCAAAAGCTTCCTACTGAAATAGAATTATGCTGGCTAGATGAATCAGACAATGATTATTGTTGCAAAATACCTCTACCAAAAACCTTTAACAACTGGATAGAGCTAAAAAAATTAAAACAAATTCATTTAAAACTAGAAATTGAAAGGGATCAGCAACACGCTATTTTGTACTTGGTTTCTAATGGCAAAACAGAGAAAATACTTCGTGTTAAAAATGTAAGACCAACAAACAAAGAAGTTACAGATAATAACTATAGTTATGCACAAGATATAGAATATTTCATTAAATAAGATAAACTGTAAAACCATCAAAATAATACTGGATAAATGCTTAAACAAATCCAGAATCATAAAGTGTTTTTTCATAAAAATACTTCACGAAAAAAATAAAACACGACACGTTTTGTCGCATTAAGCCCATATATTTGTGGTACAAAATTTTACCATGAAGAAAGATTTTTATCTGACAAGATATGCCCTAATTATTAAAAGATTAGAAAGTTCTCCGGCTACCTATTCTCAGCTGGAGGACTATCTTTTAAATTCTTTTGAATTTCAGGATGCAGGGATCAAAAGCTACTCTATCCGTACCTTGCAGAGAGATATTCGTGAGATTTCCGATCTTTTCAACCTTTCCATTCACAATAAGAAAAAAGGGGACAACCGCTACTATATCGAAAGCCGCCCGATTATGGAAGTGGATGAATACAATCAAAAACTATTGGAATCCTTCCAGGTAAGCAATGCCCTGAATCTTCATCCGGATTTTTCAAATTTTATTTTCTTTGAAAGCCGTAAACCAACCGGTATAGAACATTTTTATGATCTGTTCTTTGCCATCCGTAATAAAAGAGTGGTAAGCTTTGAACATTACAATTACAAAAACAAACTGATGACCTCCAGAAAGGTTCATCCTTTGGCCTTAAAAGAATCCAAAGACAGATGGTACCTCATCGCGATTGATACCAAGGATAAGGTTTTAAAATCCTTCGGATTAGACAGAATCAATTATCTGGATGTGGCTAAAAACCAATACAGAGAAAAGTATAAATACAACTTCAGAGAACACTTTAAAAATGCTTTCGGAGTAATGAATCTGGCAGAACAGAAACCTCAGAACATTGTATTAAAATGCAGCCGTCATCAGGGAGAATACATCAGAAGTTTTCCGCTTCATCAATCCCAAAAAGAGACGAAAGAAACTCCGGAAGAAATCTATTTTGAGTTTTTTCTTCACCCTACTTATGATTTCATGCAGGAGATTTTATCTTATGGAAAAGAGGTAACCGTTCTAGAACCGAAAGGTTTAGTTGATGACATTCGAACCCATCTCCAGGAGTCTTTAAACCGCTATCTTGAAAGTTAACAGATCGTGAATCAATCTCATATTTTTTAGTTATATTTACATAAATATACGCTATTGAGAACTTTATTCATTTGTATCCTTTGTTTTATTTCTTCATTTTGCTTATCTCAGCAGAAGGAAGAATTTCGGTTGGTGAAAAATTATTACAACCAGCACAGAGGTATGCTGAATAACGAATTCAAGAAAAAATTTGATGCAGAATCCAATGTTATTAAAAAGAATGTGATCAAAGGAGATTTTCTCTTTTTTATGAAAAAGATGGATAGTATTGAAAATACAGCCTTAATTGGAGCCCTCTTGAGAGTAAGGAATATTGAGGACCTTCAGATTTTAAAAACAACCATAGGAATCTCTCAGGATTTTAATGATAAATCTGCGAATGTAGAAAAGATGGCAGACTATCCCGGCGGGATCAATACTCTACGACAGGAGGTTGCAGATCTTTTGTATGTAGATGGTGTGAATTCTGACTCCAAAACAGTAAAAACAGATGTTGTCTTTATTGTAGAAAAAGATGGAAGCATCAGCAATGTTCATGCTCAGGGAGATAATTTCACCTTCAACAGACAAGCTGAAATTGCCCTCTACTCTATTTCTGAAAAGTTCTCTCCCGCTGTGGTCAAAGGGGATCCGGCAAGATTCCGTTTCAGAATTCCTCTCACTTTAACGATGACAGATTAGATGTTTACAGACGAATATTATATGAAAATAGCCCTGCAGGAAGCAGAGGCGGCTTTGGAACAGGATGAAGTGCCAATTGGATGCGTGATAGTTTCCAACAACCGTGTCATTGCAAGAGCCCATAATCTCACTGAAACATTAAACGACGTTACTGCCCATGCAGAAATGCAGGCTATAACCTCTGCTGCTAACTTTTTAGGAGGTAAATATTTAAAAGATTGTACACTCTACGTTACGATGGAACCCTGTGTGATGTGCTCAGGAGCCTTATCATGGTCACAGATTTCCAAAGTAGTGATTGGAGCCAGGGATGAACAAAGAGGTTTTATCAATAAACATCTTACCCTTCATCCGAAAACAGAAGTAATTACAGGTATTATGGAACACGAATGTTCCTCTATTGTTAAAGACTTTTTTAAAAGTAAAAGATAGTTTTTTCTTTAAAAGTCCTTTTGACAAACATAAAAAAATCAGAGAATATAATGTTCTCTGATTTCTCTTTTATAAAGTGTTATACAGATTAATCTTTAAAGATGGAATACATCGCAAGGTCAAAATATTCTTCATCTTTCTTGGCATGTTGTTTCAAAATTGCCTCCTGCTCCATTCCTATTTTTTCCATAATTTTCCCTGAGGCAGGATTGTGAAGAAAATGAGTAGCATAAATTTTATTAAGATCTAAATCCTTAAAACCAAAATCTACAATAGCCCTCGCTGCTTCCGTAACATATCCCTTGTTCCAGTAAGGAATTCCTATCCAATAACCTAATTCTGCCTTATCATCATCCCTGTCATGAAGCCCGATCGCTCCGATAAGCCCTTCTTCCTTATTTCTGATCCCGAATGTAAAGCCAGTTTTGCTTTCAAAAGCTTCTTTGGACATTTTTACCCAGAGCTTAGCATCATTTTCAGTATAGGGATAAGGAATATTGGAAGTAAGATCTGAATAAATTCTATGTTTAAGAAATTCTACAATAAAAGGAATATCCTTCTCTTCTAATTGAGAGAGGATCAATCTTTCGGTTTCTATTCTTGGAAACTCTTTCAATTTTTTCATTTTGTTCATGGTTATATTGGAGCCCAAAGGCTTCGGATTATATTTATAAATCTTTTCCAAGGAAATAAAGTCCTTTCAAAGTATGCAGTCTGTCCATCACATGAATTTTGTCCGTTAAAGGCTTATATACATGGGAAACACCACCTGTTGCCACAACAAAGCAATCATCATTCACCTCATCATTGATACGATCAATGAAACCTTCCACCATACCCAGAAAACCATATACCATTCCACTCTGCATGCAGGTTACGGTATCCAATCCAAGCACAGATTTCGGTTTTTTCAGTTCAATTTCAGGAAGCTGAGCTGTCTGGCTGATTAAAGAATTTAAAGACGTTACAATCCCCGGAGCAATAATTACCCCCAGTGTTTCGCCTGTTTCAGCTACACAACTTGCTGTAAGCGCTGTTCCGAAATCAATAACGATCTTCTTTCTGTTTGGGTAAAGATTATGGGCAGCTACCAGGTTGGCATAAATATCTGTTCCCATCTGCTTTGACTTTGCCTGTACCCCAGATGGGGTAGCGCGGTCAACAATAACCGGAGTAATTCCATGGATCTTCTTAATTCCCGAGCTCATTACCTTGGTAAGCTGAGGGACTACAGATCCTATGATTACTTTCTCTATATCTTTTGGTTCAACTTTATAAGTCTGATAAAGCATCAGCATCTGTACATAAAGCTCGTCTGCCGTTCTGTAAGGTTTTGTATTGATTACCCATGAAATATCACAATTATCACCATTAAAAAGACCGAATCTGATATTGCTGTTCCCTACGTTAATTACAATTGAATTCATTTATATTTAAACAGGCTATGATTTAAAAAAATTTGAGTCCCAAATTTATAAAAAAATAAAAGGAGTACTTGCAAATACTCCTTTTATCTCTATGTTTATCTTTTTATTTTACTTCTACAAAGTTATCCGCCATATTTACATCTGCAATTCTCTGGCTGAAATCAATTCCCAGTACAGACAATTGAGATTTTGTATAAGGAATGGTGATTGTATATTCTTTCTGGGTCCAAGGCCAGTAAGGCATTGTCTTGAATTCACCGTAAGCATCTTTTTCCTTCCAAGTATGTGTCATATTCAATGGAATCTGATACGTAACTACCTTTTTATCTGTAGTCATTACACTGAAATCTATCGGCATAGGAACCTGCCCGTTATTGATAAGGGTAATTGTGGTAGATTTAACATCATACTTTACATCTTTAATTCCATAATCAATTGTTTTGGTGGTATTGATCCAGTAATTATGGAACCATTTTAAATCCATTCCTGAAACCTTTTGAGCAATGTGAAGAAAATCTCTGTCTGAAGGATGTTTCATATTCCATTGGTCATAATATTGTTTTAAAGTTTCTGCAAGGTTTTGTTCTCCCATAATATACCCTAACTGTACCAGGTACAACTCTCCTTTCACATAAGAAGCATAAGTATAAGATGTTCCGTTATCGTGATGGTCTCCTAACCAAACTGCAGGTTCTTCAATTCCTTTTTTAATAAAGTTTCTGTAAGCATCCAATCTTTCCATAAAAGGATTTGGCAGTTGCTCTGGAAACAATTGATACATCGTGTACCCTTCCGCATAGCTCGTAAACCCTTCATCCATCCATGGACGTACAGATTCATTAGTAGCGAGCATCTGCTGATACCAAGAGTGAGAACCTTCGTGAGCCATTAAGCCCATTAAGTCTTTAATATTTTTAGCCTCTCCAAGAATCATGGTACACATTCCGTACTCCATTCCACCATCACCACCCTGGATGAAAGCATACGTTGGATATACATATTTCCCGAAATGAGAATTCATGATCTGGAAATACTTGGTAATATAAGGCTGAGCCTCACCCCACACTTTAGTTTTATCATTTTTCTGATAGACTAAATATACTTTTGGACCTTCCGGAACATTGAAGCTTTCTACAGAATAATCCCTGTCTGCACTCCATGCAAAATCAAGGATATTTTTAGCAGTCCATTTCCAGGTTGCTTTTTTATCTTTTTCTGCTTTAATCTTAGCAGCAGCATCGTACCCTTTTACTTCTGTTGGATTTTCAAGAATTCCTCCTGCTCCAACAACATAGTCTTTGTTAATTTTAATGGTCACATCAAAATCTGAGAATGGCGCATGAAATTCCCTTCCCAGGTAATCAAAAGTTGCCCATCCATCATAATCATACTCCGCAATTTTAGGGTACCATTGCGTCATCGTCATATCCACTCCTTCTCTGTTGTTTCTTCCACTTCTTCTGATCTGCTGAGGAATCACCGCATCCCAATCCATGGTAAAGGTTGTAGTAGAATTTGGTTTGATAGGTTCTGCCAGATACACTTTCATAATGGTTTCCTGAACTTCAAATTTCAAGTCCTTGCCATTTTGTTTGATCCAGTGAATATTCTGTGCCCCTTCCTGATCTTTCGGAATAGTAGACAGTGTTGAGATACCGTTTTTCTGCAACCTTCCGTCACCATTTTTCCCTTGAGAAGAGACTCTCTGGTCCATCATAGAATTGGGCTTAAAAGCGTTCCAATACAGATGGAAATACACCACATTAAGCTCATCTGGAGAGTTATTGGTGTATTCTAAAGTTTGTTTTCCCTGATAGGTAAATTTTTCAGCATTGACATCAATATCCATCTTGTACTTCGCAGCCTGCTGATAATAAGCTCCTTGCTGAGCCTGAAATTGTGAAATGATAAACGCAAAAAGGATTGCAGCCGATTTTCTCATTTAAAATTTTATTTTTTCTAAAGGTAGGTAATTTAAACAAAACCCTCAAATATGGAGTTATAACAAGGTTTTGTTCTGTTTTTATATCGTTTTAGATGAATATAATTCTGAAGGGTTAAAAGAGTATAAAATTATTTTTTGGCTGTGGATTACAAAAATTTTCACAGATCTTGAGTCACACTTTCTTAATCTCTTTCAAACTCTTTTCCTACTGAACTTAAATCGTCAAATAGCTTGTGCGAGAACATATTAATCAATATTTTCCCAGCCGGTTTTTTATACCCTTTAAAATTTTCGATCTCAGTCTTTCCTGTTTGTATATTGTAATAATCATTGGTCACCGTGTAGTTTCCGGTAAGAAGATTATAAGTTTTATAACAATGCCCGCCTGGAGTTCGGTAACTATAATCATACCCTATGAGCTGTATCTCTTTACCCTTTTGATTAAATCTTAATTTTAAACCATGTCCATACACTCCGGTTCCTTCCTGGTATACTAAAAAATCCAGTACATCATTTTTATATCGTAATGGGATAACAAAAACACCATTGAACAGATCAAAATCAATACTGAAGATTTTATTTTTTGAAGAAAGATAGATGATTAAATATTTTTTAGCAGAATGCAGTTCATATTCTGATTGGTAGATAACCGTTATAACATCATCTTTTTTATCTTTATCAAAATCTACAACCATCCTTTTCATTTCTTTCCCATTAGAAGGACTTTCAGTAAACTCTGAAAACCCTTTGGGAATTTTGAATTGGGAAAAACAGCAGCAGGGCAATATTAATATAAGAAGAAAATATAGTTTTATCATTTGTATTGAAAGTCTTAATTTTTCAACAGTTTTTTTATCAATCTAATCTGCCCCAAATGATAATAGGCATGCTCTATCATCCCGTCAATATTTCTCTGATAGGTTCCATATTTTTCATCTACAAATACCTCGTTGAGTTTCGAATCCGGCATCTTTTCTAATAATTCTGCAAACTTTTCAGAATCTGACCATAGCTTGTTCAACAACGTTTCCCATTGTTCCTGAGACCCAATAGGTGCTAGATCAAAACTGTATTTGTCTTTTATTTCCAGTGTTCCGCCTTCAAAAACAGGAATAATTCCGGCAATATAATAATCAATATGAAAAGTGAGCAAGGCAATGGTATTTAAAGAACCCACCCTGGTTATCGCCTGTTCCCAGGTTACATCAGAAAGCTGATCTTTAAAATTGGTATTGGCAATCCAAAGACCCTCAAGAAGAACTTCTCTGAACCTTTTAGCTAATTGTGATACTGAACTCATAATCGATATGTTTTTCTAAAGATAAAAAATTAAAGCATTGATTTTTAAGCTCTCACGGATTTTGCAGATAATGCAGATCTTTGGGAACCCTGAAGAGCCTTGTCAAGGTTTAAAACCTTGACAAGGCTCATTTAAATACCTCCCTATGTTTAAAAACAATAAGCCTCAAGTGTTTTTACACTTGAGGCTTATATTATCATTAGAAATCAAAATTATTTCTTAGCAGAAATCTCTTTCTTTCCGCTTCTTAATATCTTTTCAAGGATTCTTAAAGTAATCAGATATGTTGGTTTTACTCCTGTAAGACCTAAACCACCTGAGGACAGAGTACTTCCTGTTTCCAAAGGATTATCCGATGCGTAATACGCATAACAAACGAACAGATCCGGTGAAATATGATGTCTGATCTTAGAGGCTACCTGAATGGCTTTCTGATAGTGAGCACCTTCCATTTCAAGACCAATCGCTTTCCATGAAGTATTCATAAAGTACGAAAGGATATCTTTATTCTGAAGAGAAGTTCCTAAAACCGTAATCATTGGACCTTCAAAAGCTTTCAGTTCATTATCTTTAAAATCATCAAGCTTCAATGCATTTTCAAAAGGATAGTTATCAGCAGTTCCTTCAAAAATGTGAGAAGTGGGGATCATAATATCTCCTTTTGCTCCGGTAAGTATTCCCGCTTTCCCCATAATGGAAACAGATCTTACATGCATCATGTATACTTCTCCGTTATGTTCGTAAGGTTTCAGCAATTCATCCATTACTTCAAAAGCCTGTTCTCCGAAAGCATAATCAAATACCATCACCACATCATCGCCTGAAAATTTAATATCTGCAAATGGAGTATTTTTCAGATTCATTTTACTAAGGTCAATGATCTGTACATCAATATTACTTCCGCTTTTATCAGTAATATGGATCATCCCTTCATCCATGGCAAATTTTAATACCTTGTCACGAAGCTCTTTTTTATTGGAAATCTCTTCGTACAGTTTATAATCCACCTCATTGTTGTGCTTCTTTTTAAGAGCATCATTTGCATACAGCATATTTTTCACAGAGTGCATGTTGGCAGAAATGATATGCAACGGACGAGTATGAAGATTGTTTTCAAATAAAACTTCTTTCACTTTATTAGCCCATTTCTCACCAAAATAGTGGTGCCCTACTCTTTCCTTTAATATCGCGCTGAAATGAATTTCTCTTTCTCTTGATCCTTTTGCATCTTCAAGACTTACTTTTCCCAAGTTATAGATGATTTTAAATAAACGGTCAGGATTATCATCATCTCCAAAAGTATTATAAGCTCTTAAGGTTTCATCAAAAGATCTTCCTATTAAAGAAGAAAGGTGGATTAAAGCCACTTCTTTTTCTTTTCTGCTGAATTTCTTTTCACCCTTCACTACTTCTTCAATAATTTTGAAGGCACGTATCGGTTTCCAGTTTTCATCCTGAATGAATGCCAGGTTACGGATTTTATCAGCTTCTATAAATAGGAATGTAAGGTGGGTAAGAATGTCATAAATTTCGGAACGGCCCAAAAGAACCTCAATATTCATCTGGTGTTCGTCTATTCTATAACAGTTTCTTCTTCTTTTCTTTGGAACAATAGGTTCGAAACTTCCTTTATCAAACCCTTCATCAGATGTAAGATGAATAAAAGCACATTCTTCAATCCCTTCCGGAAGCCTGTCTAGTACATACATTAAACCATCAAGTTCCAATTTGTTCGGGATATTCATGGTACCATAAATTTCCGGATTGATGGTTTTCAACAAGCTTCTGATACTTTCTCCTGAAACACCTCCTGGTTTGAAAAATCCTCTATAAAATAAGTGTCTCATAGAAATGTATAATCTTTCAATAGCCTCCGTTGTTTCTCTTGCTCTAGAATTTGTCATAAAATAAATTTCACACAAATATACAAAATCTTTGTGCATTTTATTTTAACTATCTTTTAATAAGTAGCTTAAATCCGCATAGGATTGCAGGATGTTTCATGTAAAATGCATTTATGGTCTGAATCCTTTAAAAACACCCATGAATATTACATTTTAATCCTTACAAAAACAAACACCCCTATTCAAAACACACCAAACAACTGTTTAATTTATACAAAATCCACAAACACCCCTAAAAATTTTAGGGTCAAATAATTTTCTATTCATTTTTTTTGTAAATTTGCCCTATCAAAATTCACCCAAATATGTCAACCTTAAGATTCAAAGCATTAGAAACCCTTCCATTTAAGGATTTCAGAAAAGACAACAATATCGAAGTCCCTGCGAAATTATCAGAACTATTCTGTCAAAATGTTTTCTCTGAAGAAACAATGAGAGAATATTTAACGAAAGAAGCATTCCAGTCTATTATGGATGCGGTAAAAAAAGGGACTAAAATCCAGAGACACATTGCAGATCAGGTTGCCGTAGCAATGAAAGACTGGGCAATGAGCAAAGGAGTAACTCACTATACTCACTGGTTTCAGCCTTTGACGGGTACAACTGCAGAAAAGCACGATTCTTTCTTCACCCCCATCGAAGGAGGTAGAGCTATCGAAAGATTCAGCGGTAACTTATTGATTCAGCAGGAACCTGATGCATCTTCTTTCCCGAATGGAGGAATTAGAAATACTTTCGAAGCTAGAGGTTATACAGCTTGGGACCCTACTTCTCCTGCATTTATTATGGGAACAACATTATGTATCCCCTCCATCTTCATTTCTTATACCGGAGAGACGTTGGATTATAAAGCTCCTTTATTAAGAGCTTTGAATGCTGTGGATGAGGCCGCAACCAATGTAATGCAGTATTTTGATAAAAATGTAACTAAGGTAACTCCTACTTTAGGTTGGGAGCAAGAATATTTCCTTGTTGATTCGGCGCTATACCAATCACGTCCGGATCTTGTATTAACAGGAAAAACATTATTAGGACACTCTCCTGCAAAAGGACAGCAATTAGACGACCACTACTTCGGTTCTATCCCAACAAGGGTAATGAACTTCATGAAAGAGTTGGAAATTGAATGTATGAAGTTAGGAATTCCTGCAACAACAAGACACAACGAGGTTGCGCCAAACCAATTCGAGCTGGCTCCAATGTTTGAAGAAGTAAACGTTGCTGTAGATCATAACTCTTTATTGATGGATATCATGGCAAGAGTAGCTCACAAGCACCACTTCCACATCTTATTCCACGAAAAACCATTCGCTGGAGTAAACGGAAGTGGAAAACACAACAACTGGTCTTTAGCTACTGACACTGGTGAAAACCTTTTAAGCCCGGGAAAAAACCCTAAGAAAAACTTACAGTTCTTAACATTCTTCGTGAATACGATTAAAGCTGTTCATGAATATGCAGACCTTTTAAGAGCAAGTATTGCTTCAGCAAGCAACGATCACAGATTAGGGGCCAACGAAGCTCCGCCGGCAATTATCTCCGTATTTATCGGAAGTCAGTTGTTCAGTGTTTTAGAAGAGCTTGAAAAAGTAACCAGCGGAAAACTATCTCCGGAAGAAAAAACAGAACTAAAATTAAATGTAGTTGGAAAAATCCCTGAAATTTTACTGGACAATACAGATAGAAACAGAACTTCTCCATTTGCATTTACAGGAAATAAATTTGAAATCAGAGCGGTAGGATCATCAGCAAACTGTGCAGAATCTATGACGGTAATGAACACGATTGCAGCAAAACAATTAGGTGATTTCAAAAAAGAAGTAGATGCTTTAATCGAAACAGGACTGAAGAAAGACGAAGCTATTTTCAATGTATTAAGAGAATACATCAAGCAGTGTAAAAACATTATGTTTGAAGGTGACGGATATTCTGATGACTGGGCTAAAGAAGCTAAGAAAAGAGGATTAAACAATCTGAAAACCACTCCAGAAGCTCTTAAACAAGAAATGGATAAAAAATTCCTTGATCTTTATGAGGAAATGGGAATCTTTAATCACAGAGAGGTGGAAGCAAGAAACGAAATCAAATTAGAGAAATACTCTACCGTTATTGATATTGAAGCAAGAGTGTTAAGTGATATCGCAAGAAACCACATTATTCCTTCCGCTTTAAATTATCAGAACCGATTAATTGAGAACGTTAGAGGCCTTAAGGATATCTTCGGAGAGAAAGAGTTTAAACCGTTGGCAAAAGAACAAATGAGCCTAATCACCAGTATTTCTGAAAATGTTTCTAAAATCAAGCTGGGTGTTGAAGATCTTATCAAAGCCAGAGAAGCGGCCAAAAGCATATCAGACAGCCAAAAGCAGGCAGAAACATACTGCAACAAAGTAAAACCTTTATTTGACGGTATCAGAGAAGCTTCTGATAACCTTGAAATGATGGTAGACGATGAGCTTTGGCCGATGACAAAATACAGAGAGATGTTATTTACAAAATAACTCTGTAAAGTTCCATATTAGTTCAAATTCCTCAGTTTTTCTGAGGAATTTTTTATTACCCAGCCTCTGCATAACAGATTCTCTTTGTTGAGATCTTATAATCTCTTCACTGAAACATTTTTTTCAAATCTGGTTTTATATGGAAAAGAGACATAAGATTTAAAGCCACCTATAAAACATTCACAAAAGCCCCATCAATAAAGAATTTTAAAGAAATTTATTTTGTTTTTTTAACAACCATAAAAATTAGAGTTTTAAAATACAAAACGTGATTTATAGAAGAAAATCGATAGATTTTGTTAAAGAATCTTAATAAAAAAAACCGCAGGCTTGCCAAAAAGAGGCAGTTGCGGTTTATTTTTCTTTAACATATGCAAACAATATGTTAAATAGTGTTAAAATAAGATCCTGACAATTATCATATCAGGGGTCTTTTGCTCGGAATCTCTACTTTTGTATTGCTTTTGAAAATAAATATTCCATTTTAACACGGTTAATCAAATATATATGAAGAAAAGAGTTTTGTTTTATTTAGTCGCTTTAGTTACTACAGTATCATTGCAATCGTGTGCTACCAATTATGTAGTGTCAAAACCAGCAACTTACAGTAAAGAATACAAAACAGATGCCAAACTAGCTTCTATTGATAACAAAAAAATGGAGCAGGATAAGCAGAAATTAATCGACTCTTTTCTTGCTGAAAAGGCTGCCTCTATAGCAAACGCTAAAAAAACTGTTAAGAATTCTGAGATTGCAAAAGCAATCAAACACAATAAAACCATTGACGGTATACTTGAAGAAGCTGAAACATACCTTGGAACTCCTTACAGATATGGAGGAACGACAAGAAGAGGTATTGATTGTTCAGCTTTCGTTCTTTCTGTTTTCGGGGCTGCAGCAGGTCTTACTTTACCAAGAGTAGCGGCTTCTCAGGCTCAGGAGGGTGAAAGAGTTGAAAAAGGAGAATTACAAAAAGGAGACCTAATCTTCTTTTCTCATGGAAGAAGAATTTCTCACGTAGGTATTGTAGAAAGTGTTACTGAAGAAGGAGAGATTAAATTTATTCACGCAGCAACATCTAAAGGAGTAATGGTTTCTTCTCTGAATGATTCTTATTGGGGACCTAAATTCAGATTCGCAAAAAGAGTTATCAATGCAGAAGGAGAAGCTTACAACAATCTAGCTTCTACTACTCAAGCTACCCCAGCAAATTTTTAATTTTATAAATAATTGATTTAAATAATGAAGCCATCAGAATTCTGATGGCTTTTTTATGTATCATACTTTCTTATTAAGTTTTGGCTAAAGCCAATGGAATAGATTCATATAAAAAAGCAGGCTAAAGCCCGCTCCTATTGAATTTTATTATTGATAATAGTAAGGCTCTTTTATAAAGAAGCCTTGATGTCTTAGCATCAACTCCTAAAACCTAGCTATTTCTGTCTATTTCAATATCTAACTTATACAACAGCCCATACACTTCCGAAAGCGAAAATTTGGCCTTTTTAAGCCTATTTAAAGCAGGATCTATAGAATAGTTAACAGAAGTTCTCAAATCTGCCTTTTCAAGATTAGTGGTCTCAAAAACAGCTCCTGAAAGATCACAGTTATTAAAGATAGCACCAGAAAGGTCACATTCTGCAAAATCCACCTCAATCAGTTTAGAGTTCTTAAAAACAGTTTTCTTTATGGAGGTCTTGTAGAAAACAGAATTATTGAGTACACAGCCATCAAACTTAAAAGAAAGTCCAAAGGCATTACAATCATTAAAAGGCAGCCCAAGCATTTTACACTCTTTGAAAGAAGTATCTCGAAAGGCAGTTGAAACAAGCTTTGCCATGCTGAGGTTGCACCCTATAAATTCACAGTCTGTAAAACTAAAACCGGATAGGTTTCCATATTCAAAACTGCAATTCTTAAAAGTACAATTCTCATACTCACCTTTTTCCAATGTGAATTGTATAAAATCTGTATTTTCAAAATTTTGATCTAAAATATAAGTGTCTTTCATTAATAGTAGTGATTTATAGTTATAACAATAGCGTCCACAAATTTTGCAGATCTAAAAGTAAGACAAATCGTTTGGGAAATAGCTATACTAAGCTGTTCTTATCTGAATAATTAAGTTTAAAGAAAATAAAAGTCATCATGGAAAATGCCAGCAAAGAACTTCCTCCATAACTGAAATACGGAAGCGGAATACCTACCGTCGGGAAAAGCCCCATAACCATCCCCAAATTGATGGAAAAGTGCATCAAAAGGATCGAAGCAAAACAATATCCAAATACGCGGTTAAAAGTAGACTTCTGTCGTTCTGCTAAGTAATAGATTCGTCCGATGTATACCATATAGCATAAAATAAGGATAGCGCTTCCCAGAAATCCCCATTCTTCTCCTACCGTACAGAAAATATAATCGGTTTCCTGTTCCGGAACGAACTTCCCCTGGGTAACTGATCCTTCACGGTATCCTTTTCCTAAGAGACCTCCGGATCCGATTGCTGTTTTGGAATATAATAAGTTGTATCCTGAAGTATCTCTAAATGCCTTTTCACCTTTATAAAGAACCTCAATTCTCTCTCTCTGGTGTTTGGGTAATTTTTCTAAAATATAAGGAGAACCAAATGCTAGTCCGCATAATAAAAGAATAGATCCGGAAATTCCAGAAATTGAAATCACGTCCCATGACATTCTATGATAATTCATCGCAATCAAAACACCAGCGATGATTAAAATAGCTCCTGCTACATATATTGGCGGAATGGCTAGAGCTACTAAAAAAACAGCAGCGAAAATGAAACCTACTCCAAACAACATTCCACTTAATCCTTCTCTGTATAATGCAATAAAGAATGCAATAAACACCAACATGGAGCCTACATCCGGAATAGCCAGTACGACAGCGGCCGGGACTCCAATGATTCCCAAAGCTGTAAATAAAGATTTTCTATTTTTAAGATTAAAATCAGGTCCTGAAACATAGTTGGCCAACATTAACGCCGTCCCAATTTTTGCGAATTCTACAGGCTGCATGGTAAAACTTCCAAACTTATACCAGTTCTTCTGCCCCAAGATTTCTTTTCCAAAAGGGAAAAGTCCTATCAACAGGAGTACTCCACCTATATAAATAATACCTGCCATATTTTCGAAGAACTTACTTCTCCCCACAAATATGATAAGCCCTACAAATACAGAGATACAGAAAAACATCAACTGTTTTTCTCCCAGCTTCTGGTCAACACTGTAAATATTAGCAATAGCAAAAATGCAAAGCATGAAGTACAGCCCTAGACCAAGTTTATCTATTCCTTCTGTCCATTTCATTGCTTCACAGTTTTTTTAGCAGTGTTATTACTTTTAGCCTTCTCTTCTTCTATTTTCTTTTGGAGCTTGGCTTTTTGTTGCTTAATAAGATCCAGACTATCCTTTATTCTTTTTTGTTTAATTGAATCAGGTTTAGGGTCTTTATAAAGCCCTTTACGTTTCAAATCTGCAATCCATTGCCTTTTGTATTCCGGCATGAAACTCGAGGTAATCATTTTCTTATACAAATTCTCCCTCTTCAAATCACCGGTAATATATTTTTCCGCAATCACTGTACAAGCTGGTCCTGCCCAAGTAGCTCCGAATCCTGCATGCTCCATTACTGCAACTACAACAATTTTAGGCTTATCAGCAGGAGCAATCAATACAAAGATAGAATTATCCTTTCCTTGTGGAACCTGTGCCGTACCTGTTTTAGCTAACTGGGTAAAATCATTGGATTTCAATCCTCTTGCTGTTCCTCTCAAAACTACAGCTTCCATCCCTTTTAGAACAGGTTCAAAATGTTTTGGATCTACTAAAGTTTTATGCTTAACCTTAAATCTTGGATCAGGATTTGGTTTTCCGTCAATTGCTTTTACGATATGAGGAGTGTAATACCATCCTTTATTTGCGATAGCAGCTACATAATTGGCCAGCTGAATAGGAGTTACCAACACATCTCCCTGTCCCATTCCGTTATAAATAGCACCCGTTGACATTTCATCCCAGTTTTTAAAATCTGTTCTCTGGGATCCGCTTGCTTTCATGATGGCTTTAAATCTTTTTTCATAAAAATCTCCGGAAGGTATTCTTCCTTTCGCACCCACTGCAAAGTCATTATTTAAAAACTCTCCAACTCCAAAGCTGCTCATGATCTTTTTCCATTCATCAACACCTTTTGAAGGATTTCCAGGATATTTTTTAATGATGGCAATAAATGCATACGTAAAGAAACAGTTACTGGAAACCTGAATGGAAGGAATCAGCGGATCTGCTCCACCGTGCCCTTTAATTCTTTTTCCTTTATAGAAAAATCCACCTCCACAAGGGAAGATCGTCTTTTCATCCATTACTCCCATTTGCATTGCAGCCAAGGCCGTTAATAATTTGAAAGTGGAACCCGGAGGATATCCTGCCTGTAAAGAACGGTCAAAAGTAGGTTTATTTTCATAAAGCGTATCTTTTGACAAAGCATATAAGTTTTTAGATTTATAAGGTCCGGTGAAAAGGTTCGGATCGATATCAGGTCCGGTTGCAGCCACTAATACTTCGCCGTTATTAGGATCTATCGCAACCACTGCACCGTGTTTGTTGACAAGCATTTCTTCAGCCGTTCTCTGAAGATCATAATCAATAGTCAGGGTAATATCTTTACCGGTCACTACGTCTTTATCCAACGTTCCATTTTTATAAGAGCCGATATTTCGAAGCCTGATATCTTTTTGGATGTACTTCATTCCTTTTACCCCGCGAAGTTCCTTTTCATAAGACTTTTCCACTCCTGTTTTTCCGATAAAATCTCCCGGTAAATAGTAAATAGAATCTTTTTTAATCTCTTTTTCATTTACTTCACTGGTATATCCTAACAGGTTTCCGGAAGTAGAAACTTCGTATTGACGCTGAGGTCTCTGTACAATATTAAAAGCCGGATATTTAAAAATAATCTCCTGTACTCTGGCAATATCTTCTCTGCTAAGATCCTTTAAAAAGGTCATAGGAGTCAGCTTAGAATAATATTTTTCTTTTTTAATAAAATTGATTTTGTTGATGAAATCCGCTTTAGAAATCTTCATAAGGCTACAAAAGCCCAATGTATCAAAATCAGGTTTCATCAAACCTTGCGTAAAGGAAATTTCATAAGCAGGCTGGTTTCCTACCATGATCTTACCGTTTCGGTCAAAAATAACCCCACGCTGAGGAATTACATATTCAATTTTAATGGAAGTATTGGCTGCATTCAGTGCATAACGGTCTGTAAACAGCTGTAAATATGCAAGCCTCGCCACAAAAATAAGGGCGATTACAATAAGAATGGAAAAAATTTTTAAATAACGTGTGTTCAAACTTTTTGTTTGATTTTAAATATTAATGCGTAGATAACGATAAATATAAATGAAATTACACTAGTCACCAAAACATTAAATAATATTTCAAAAAACCTACTAAACTTAAAGAACTCAATATATTGTACTAAAAGCTGATGCAGGAAGATACTTGAAAATAAAAACAGCAAAAACTGCGCCCATTGCAAGGACTGAAAAGAGAAAAAGTCTGTAGACGTATCTGTAGACGTTCTGAATATCAACGTTCTGAAATAAGCAATCAACGTTGTTGCAAAGGCATTAATCCCCCATGAATAGAGGAAACCATCAATAGACAATCCTATTAAAAAGCTTAATGCCAGAAATTGAAATCTGTTTCTGAAAAAAGGATAGAACATAACAAATACAGGATATAATACCGGAGTATACTTCCCGAAAATGGTAATCCTGTTCAATACAAAAATCTGTAATGCAACAAGAAAAATCATGATTAATATA
The DNA here is from genome assembly GCF_000829375.1 of Chryseobacterium sp. StRB126. NCBI lineage: Bacteria > Pseudomonadati > Bacteroidota > Flavobacteriia > Flavobacteriales > Weeksellaceae > Chryseobacterium > Chryseobacterium sp. StRB126. The sequence continues at coordinate 419,921 of NZ_AP014624.1, forward strand.
TCGGTAAATAAAGTCCTGCTAATCATTTTCTTTTTTTATTACAGCCTGCATCGTGTCCTGGATTTTCTGCACTTCGGCTTTTTTCAGGTTTTTCACGACATACACTTTATTCAATGCACCCATTTTTTCACTCAGCTCCACGGAAATATCCCAGAAACCGGTTTTGTTATCTACTGAGTATCCGGCAATGGTTCCAATCATCACCCCTTTCGGAAAGATGGCTGATTTGCCGTCTGTAACAACGGTATCTCCTACTTTTAAAGCAACATATTTAGGAATATCTGCAAGGTGCATTACCCTGGAGTTATCTCCGTTCCACGTTAAGGTTCCAAAATATCCGGAATTTTTTAGTGCCGCATTAATTCTGATCTTATTGACACTCAATACTGACTGAACCAATGCATAACTGTCTGTAGAATTGATAACAATCCCCGCAATACCTCTAGGCGCCATTACCCCCATCTGAGGGAAAACTCCGTCTCTACGGCCACGGTTGATTGTAAAATAGTTATTTCTTCTGTTGATACTATTGAAAACAATTTCTCCATCAACAAAAGTATAGATTTGACCACCTCCAATGGTATCATGTACTCTTTTGAAAACAGGGTTTTTAGTTCCATCTTTTCCATAGAGCTCTGTCATAAGAGCTTTATTCTGAACGACAAGATCTTCATTAATCTGTTTTAGCTTCAGGTAAGAAACCCCTTCATCGATATACCCGGAAATCCATGAGTTTAACGCAGCCGTTTGACCTGCAACCCAGGATCTCTGCATGGCATTTCTAGAGAATATCAGAACCAGAGCAATAATTTGCAGGAATATAAAGAAGACAAAAAGTGTGTTCTTCGAAAATAATCTCAGCAAAAATCCCATTCAGATATATAGTCGTAAAAAGTTAAAATTATTTAATTAAGAAATTGAATTTATCCATATTCTTAAGGGCAATACCAGTTCCACGAACTACAGCTCTCAACGGATCTTCTGCAACAAATACAGGAAGACCTGTCTTTTTGTGGATTCTGTCCGCAAGACCTCTTAACAACGCTCCTCCTCCGGCAAGATAAATACCCGTTTTATAAATATCAGCAGCCAATTCCGGTGGCGTAAGGGAAAGCGTTTCCATTACAGCATCTTCAATTCTGATGATAGACTTGTCTAATGCACGGGCAATTTCCTTATACCCAACCATAATTTCTTTAGGCTTACCTGTAATAAGGTCTCTACCTTGCACCGGGATATCCTCGATATCTACATCAAGATCTTCTACGGCAGAACCTACTTCAATTTTAATTCTTTCAGCAGTTCTTTCTCCGATATAAAGATTATGGTGAGTTCTTAAGTAATACGCAATATCATTGGTAAATACATCTCCTGCAATCTTTACAGATTTATCACATACGATACCTCCTAAAGCTACTACAGCAATTTCAGTAGTACCTCCACCTATATCAATAATCATGTTCCCTTCAGGCTTCTGTACGTCAATCCCAACTCCTATAGCAGCTGCCATTGGTTCGTAGATCAATCTTACCTCTTTTGCGTTTACTTTCTGAGCAGAATCTCTTACCGCCCTTTTTTCAACTTCAGTAATACCAGAAGGAATACAGATTACAATTCTTAATGCAGGCTGTATGAATTTACCTTTGATTCCGGGAATTTTTTTAATGAACTCCTTAATCATGTGTTCAGAAGCGTGGAAGTCTGCAATAACCCCATCTTTCAAAGGACGGATCGTCTTGATATCCTCGTGAGTTTTGCCTTGCATATGCTTCGCCTGTTCACCTACAGCAATGGGTTTACCCGTAGAGCGTTCAATTGCAACAATTGACGGTTGATCTATAACAATTTTATTATTATGGATGATAAGGGTATTGGCTGTTCCCAGGTCTATCGCAATTTCTTGCGTAAACATATCAAATAAACTCATATTTTTCTTCTGATTTTAAGTTTACAAAGATATAAATTTAACACCACTAAAGAAATTTCATCACAACTTAATTTGGTTAAAATTTTATTAAAATTTATAATTCTTTATTAACTTTCTGTTTAGATAATTACAGAGTTTGATTTCAACTAAAATTAACCGGGGAATTTGGACCATAAAAACATAAAGAAAAGCAGAAAATAAATGGATTTGTAAAATTTTCTCTAACAACCTTAGTTTTGAGCATTCTCTTTATTTGTACGATTTACTTCCACTCTATAGTTTTTTACGATAATTATCATATATACTATCAGAGGATGATTAATTAAAAAAAGCGTAAATTTGCGACTGCTTATGTTACAGTATTCCAACATCCATCAAACATCGAATTTTGCCGTGCTTTCTATAAGCTACGAAAAGGCCGATGTAGAAACGAGAGGAAAGTTTGCATTCTTTGATGAAAACATCAAAAACTTTGTTTCCCGCGTCCATCAGGAAGACCTTGGGGATGCATTTGTGGTTTCCACATGTAACAGGACCGAGATCTACACTACTTCGTCTAATTATCTTTTAGTAGCAGAAGAGTATTGCAAAACCATCGGAGTAAACCTTACAGATTTTCTTCAGTTTGCTAATATACTGACTAAAGAAGAGGCATTAATACATCTTTTCAGAGTAGCTGCCGGTCTTGAAAGCCAGATTATCGGAGATTTTGAGATTATCGGTCAGATCAAAAAAGCATACAGCCGCTTTAAAAAGGAAAGACAGAATTCTAATCCCTATCTTGAGAGAGCCATTAATGCTGCTATTCAGATTTCCAAAAGGATAAAGAACGAAACCGGAATATCCAATGGAGCCGCTTCTGTTTCTTATGCGGCCGTTCATTATATCCTAAACAGCCAAAAGAAAATTACCGAAAAGAACATTCTTCTTCTTGGAGTAGGTGAGATTGGACAGAATACAGTGGAAAACCTGGTAAAACATGTTTATCAGCCGAAAATTAAAATCGCCAACAGAACTCAGGAGAAAGCTGAAAAGATTTCCCAGAAATATAATATTCCTCACGTTGATTATTCTGATGTTGACAAGGAATTAAGAAACACGGATATTCTTATAGTGGCTACTGGGGCAAAACATCCAATCATCAACCAGTCTCATTTCCCGAACGGAAAAGAAACATTGGTGATTGACCTTTCTATCCCTCACAACGTTGAAAAGAATGTTACAGAAAATAAAAATGTAACCTTAATTGATGTTGATGAGCTTTCAAAACAGATCCAGGAAACAATTCAACAGAGGGAAAAAGAAATTCCTAAAGCTGAAAAGATCATTAAGGAGCTGATGAAAGATTTTATTGAGTGGGAGAAAAAAAGAAAACTAGCACCAAACATTCATCATTTCAAAGCTGTTTTAAAGAACATGGAACGCAATGAAATGCATAACTTTTATAAGAAAAATAAATATATAGACATCACGGACATGGAACTTTCTGACAAGATGATCCAGAAAATTACCAACCGTTTTGCAAAATATATCATCGATAACCCTTTAAAAGCCGAAGAAATTAGTAAATTAATGCACGAAATATTAGTTGAACAACCAAACAACGAATTCAATGAAAAGCATTAGAATCGGAACAAGAAATTCCGCACTTGCACTTTGGCAGGCTAGAGAGGTTGCGAGGCACCTACAGAACAACAATTATTTAACGGAAATCGTTCCTATCGTTTCTTCTGGCGATAAGAACCTTAATCAGCCTTTATATTCATTAGGAATCACCGGGGTTTTCACAAGAGACCTTGATGTAGCCTTATTGAATGATGAGATTGATATTGCTGTTCACTCTTTAAAGGATGTCCCTACCCTGTTACCTCAGAATATTGAGATGATAGCCTATCTGGAAAGAGACTATCCACAGGACATTTTGATCAGAAAAAAATCTGCTAAAAACAAAGAACTTCACGAGCTAAAGCTTGCTACAAGCAGCTTGAGAAGAAGAGCTTTCTGGTTAAGACATTTCCCAAATACTGAGTTTTCAGATATCCGTGGAAATATCCAGACCCGTCTTCAAAAACTTGAAGATGGAGACTTCGACGCGACCATTTTATCTTTGGCCGGGATCAAAAGAATGAAAATGGAAATTGATTATGAAATGCTTCCGGTAATGATTTCTGCCCCATCTCAGGGCGTTATTGCTGTTGCAGGACATTCCCACAAACCGGAGATCAATGAAATACTAAGACAAATCAATCACCAGCCAACCCAGGTCTGTGTAGAGATTGAAAGAAACTTCCTAAGTACTTTAGAAGGTGGATGTACAGCACCTATTGGAGCTTTTGCAGAAATTATTGAGGATCAGATCCGCTTTACAGCAGCACTTTGCTCACTGGACGGTAAAAACTGCATTGCGATTGACGAGAACTTCAAGTATAATTCTACAGAAGATTTTGGAGAAAAATTTGCAAAAGTAGTGCTGGAAAATGGTGGAAAAGAATTGATGACAGAAATCAAAAGCCAAATCTAAGATTATTCTATCTTTAGATTTCAGATTCTTTTTTAACTCCTTTTTTATCTTCCAACCCATAAACATGAAAATCTTATTTACCAAAAATATAGACCTATCAACAATATCCAAAGAACTAGGAGAGGATATTTCGGTTGACTGTGTTGAGGTAATTAAGACCAAACCTATTTTGATCAGCCCGTTTGATCTGAAAAATTATTCTTTGATTTTCACCAGCGTAAATGGAGTAGCTTCTTTTTTTAAAAACAGATTTAAGCCTAATGAGAATTTCACGGCTAAAAACTACAACAAGATCTACTGTGTAGGTGAAAAAACTAAGAAAGCATTGAGGAAACATGGCTTTGGAACCTTTAAGGTATTAAGGAATGCTGATGCACTTTCAAGATTTATTATAGGACACTGCCAACACGAACAGTTTCTCCACTTCTGCGGCAATCTTGCCATTAATGTACTGGACAAGGAACTTCCTCTTCAAAATATTAAGTATAAAAAGATTACGATCTACAATACCGAGGAAATCAATCCTTTAATTCCTGAAAAATATCATGCTGCAGTATTTTTTAGTCCAAGCGGAGTTCGTAGTTTTGCAAAGCAAAATTCCCTAGAAGATATGAAGCTGTTTTCGATTGGAGAAACTACATCCGGGGAATTAAGAAATTATACTCACAAGAACATTTTTACGTCTGAAGAAAACACGCTGAGCTCTATATTTGAGCTGATAAGACAGGAAATTGTGAGCAAACTTTAGAATATCTGTTACCGGATTTAGACGGTGATATTAGTTTAAATAGATTATGATAAAAAACGACCTATATTTAAAAGCACTTCGCGGAGAAACCGTTGAAAGACCTCCTGTCTGGATGATGAGGCAGGCTGGAAGATATCTGCCGGAATTCATTGCTTTAAGAGACCAATATGATTTCTTTACAAGATGTCAGACCCCTGAACTTGCTGCTGAAATTACCTTACAGCCTATCCGCAGATTTCCTCTAGACGCTGCGATCCTGTTTTCTGATATTTTGGTAGTTCCTCAGGCTATGGGAATTGATTTCAAAATGAAAGAATCTGTTGGTCCTTGGTTGGATACTCCGATCAGAACAATGGAACAGGTTCAGAATATTGTAACTCCGGATGTGAACGATACTTTAGGATACGTTTTTGATGCTATTGAATTAACGCTACAGAAATTAGATAATGATATTCCATTGATCGGCTTTGCTGGTTCTCCATGGACAATTCTTTGCTACTGTGTGGAGGGAAAAGGAAGTAAAGCTTTTGATATTGCTAAGTCTTTCTGCTTCCAGCAGCCTGAAGCAGCTCATTTATTACTTCAAAAGATTACTGATACTACGATTGCTTACCTTAAGAGAAAAGTAGAAAAAGGGGTTTCCGCTGTACAGATTTTTGATTCATGGGGTGGAATGCTTTCACCAACGGATTACCAGGAATTCTCTTGGCAGTATATCAATCAGATTGTTGAGGCATTAAGCCCACTTACCCATGTGGTAGTATTCGGGAAAGGATGCTGGTTTGCATTGGAAGATATGACCATGTCTAAAGCTTCTGCTCTTGGTGTCGACTGGACTATTAAGCCGGAATTCGCAAGAACACTGACTAACCACACCATGACCTTACAAGGAAACTTTGACCCTGCAAGATTGCATTCAACTCCTGAAACCATCAAGAAAATGGTAAATGAAATGATTAACCGTTTCGGAAAGGATAGATATATTGCAAACCTTGGACACGGAATTCTGCCCAATGTTCCTGTTGAAAATGCTGAGGCATTCATCAGAGCAGTTGTTGACTGGAAACCTAATCTTTAAAAACAAAATTAACTTTCACCCTGAAAGTTTAAGATAATAATAAAGCCCTATCATTACCGACAGGGCTTTTTATATTTTATTTATTTGCTTAATTACTAGCTCAGCATTCTTTGTGCTTTTTTAACTCCTTCAACCAGAATATCAATTTCTTCAAAGGTATTATATACTGCAAAACTTGCTCTTACCGTTCCTGCAATATTAAAGAAGTTCATAATTGGCTGTGTACAATGGTGTCCTGTTCTTACAGCAACCCCCATTTTATCCAGGATCATCCCTACATCAGAGGAAATCCCTACTCCTTCCAGATTAAAAGAAACCACCCCTGTTCTCTTAGCTTTCTCACCATATACTTTCAGGCCTTCAATTTCTAAAAGATGCCTTTGAGCATATTCCAACAAAGCATTTTCATGGTTTTGAATGTTTTCATGTCCCACGCTATTCATAAAATCAACCGCCGCTCCTAAAGCAATATTTCCGCCTACATTGGGTGTCCCAGCTTCATATTTAAACGGAAGTCCCGCATATGTTGTTCCATCAAAAGAACATGTTGCAATCATCTCTCCTCCTCCATGGAATGGTGGTAAAGCTTCCAGTATCTCACGTTTTCCGTACAGAATCCCAGTTCCCATCGGAGCATACATTTTATGTCCGGAGAACACAAAGAAATCACAATCCAGTTTCTGAACATCAACATTGAAATGGGGAGCAGACTGCGCTCCATCAATAACAACATAAGCATCCGAATTTTTTCTTGTTTTTGCAATGATCTCTTCAATAGGATTTACAATTCCCAATGCATTAGAAACCTGGTTTACAGAAACTACTTTTGTTTTTTCACTAAGAAACTGATCAAGATAATCCAATTGAAGGATCCCGTTTTCATCGATAGGAATTACACGAAGCTTCGCTCCGGTTCTTTCACAAAGTAATTGCCACGGAACAATATTGGAATGGTGCTCCAGATAAGAAATAATGATCTCATCGTCTTTTTGTAATTTTTGTGTTAGAATATAAGAGATGAGATTCAACCCTTCTGTTGTTCCTTTGGTAAAAATAACTTCGAAATCATGTTCTGCATTAATAAATTTTTGGATCTTTCTTCTGGAAAGCTCCATTTCTTCTGTTGCTAGTTGACTTAATGTATGAATCCCTCTGTGAACGTTGGCATTAAGTTCCGTATAATATGCGTGACAGACGTCCAAAACCGAATTTGGCTTTTGAGATGTAGCTGCATTATCCAAGTAAACCAATGGCTTACCATTCACTTCTCTGTCCAATATAGAAAACTGGCTTCTTATTTCCTGAATGTCAAACATTTATTTATTTTTTAAAATTAAAACGTTCTTATTTAGAACTCTTCAAATTTACGGCTTTTTTTTCGAAAGGAAGCATGGAGATACGAGCTGATACTTGTCAGTTAATAGAAATATTCAATAAGGAATAACGAAGGAAGCTGATGAAGCAAGGAAAATTAAGAGAGAAAAACTAAAATTACTTATAGCCTTTCCTAATAATAACATCAATAAAAAACCCGTCAAAAAAATGACGGGTCTTATATTGTTTAAATAAGTAATTCTTATTCTGCTGCAGTTTCTTCTGCTGGAGCTGCTCCTTCTTCAGTTGCAACTTCTTCTTCATCTTCATCATCCATTGCAGCTGCACCTCCTTTCATTGCATTTCTAGACATCTTAACAGCAACTACTACTGCATTGTCTGGGTGCATGAAAGAATATCCTTCAGTTTTGATACCACCGATGTAAAGTTTGTTACCAATTCTTAATGGAGTAACATCTACAACGATTTCGTCTGGTAGGTTAGCAGGGATAGCCTTTACTTTTAACTTTCTGAAAGACTGACGTAAAACACCACCAGCAACAACACCTTTAGAACGTCCTGTAATTCTTACTGGAACTTCCATAACCACTGGCTTATCGTCAGATAGTTGGTAGAAGTCAATGTGAAGAATTTTGTCAGTAATTGGGTGGAACTGAATATCTTGAAGAACTGCTGGAATTGTTTTTCCGTCAACTTCAATAGATACCGTGTGTGCTTCAGGAGTGTATACTAATCCTTTGAAAGCTTTCTCTTCAGCAGAGAAGTTTAAAGGCGCCTCACCTCCATAAACAACACAAGGAACTAATTCAGCATCACGTAAAGCTTTTGTAGACTTTTTGCCCACGCTTTCTCTTTTTGTACCTTGAATTGTAATAGATTTCATTTATAAAAATTTAAAAAATTGTTGTCATTTTAATTTGCAAACTATTTAAAATCAATTAAATAACAAACTTGCTACTGATTGATTTGTGCTCATGAACCATCGTCATAACGTCCGCAAATAATGGGGCGCAAGATAGCACTTTTATTTTAGATGACAAATTATTTTTAACAGGAATTGAGTCAGTTACAATAACTTCCAAAAGTTTTGAGTTCTCAATATTCTCATAAGCTTTACCCGAAAGCACTCCGTGAGTTGCCATCGCTCTTACTGTTTTTGCTCCTTTCTCTATAAGGATATCAGCTGCTTTACAAAGTGTTCCTGCAGTATCAATCATATCATCAATAAGAATTACGTTCTTACCTGTAACATCTCCAATAAGGAACATTTCTTCTACAACATTTGCTTTCTTTCTTTCCTTATAAGCAATTACTACTTCTGCACCCAGGTGACCAGCGTAATTTTTTGCTCTTTTTGCACCTCCCATATCCGGAGAAGCAATCGTAAGATTATCAAGATGCAAAGACTTAATGTAATCAACGAAAATTGAAGAAGCATAAAGATGATCTACCGGAATTTCGAAGAATCCTTGAATCTGATCTGCGTGAAGATCCATTGTCATTACTCTTGTTGCACCCGCTGCAGTAAGAAGGTTTGCAACTAACTTAGCACCGATCGGCGCTCTTGGTTTGTCTTTTCTGTCCTGTCTGGCAAGTCCGAAGTAAGGAATTACAACGGTAATGCTCTTTGCAGAAGCTCTTTTCGCTGCATCAATCATTAGAAGAAGTTCTAAAAGATTGTCTGCAGGCGGGAATGTAGATCCGATTAGGAAAACCCTTCCTCCTCTTACAGATTCGTCCAAAACAGGCTCAAATTCCCCGTCACTGAACTCCTGAAAGTTGATTTTTCCTAATTCTTTCCCATAACTCTGGGCAATTTTCTCTGCCAAGTCCCTGCTGGTTCTTGTACAAAATAGATAACTTAACTGATCGGCCATTTTTACTTTTTAAAAGATTTTGCAAATTTAAAAAAAAACCACAAGATTTACTCCTGTGGTTTCTAAGTTTTTATTTAATCAATAATTATGGTAGTGTAACTCCCGAGTATTTATTAGGATCTACAAGAGGTAATGACGAATTATAAGTTGCATTAATTGCAGTAATAAATTCATTAGCAATAACACCATATCCTCTACCTGTCAAATGCACTCCATCTAATGAAAATGCACCTCCAGATACAAATTTAGCGGTGTATTTTACACCATCCCATGAAATACCAGAATCTCCAGCTAACTGCTTAAGTTTAGCATTAGCATCTACAAAAGCATATCCTTTTGCAGTGGCTGCTGCCTTAATAGTTACGTTATAAGCATCAATAGCATCATTGATTTCCTTAACCTCAGACGGAATCAGAACATATTTATCTGCAAACGGATAAGCTACTCCTCTAGCACCAAGAGATGCAGGAATAGGTGCAGGAAGTGTCTCAAGTGTGCCAATGGCCGCCTTTGTTGTTAAAGGAATAAGATCTCCGGACTTCGCCTGTCTTGCCTGCCCATAAGTAGCACCAAGGTAAGCAGAAAGCATCACTAAAGTTGGATTTCCAGAACCAGCTGCTGCTGCAGTAATTTGCGCGCCTAAATTTGGAATACTTTCGTCTTTAATCAACAATGGATTAGCTGCTGTTTTAGAAAGAGGTTTAATTCTGTCTCCAGCTCCTAATGCTGTTAAAATCTGGCTTAATGGCCCATATACATTTTTATTTAAATCATCAATTGCAGCCTCTCCAGCAGCAACATTCCCTTTTCCTAAAACAGCTGCTGTCAAAGGATTTGTTGGTATTGTTGTTAAAGAAGGAATAGATGTTACACTTGGAATATTAGCAATAACTCCTTTCGCTTTTGTCGCTTCAATTTTAGAAATCAACATATCATAATATGTTTTAAACTGAGCGGGAGGCGTTAAAGTTTCAATAGAATTGTCCGCACCTGCTAAAGCATATAGTAAAGCATCGTTATTCCCAATCCACAATGAGAAGAATGTAGGATTTTGGCTGGCAAAATCTTCTATTACAGAAGCATTAGGTGACGAAGCAAATCTAACAAAATAAGGATTTGCAGTTTTTCCTGCTATTCCTGCGATATCACCATATTTTGGAGCTAACAAATGAGCTACCTTTGCTCCAGGAACCCCCATATTATTAAAGGGCCCCTTAAGAATATTACTAACTAAATTTGCCGCCTTATTATTATTAATTGGACCAATATCAGGTGCTCCATCAACAAAACCTTTTATATAAAGTTTTGTATCCTGAATCTGAGCTGTAGCACCCCCTCCTATAGGCAGAAGTAATCCTCCGTTGTTATCCCCCATTAAAGGTTGCTTAAACTCTCCTCCTCCTACAAGTTTCATTTGCCCTGCCAACATTGAAGGATAAGATTCATTTTGTCCATCTATATAAAGAGCTCCATCTCTATATCCGGAAGTCAGTGAATTTCCTAAAGCAACATACTTTGAGAAATCAGCACTTCCTTTTGACACTTGTATATCTTTTACATCAGTATCAAAATCCGTTTTACAGCTTGTTACGGTAAAAAGAAGCGCAGAAACTGCTACTGTCGATATTATAATTTTTTTCATAGTCTTTTAAATTAAAAAGGATTATAAGATAAACCTAGACCAAAATAGAATGCTCTTGCTTTTGCTTGTCCGTAAAATCCAAGATTAGCATTATTTACATTTCTATATTGAGGCATTGCATATCCTCCTGCAATGTCAACTCCAAACTGCTTCAGTTTAAATCCTACCCCACCAGTAATTACATAAGTATCAAAAGAAGGTGTTTCCGGAATAAAGTTCTCATTAGTATAAGGAGACTCATCATAATATGCTCCTAAACGTCCGTAGATCATATTAGTGAATGCATATTGAGTACCCAGTCTGAAAGTTTTAGAATTTCTGAAATTCTTAGGATTTACAAGAACCGTAGGATCTGATGGATTATTGGTTGCAAGTGGTGCATTGTCGAAATCCAACACCAGCTTGCTATATCTTTCCCATCCGTGATAGTTAAAGTCTGCAGAAACCTGCCACTTCGGCGTTACTTTATAGGTAAGACCAATTGTATATTCTTCAACTAATGGAAGGGTAGCAGAGAATCCATCCTGACCTGCAGCATTTAATTTTAATAATGAATAAGGTGTTTGAGTTGGGAACTTAAATGTAGCTGTTCCATTTTTAGCCTTCATATCAATTGCTGAACGATAAGCAATACTCACATCCAATTTTGGATCAGGTCTGAAATAAAAACCGAACCCATATCCGTGTCCGCTTGCTTTTTCATCATTGATATTAACCGTTCCATTAAATTGTGTTACCGCTTTATCCCAGTCTACCTTTCCTCTTGCGTAGATATAACTTGCCCCGAAAGCCAACCAAGGAGCTAACTTCACAGAAACCATCGGTTGGAAGTAATAACTTTTCAACTCCATTTTCTGCACCATCTCCTTACCTTCCCAGTTTTCCGGCCATTTAACCGTACTTCCGAAAGGGGTTGAAAAACTGAAACCTACGGATAGTTTTTCTATTGGTTTATAAGTAATCGCAGCATAGATAGGGGTTCCCAAAGGGTTATCCGTTTCTGTACTCTGCAAAGTATTTAAGTTTTGAAAAGTAACTTTATTACTTGCACCAAACCCTCCTGCTACTACACTCAGCTTGGAAGGAATAAATGACATACCTGCCGGGTTGAAGAATGTCACACTGGCATCTTCGGCATGAGCACTAGTATGCGCCATTGCCAATTGCTTTACCCCTTGCAAAGAAACTCTGAAGCCCCCCGCATAGGATAAAACGCCCGCCAATAAAGCAGTTGATACTAATATTTTTTTCATAGACTATTATTATATAACCCAAATATAAAATTATTTTGAATACCCCTGTTAATATTTCATAACATTTTAAACAATATACAAAAAGAAAACTATGTTTAAAATAGCATTCTAGACATAATAAACCACAAAACTATAATTTACAAATGATTATAAATAGACAAATCAAACAATAGTAAAACCGTTTAACATTAAACAAGTGTTTAACGTAAGTGAATTATCTTCATTATAAATTCCGAAATGAGATAAAGTCTGAAAAAAAGTTAAAATTATTGGCGAGATATTTCAGCAAATTTAAATTACTCAAAAAACGTTCGTAAAACCCACCCAACTTAACTTTTTTGCAACTCCTCAATCATGATCTCATTAAAATATAGAAATGTTTTGGCCTGAATTCGGGTTATTTAAGTATTTTAGAATTGCATAAAGATAAAAATACATAAATTTGCAAGATTATAAATAATAGTAATATGAGTTGTGGATGCAAAACATCCGGCGATTCTGCACATTCTTGTGGTCCTAAAAAAACCGCAAATGGCTGTGAAAATGTAAATACCTGCGGGAATAGTTATAAATTAAGTGTTTTTGACTGGCTTTCTAACATCAACAATCCAGCACCAAACAGGTGTGATTTTGTAGAAGTTAGGTTTAAAAATGACAGAAAATCGTTTTATAAGAATGTAAATAATATCCCTTTACATATAGGTAGCGTAATTACAGTAGAATCTAGTCCGGGACACGATGTAGGCGTAGTAAGCCTTACGGGAGAATTAGTAAAGATTCAGATGAAAAAGAAAAAGTTTTCTGAAGAATCGGCCCTTAAAATATACAGACAGGCCAACCAAAAGGATCTTGAGGTATGGCAGGAAGCAAGAAAAAAAGAAGACGGTGTAAAGCTTGAAGCAAGAAAAATTGCTCAAAGATTAGGCCTTGAAATGAAGGTAACTGATGTTGAATATCAGGGTGATTCTTCAAAAATCACGTTTTATTATACGGCTGATAGCCGTATAGACTTCAGACAGTTGATTAAAGATTACGCCGGAGCTTTCAGAACCAAGATTGACATGAAACAAATCGGGTTCAGACAGGAAGCTGCAAAAGTAGGAGGAATAGGGTCTTGTGGACGTGAACTTTGCTGCTCTACATGGTTAACAGATTTCAGATCCGTAAATACTAACGTAGCAAGATACCAGCAATTAAGTATTAACCCTCAGAAACTTGCAGGACAGTGTGGTAAGCTAAAATGTTGTCTTAACTACGAACTTGATAGTTATCTGGATGCATTAAGCAACTTCCCGTCTTCGTCTACAACACTTGATACAGAAAAAGGAAGAGCATTCTGTATTAAAATAGATGTTTTCAAAAAGAAAATGTGGTTTGCCTATGTGGACAATTCCATTGCATGGTATGATTTTGATATTGATCTTGTTAAAAAACTGATTTCAAAGAACAAAAGAGGAGAAAAAATTCTTCCTTTAGAAGATTTGAAACAACCTGAAACACCATCTCAAAGCATTGACCTGATTCAGGAAAACAATGTAGACCGCTTTGAGAAGAAAAACAGAAACAACAGAAACAGAAACAATCAGAACAAACCAAACAACAATCAAAATCAGGGACAGGAACAAAGACAAGGACAACCACAGGGACAAAAGAAAAACAGGTCTGAAAGACAGGAAAGACCTAGCAGACCTGAGAAATCTGAAAATCCTAATGCAAATTCCGGGAATCAGCCAAGACAACCAAAACCGCAACAGCAACAACCAAAAGTACCTGCGGAAAAGGTAAAAGCTGAAGCAAATCCTGATGCAGATAAAGCACAACAAAGCAACCCACACAAGAAAAAATTTAAAAAGAAATATCCTCCAAAAAAAGATAAAAATGCGTAAAATTTTAGGATTATTCACCTTTATCCTTTTCTTTAGCTGTAACTCTTCTTCCGGAGAAGATGTTATTATGAATTCCGTTGATAATAAGTGGAATAAGAAAAGTGAACAAAAATTTAATCTTGAAATTTCAGATCCGCAGAATCCTAAAAATATTATATTTGTCGTAAGAAATAACAACAATTATCCTTACAGCAATATAAGGTTTATTGTGAATTTTACCAACCTTCAGAACAAGAAAAAGGAAACTGATACCCTGAATTACGTTTTGGCCAAACCAAACGGAGAATGGCTTGGTACAGGCTTTGGAGACACAAAGGAAACCTTTTTTCAATATAAGGTAAATTACAAGTTTCCAGCGAAAGGAAAATATCAAATCGGCTTAACTCAGGCAATGAGAAACGATAACCTTCCTGGAATTGAGGATGTTGGGATAAAAATAGAAACGGCTAAACCGTAACCATAAATGGAAGTAAACAATAAAAATGCAGGAAACAAGGGGAAAACATTTCCTCTGCCTCCCAAAAAAAAGAACACCTCTTGGAAAAAATGGGTCTCATTTATTTGGATTGGACTCATTGCGGTAGTTTTAGGGATTTCAGGACTTTTCTTTGCGGTTTCCCAGGGATTCCTTGGAGAGATGCCCGATGTTAAAGAACTTGAGAACCCGGACATCTTCGTAGCTTCTGAAATCATATCTTCAGATGGGGTAACGTTGGGTAAATTTGAGAAAGAAAAAACTCAGCCTATCGTTTATAAGGACCTTCCTCCTTACCTTATCTACGCCCTTCAGGCAAAAGAAGATGAGCGTTTTAAAGAACATTCAGGAATCGACTTATACTCTATTGCCAGAGCCGTTGCTTATGGTGGAGGACGTGGTGGAGGTTCTACCATCACTCAACAGTTGGCCAAACTTCTTTTCACAGGAACCGCTTCTCAGAATAAATTTGAAAGAGCATTTCAGAAACTGAAAGAATGGGTGGTGGCTGTAAGTCTTGAAAAAAGATATACCAAAGAAGAAATTATCACTCTTTATTTCAATAAGTTTGACTTCTTATTCAATGCCAATGGTGTTGAAATGGCATCCAGAGTTTATTTTAATAAAAAAACTTCTGAACTTACCCTTCCGGAAGCAGCAACTTTTGTAGCAATGCTGGAAAACCCAAGAAAGAACAACCCTTACAGATATCCTGAAAAAGCAAAGGAAAGAAGAAATGTTGTATTGGATCAAATGCAGAAAACCGGATATATTGATGCTGCCACCTATGAAAAAGCAATCAATACCCCTGTGGAAGTAGATTTCCACCCTATTAAAAGTATTACTGACGGATATTCTGCTTACTACAAATTCTATCTGAGAAAAGAGATTGATAAATATCTTGAGTCTCACGAAAAAGAAACCGGTAAAAAACTCAATCTTTATAAAGACGGTTTAAAAATTTATGTTACTCTTGATTCTAAAATGCAGAAGTATGCAGAGGAAGCAATCAAGGAACACTTAACTGACCTTCAGAAAAGATTTGATGCTGAACAAAGAGGAAGAAAAAACAGACCTTTCTATTATCTTACAGACAAGCAAATCAAAGATGTGATGGTTCAGGCTATGAAAAGAACCGGCCGGTACAAGCTGTTAAAAGCAGATGGCATGCCTGATGATTCTATTATGATGGAGTTCAAAAAACCAATCAAAACTTCAAGATTTACATGGGCGGGAGAAGAAGAGGTTGAAATGTCACCTTGGGACTCTATCAGATATCACAAACAAATTGCACAGGCAGGGTTAATGTCTATGGTTCCAGGAACCGGAGAGATCAAAGCCTGGGTAGGAGGTATCGATTGGCAGCACTTCCAGTATGACCACATTAAACAAGGTAAGAGACAGGTAGGATCTACATTCAAGCCTTTCGTATATGCAACTGCCATTATGAAACTGGGGATGACTCCTTGCTCAACTGTTTCTAACGGAACTTATGACCATAATGGATGGCATGTTCCGGGAAGAGGAGGAATGCTTACCCTGAAAGATGGTTTAGCACATTCTCAGAACCCGATAGCTGCAAGACTTATTGAAATGACCGGTGTAGATGCTGTTATCCAAACGGCAAGAGACCTGGGAGTAACAGAAGATATTCCAAGAAACAATACCATTGCCCTTGGTTCATCAGATATTACAATCTATGAAATGCTAGGTGCTTACAGTACTTTTGCTAACTACGGAAATCACAATAAACCGGAAATGATCTGGAGAATTGAGGATGCTAACGGTAGAGTAATTAAGGAAGTTAATGTAGAGCCTAAAGAAGTAATGAACCCAATGTATGCTTACACCATGATTGAATTGATGAAAGGTGTTGCACAATATGGTACAGCTTCAGGAGAACTGGGAAGAAGAGGAATCTCAAAAGGTGTTGAAATTGCTGCTAAAACAGGTACCACACAGAACAACTCCGATGGTTGGTTCATGGGAATCACACCAAAACTGGCAACAGGAGCCTGGGTAGGATGGGAAGACAGAGCAACCCACTTCTTCGGAACCGGTGAAGGTCAGGGTGCGAGAATGGCATTACCGATATGGGCAATCTTCATGAAGAAAGTTTGGGCAGACAAAACATTGGGAATTACGCCGGATGACAAGTTTATCAAACCTTCGGACTGGAAAGACGGCTGTTCCAACCTTAAAGGGTTAGGTGGCGGATATGGTGATGATGGAAGTCTTCAGACCATTGATGAGATCAAGAATCCGAGACCGGCAGATCATACCCCTAAGAAACCAACAGAAAAAAAAGAGGAAAATATCAATGAAAATCTTCATTCAAACGATGAGGTAGATTTTAATAAATAAATTCTCTTTTAGAAATACACAAGACCTTTCAGTAATTTGGAAGGTCTTTTCTTTTATAATTAATACCTTTGAAGCATGAATATCGAACGCATCAGCCAGCCTTTTATAAAGAAATTTCCGGGAGACTTTTCCAATAACCCTATGCAAAGGAATACTCCAAAGGTTTTATTTTCAACAATCAAACCGGCAGGCTTTGATAAACCTCAATTAATCGCCTTTAATGAAACGCTATCCGAAGAAATAGGATTAGGCACGTTCGAAGAAAAAGACCTTGATTTTCTGGTTGGAAATAACCTTACCGACAATGTTCAGACTTACGCTACTGCCTATGCAGGACATCAGTTTGGGAACTGGGCAGGCCAGCTTGGAGACGGAAGAGCCATCATCGCAGGTGAAATCACCAATACCTCAGGAAAAAAAACAGAAATTCAATGGAAAGGAGCCGGAGCAACTCCTTATTCCCGACATGCGGATGGAAGAGCCGTACTCAGATCTTCTGTAAGAGAATATCTGATGAGTGAAGCCATGTATCATTTAGGCGTTCCCACAACCAGAGCTTTAAGTCTTGCTTTTACGGGAGAAGATGTTGTTCGTGATATGATGTATAGTGGAAATCCACAATTGGAAAAAGGAGCAGTAGTCATCAGAACTGCCGAAAGCTTTATCCGCTTTGGCCATTTTGAACTGATGTCTGCCCAACAGGAGTATAAAACCCTACAGAACCTTTTGGATTTCATTATTGAAAATTATTATCCGGAAATCACATCATCAGACACCCAAAAATATAAAGACTTCTTTGAAAATATATGCACCCGCACCGCAGATCTTATGGTTGAATGGTTCAGGGTTGGATTTGTACATGGAGTGATGAATACAGATAATATGTCAATCCTGGGGCTAACGATCGATTACGGGCCTTATTCTATGATGGATGAATATGATTTAAATTTCACTCCTAATACTACTGATCTTCCAGGAAGAAGATATGCCTTTGGAAAACAGGGACAGATCTCTCAATGGAATCTCTGGCAGCTTGCCAACGCACTTCATCCGTTAATCAAGGATGAGAAATTTTTAGAGAATACCCTAAACAGATATGGTACCTATTTCTGGGAAGCTCATGACAAAATGCTTTGCAGAAAGTTCGGGTTTGATGAACTAAGAAAAGACGATGAAGAATTTTTTACCAACTGGCAGGGATTAATGCAGGAACTGGAGCTGGATCATACTTTATTTTTTAGTCAATTGGAAAAATTAACGGTTGGTACCGATTTAAAAGAACATTTCAGCAATATATCTTATACTTTTTTAAATGAAGAAAAACTTGGGAAGCTCAAGAACTTTATTGAAAATTATGAGTCCAGACTGAATTCAAATGCCATCTCAAGAGAAGAATCTTTACAAATGATGGCAAAATCAAATCCAAAATTTATTCTAAGAAACTATCTGCTCTATGAATGTATTGAGGAAATCAACAATGGCCAAAAAGCAATGCTGGAGAAACTCACTAAAGCACTGGAAAACCCTTATAAAGAAATATTTCCTGAGTTTTCCATCAAAAGACCATCTGGATATGATGACACTGCAGGATGCACTACCCTTTCGTGTAGTTCTTAATAAAAACATTAATAAAATACAATAAATATTGAATTATTAATATCGTATTAAATATTTTCACTAATTTTAGAGAAATCTTTTAATATGAAAAAACTTATACTTTCTTTAGCAATCGTATCATGCTTTTATAGCAATGCACAAACCTTAATTTCAGAAAATTTTGAAGGAGCTACGTTTCCACCAACAGGATGGACAAGGTCTGCCACATTATCAACAAGGCCTTGGGGACCTTCCAATGTAGCAGCAACGTTCCCTTCGAGTGGATCAGCTGCCATAACAACCTATTCTATTAATAATACATCTGCCGCAATTGATTATGCTTCCAGTTCTAATACAGCTAATCTCACAAGCCCTGTCTTCAGCTTAGCAGGAACAACAACCCCTCTTCTAAAATTTAAAGTAGTGGTAGGCTGGTCATATATGATTAATCAGAACTTAGGAGATCTTATTGCACAAATATCTACAAATGGAGGCACAACCTGGACTACATTATGGACAGAAGATACTGAAACAGGATTTATTGACGATGGTGACGGAAATGCAAACACCGACTTATACAATGTTGTATCGGTTCAGAAAGATTTATCTGCCTATGCAGGACAAACTAATGTTCAGATAAGATTCCAATACGCGGCAACAGATGCTGACGCTGTTTCCTTAGACGACGTACAGGTTCTTACAAACGGAACATTAGGAACTCATGATGTTTCGTCTAAAAAAGCTTCATTAGAAATTTATCCAAATCCTACAAAAGGACAGATAAGTATCAAAACAGATAAGAATATTAAATCTTCAACCCTATTTGATATGACAGGAAAAGCATTGTTACAAACCAACAATGAAAAAACAGACATTTCTTCGCTACCAAAAGGAACTTACTTATTAAAAATAATATTTACAGATGGAACTTCTTCTACAAGAAGTATAATCAAACAATAATCACCACGTGTATACAATCTTCATAAAACCACCAATTCTGGTGGTTTTTTATTTTACTTTTGCAAAAAAAACGACACGTGTCATTTATTAAAACAAAATTTTTAAACTTTTTCAGGTTGGTTTTTCCATCCTCTTATACAGAACTGGGCGTTTTCCTGTTCTTCATTACCTGCTACGGAATCCTTGGCTCTTACATTGCCATCCATTACAGAATCATCTTTGACAGCAGAATTCCATGGGATGCTTACTTCAGCTTTGACAACAAATCTATACTGATGACCGGCGGCAGCTTTGAAAGACACCCTCTATCCTATTATTTCTTCAACTGGATCAGAGAATTCTGTTTATTTATTTCAGGAGGAAAAATGGATATGACTTTCAGGCTAACCCTGGCATGGCTCAGTAATATCGTCATTACCCTAAACGTTGTACAGATTTTCAAATATCTTAAGAATATCATCAGACTTCCACTAGTTTACAGTCTTTTGATTACATTATTTTTCGGAATATTTTCTACCAATATTATCCTTTCCTTCACTCCGGAAAATTTTACCTATACTTTGTTTTTACTTTCATTATATAACTATTATGCAGCAATAAAACTAAGAAAGGGCGAAAAGACTCCAGCAGCAGCACTGTCATTGGCAGGTATTACCATTGGGGGGCTTACCATCACCAACATTGTAAAAGTTTTCATACCGGTATTCTTCGAAAAAGGTCTTTTCAAAAGCTGGAAAAAAATAGGAAGCGCCATTTTAAGAGGAATAATAGCCTTCACGATATATGCACTGCTCTACCTCTACAGGATTGATTTCAAATACCAGAATATTTTTTCAAAGACGAATCAGCAGTACGAAAAATTCTCAAATGTAGAATCTATGCCGACCTGGGATATGATTTTATCATTCTTTTTTGGAGGCAATATCCTATTCCCAAGTTTCATTATTTCCGACAAACATAATATGAAGGGTTTTACCTTTAAAGGCCTTTATATGGATCTTTATTCATCTGTAATTCCTTATATATTTATCGTGATATTACTGGCACTGATAAGTTGGAGTTATTTTAAAAATTTTAAAAACAAATGGGTCCAGATTATTATGATCTCATTCTTCTTTGACATCTTCATCCATTGCATTATGAGATTCGGACTTCATACTTCATACATCTATGGCGGACACTTTGTTTTTGTATACCCATTGCTTATTGGATGGCTGTTTTATGCCTATAGATCCTCTACTAAAATGATGGCTTTTTTAACAGTTATTGTCTGCTTATTATTGGTTTATTTGCTTTCCAATAATCTATTTAGAATGTCGGAGTTTTTTGAGTTTTTAGAAACCTATTATCAATAAAGAAAGCCGAGACTATTCTCGGCTTTTATATTTTTGAAATTTTCAATATTATTTTGCCTCTGAGCAGAAAATTCTGTACTGTACAGCTACCGCAGATTTAAAGTACTCTCTTATTCTTGAAAGATCACCTGCTGCACTTTGTTTAGTAAAATAACTTCCTGCTAAAATTTTATAGTTTGGTCTTAGAGAAGCATCTGTTTCCACCTTCAGGTTAGGAAATCTTTTTCTGAAATAAGATTTCACTTCATTGGCTTCCTCATTGCTTTTAACCGTTGTAATCTGAATTTTATATCCTAAAATTCGAGGATTTTTTCTACAAATTTCAGCATTGGTCAATTCCCTATTCGGCACATAGATTTTATTTGGTTTTGTACTCGTTCCTGGAGAAATACCAGAGTCGTTAGTACTATAATCTTTTGTTGGATTATTGGTAACAACCTTTGAACATTTATCTTCAACTCCTTCCAAAGCAGCATTTATTTTGGAATCCATTGTGATGACAAGCTCTGTTCCTGAAAGCGTATCCTTTTTAACAACCTGCTGTGCTTCAATACTATAAAAACTAAATAATGATAATATCGAAAATATTTTAATCAAATTTCTCATTTAAACTTGTTTCCGCAAATTTATACAAATTAAAAAACTATACCAAACTGGTTATTTAGAATCAATACAAATTAAACGTAAATGATATTTTCCCTTTTCGATATACCGTTAAATTCCTGTTAAAAATATTATTTTTGCGGAATTGATTGAATGTTCAATAATTTACTAACATAAGATAATTTAAATGATTAGTTGGAGAAAGCATTATAAAAAAACGTTGATCGCGATAGGCTTATTGCTATCAACCAGTGCTTCATTTTACGGGCAAGACGGCGATCCTAAAAACGGAGAGAAACTTTTCAAAGCGAATTGTACTGCATGTCACGCGCTGGACAAACAAGTTGTAGGACCGCCATTGAAGGGGGTTGTAGAACGTGTAAAGACAGAAGGTGGTGTAGACAAAGATTGGCTTCACAAGTGGATCAAAGACAACAAAGCTCTTAGAGCTTCGGGGGATAAATACGCCAATGAGATTTTTGAAAAGTTTAATAAGACTGAGATGCAGGTCTTTCCAAATCTTACAGATAAGGATATAGACGACATTTTAGCTTTCACTACTAATCCACCGGCTCCGGAAGAGAAAAAAACGGAAGCAACTCCTGCAGCTGGCACAGCTACGGCAGCTCCTGCAGACAAAAGCACAACAAACATCGTTATTATTTCACTTTTAGCCATTGCGGGTCTATTAGTTTGGATTTTGGTTAAACTAAGACAATTAGTAAAACTAGGTCAATCTGAAGAGTTATCAGGGCTTAACGAAACCAGAGTTCGTTCTTTCAGTGAAATGTACGAGAAGTTCCACTACATTGGTAAAGGTTTACTAGCTATTCTTGCTATTCTTGCCGCTTACGGAGTTTGGAACTGGTTAATGTGGATCGGGGTTTACAAAGGGTACAAACCTGAGCAACCCATCTACTTCTCTCACAAAATCCACGCTGGAGAACAGAAAATTGACTGTCAGTTATGTCACTCTAGTGCTAAATACGGAAAAGTATCTGAAATCCCTTCTATGAACGTTTGTATGAACTGTCACAGAACAATTTCTGAATACAACGCAGATCACTACATGGAGCCAGGAAAAGATAAGGCATTCTATGATGGAGAAATCCAGAAGATCTACGCCGCAACAGGTTGGGATCCTGCAAAACAACAGTACACAGGAAAAACACAACCGGTTGAGTGGACAAGAATTCACAATATGCCAGACTTCGTGTACTTCAACCACTCTCAGCACGTAATTGCTGGTGAACAAGCGATCATCAATTCTTTCAACAAAAAGAACCCTAACAACAAAATTGATGTTGTTTGTAAAGCTTGTCACGGAAAAATTGATACAATGAATGTTGTTCAAATGGCTAACGACTTTACTATGGGATGGTGTATCGAGTGCCACAGAACGACTGAGGTTGATATGAACAACGGTTATAATAAAGAATACTTCAAGAATCTACACGACAAGTTGAAAAAACAATATCCACAAGATGGAGGTAAAATCACTGTAGATGCAATTGGAGGTCTTGAGTGTGGTAAATGTCATTATTAATAACTAAAAAATTAGAAGTATAAATGGCTTCAAACAAAATACAATTCAGAAGTATTCATGAACTTAAAGATCCAGCTTTAAATAATAAGCTGGCTCAGAAAGAGTTTCAGGAAGAAATTCCGGTAGAAGATTTCCTTGGAGATGCTGAGACAAACGGATCAAGTACTTCAAGAAGAGATTTCCTTAAATTATTAGGATTCTCTACAGCAGCAGTTACTTTAGCTGCCTGCGAAGCTCCGGTAATCAAAACGATTCCTTATGTGGTAAAGCCGCATGATATTATTCCGGGAATCCCTAACTATTACGCTTCAACATATTTTGATGGGTTCGACTTTGCTAGTGTTTTAGTAAAAACTCGTGAAGGTAGACCAATCAAGATTGAACCAAACCCGGCTGGTGGCGATTTAGGTAAAACTAACGCAAGAGCTCAGGCAAGTGTACTTTCTCTTTATGATAATGATAAAGTAAAACAGCCTAAACTAGACGGTAAAGATGAAACTTTCGATAAAGTAGACAGTTTCGTTATTAAAGGTTTAGAAGAAGCTAAAGCGTCAGGCAAAAAGATTGTGGTTTTATCACACTCTTTTGCTTCACCAACTTTCAAAAAGTTATTCGCTGAATTCAAAGCTAAATATCCTACAGCTGAATTAGTAACTTTCGATGCATATCCGTATGCTGCAGGACTAGATGCTGCTCAGGAAGTATTCGGACAAAGAGCATTACCTGTTTATGACCTTAACGGTTCTGAATTGGTAGTTTCTTTCCAGGCTGATTTCTTAGGAGATTATAATGCTTCCAGCTTAGAGTCTTCTTACGCAGCGGCTAGAAAACCAAGTGCAACCATGTTGAGACACATTCAAGTGGAATCTAACATGTCATTAACTGGGGCTAACGCTGACTCAAGATACAGATTAAAGCCAAGTGCAGTAAACAAAACTTTAGTTGAAGTTTACAATGCAATCGTAGGTGGTGGTACTTCTGATAAGACTGCTACTGAAATTGCAAATGAATTGAAAGCAAAAGGAAGCAAAGCTGTTGTTTTCGCTGACGGTTCTAAAGGAGCACAGGTTTTAGCACACTTAATCAACCAAAAATTAGGTTCAGTTGCTTTCACTGGTAAAGCAAACTTCCTAAAAGAATTTAACGGGGCAAGATATCAGGAATTCCTAGGTTGGGTAAACGGTGGACAAGTTGGAGTATTAGTTACCAACAACGTAGATCCTATCTATGCTCATCCAAAAGGAGAAGATTTCAAAAAATCTTTATCCAAAGTTCCTTACGTAATTGCTGTTGCTGATAAGAAAAATGAAATGTACAAAGCAGCTAAGGCTGTTATTCCGGTTGCTAACTGGTTAGAGTCTTGGGGAGATATCGAACCACAGACAGGAGTATATGCATTAATGCAGCCTACCATCCAGAAGATCTACAAATCAAGACAGATTGAGGAATCTCTATTGGTTTGGAAGAATGGTAAGAACAACGCTGCAAACAACTACTACGATTATTTAAAGGCAAACTCTGCTTCTCTTTTAGGTAGTACTTCTTTCAACAAAGCATTATATAATGGTATCAATGCTTCTACGAACTCAACAACATTATCTTATGCAGGTGGAAACGCTGCTCAAGCTGTTGCTGAATTAGGAAACTTCAAAGCTTCTGAATTAGAATTAGTATTATACACTAAGACTTCAATGGGAGATGGTACTCAGGCAAACAACCCTTGGTTGCAAGAATTACCTGATCCAATCACTAGAATGTCTTGGGATAACTACTTGACAATTTCTCCAAAAGACGCAGAAAAGTTTGCTATCGATAACGATCTTAATGCAAGAATGCAGTTAGATGGTTCTATCGTAAACCTTACTGTAAATGGAGTTACAATAAAAGATGTTCCGGTATTCGTACAGCCAGGTCAAGCAGAAGGATCAGTAGGTCTTGCGCTTGGTTACGGTAAGAAAAACTCAGGAGCAACTGCTGATACAGGAGTAAATGCTTATCCTTTATTTGATGGTTCTAACCTTGTTCTTTCCGGTGTTAAAATCGAGAAAACAGGAGAAGATCACGAATTCGCAGGTATCCAGCTTCAAAATACATTAATGGGTCGTTACGAAATCGCTAAGGAAGTTCCTTTAGCTGAATTCATCAACGTACCGTTTGATGATGAGCACAAAGGATGGAATAAGCCTTTGGAATACCACACCATCAGTGGAGCTCTTCCAGCAAGAAAAATCGACCTTTGGGATGCATTTGATGATACTGACGGTCCTCACTTCAACTTATCTATTGACTTGAACTCTTGTACAGGTTGTGGAGCATGTATCATTGCTTGTCAGGCTGAAAATAACGTTCCTGTAGTAGGTAAAGAAGAAGTAAGAATGTCTAGAGATATGTACTGGTTAAGAATTGACCGTTACTATTCTTCAAGACAGAAAGTTGAAGTATACGAAGGATTAAAAGAAGGAATGGCTGTACCTGAATTGTATGGTACTGCATTCGGAGACGGAGGGGCATTAAACCACCCGGCTGATAATCCAGATGTAATCTTCCAACCAGTAATGTGTCAGCACTGTAACCACGCTCCATGTGAAACTGTATGTCCGGTAGCGGCTACTTCACACGGTAAGCAAGGTCAAAACCATATGGCTTACAACAGATGTATCGGTACAAGATATTGTGCAAACAACTGTCCGTACAAAGTAAGACGTTTCAACTGGTTTACTTATAACCTAAATGACAAGTTCGACTACAATATGAACAACGATTTAGGAAGAATGGTACTTAACCCTGACGTAGTTGTAAGAACTAGAGGGGTAATGGAGAAATGTTCAATGTGTATCCAAATGACTCAGAATACTATTCTTGAGGCTAAGAAAGAAGGAAGAAGAGTGAAGGATGGAGAATTCCAGACAGCTTGTTCTAAAGCTTGTTCTACTGGTGCAATGACATTTGGAGACATGAATGATAAAGATTCTTCAATTAGAAAGGTATATGCCTCTAACAGAAGATATTATTTACTAGAGGAGATCGGAACAAAACCAAACGTGTTCTATCACACTAAAGTAAGAAACAGAGTAGAAAAATAAAGTTTAAATAATAAATAGGTAAAAAATGTCAGGACATTACGAAGCTCCGATAAGGGAACCTCTAATTATTGGTCACAAAACT
Source organism: Chryseobacterium sp. StRB126 (assembly GCF_000829375.1). Classification (NCBI taxonomy): domain Bacteria; kingdom Pseudomonadati; phylum Bacteroidota; class Flavobacteriia; order Flavobacteriales; family Weeksellaceae; genus Chryseobacterium; species Chryseobacterium sp. StRB126. The sequence goes on from NZ_AP014624.1 coordinate 446,252, forward strand.
TATCACGATATCACAGAAGATATTGCACGACCTATCGAAGAAAGAGCAGGTAAATTATGGTGGATTTCATTATATGCAGCCTTAGTTCTATTCATCTATGGATTCGGATGTATCGCTTATACTATCGGGACAGGTATTGGATCATGGGGGCTTAACAGAACTATTAACTGGGGTTGGGATATTACCAACTTCGTATGGTGGGTAGGTATCGGTCACGCCGGAACCCTAATCTCAGCAGTATTATTATTATTTAGACAGAGATGGAGAATGTCTGTAAACAGATCAGCAGAGGCGATGACGATCTTTGCGGTTGTACAGGCAGCAATCTTCCCTGTAATTCACATGGGTAGAGTTTGGGTTGGATACTGGGTATTCCCATTACCAAACCAATTCGGTTCTCTTTGGGGGAACTTTAACTCTCCTCTACTTTGGGACGTATTTGCAATCTCTACGTATTTCTCAGTATCAACTGTATTCTGGTTCATGGGACTGATCCCTGACTTTGCAATGATCAGAGATAGAGCGAAGACTCCTTGGACTAAGAAGATTTATACTTTCCTTGCATTCGGTTGGGGTGGTAAAGCAAAACACTGGCAAAGATTCGAAGAACTTTCTTTGGTTCTTGCAGGGTTAGCAACTCCACTTGTATTCTCAGTACACACAACCGTATCTTTTGACTTCGCGACTTCAGTAATTAAAGGATGGCACTCAACGATCTATCCTCCTTACTTCGTTGCTGGTGCGATCTTCTCAGGATTTGCAATGGTACAGACACTATTGTTGGTTGCAAGAAAAGTGTGTCACTTAGAAGAGTATATTACAATGTATCATATCGAAATTATGAACATCGTAATCGTTCTTACAGGTGGTATGGTAACTGTAGCTTATGCTACCGAGTATTTCATCGGATGGTATTCCGGATCTAGATTTGAAGACTTTACTTACCTTTCTCCAGGTGCTGCAGTAGGACCTTACTGGTGGGCATTCTGGTCACTAATCATCTGTAACCTTGTGGTTCCTGCTTCTTTCTGGTTCAAAAAAGCTAGAACGAACATTATCTGGACATTCATTGTTGCATTGATTATTAACATCGGGATGTGGTTTGAGCGTTTTGACATCATTGTTATCAACCTTTCTAGAGACTACTTACCAGGATCTTGGACAATGTTTAAGCCAACGATCATTGATGTGGGTGTATACTTAGGAACAATCGGATTCTTCTCTGTATTATTCTTATTATATGCAAGAACATTCCCTGTAATTGCACAGGCTGAATTAAAATCGATTTTGAAAATCTCAGGTGAAACTTATAAAGCAAAAGAAGGAGATGAGCACCACTAAAATTGTATACGGACTTTATGCTGACGACGACGATTTAATGAACGGCGTTAAAGCATTCAACGATAAAGGAATCGCAATAAACGAGGTTTATACTCCGTTTCCGGTTCACGGACTAGACAAAGCTTTAGGGTTAAAGAAAACCAGAATTTCTGATGCTGCTTTCATCTATGCTTGTTATGGTGTTACTATTGGTGCTACAATAACTTGGTATGTGATGAATCATGACTGGCCTCAGAACATTGGTGGTAAACCTGCTTTTGACTGGGCACACAACATGCCGGCATTCGTAGTTCCAATGTTTGAATTAATGGTATTCTGTGCAGCTCACATGATGTCTTTAACTTTCTTAGTTAGAAACAAAATGTATCCAGGAGCTCCAGCGCAGAATCCAGATCCAAGAACTACTGACGATAAATTCATGATGGAATTCGTAACTGAAGATGTAGAATCTGTAAAGCAGTTGCTAATTGAAACTGGAGTTGAAGAAATAACTGTTAAAGACGCTTAAAATGAAAAAGAACGTATTAAGAATTGCAGCAGTTTTAGGTTTAACAACAGTTTTACTTAACTCTTGCGGACCAAAGGAGAATACTCCGTTGGTATATTTCCCGGACATGTATTTTCCGGTAGCTTATGATCCATTGATGAAAGCTCAGGATGCGTATTCAGATCATGAAAATGAAATTCCGGCTTTTGTTAGAAATAATGGTGCAACAGGTCTTTCTCCAGTAGAAGGATCAGTTGCTCAAAATAAAGATGGAGTTTTTGAAGAAGGATTAAAACCAAAGAATGTTGACGAGTACAACGCAGGTTATGATGCTTCTAAAAAACTAACAGCTTCTCCTCTAAACCCAGCTAATGCAGCTAAGGATCTTGAAAGAGGGAAAGTATTGTTCGACCACACTTGTGCTGCATGTCACGGAACAGGAGGTGATGGACAAGGACCAATTGTACAAACAGGAGCATTCTCTGGAGTGCCGAACTATGCAGATAGAGAACTTACAGTAGGGTCTGTTCATTATGTATTAACAAACGGTAGAAATGCCATGGGATCTTATGCGGGACAATTAAACGCAGGAGACAGATGGAGAGTAGCTATGTATGTGATGAGTGCTTTCAAAAAAGGAGCAGCAGCACCGGCAGCAGCTACAGCGGCGGCACCAGCAACTGAAACGACTACCGAAACTAAAAAATAAGAAAAGAAATGTATAGTTTTTCACCAAAATTAAAATCAACTTCTATCATACTTCTTGTTGTAGGTTTAGTTCTGTTTGGTATTGGTTTCTTTATGAACAAAGGACTTTCTACTGAGCAAATAGAACACATGATGGAAGCGGTTCATGCTTCTGGACATGATGCTCCTACACACTCAAGTGAAATGGTTGGACCGCAGGATCATGCTGCTCACTTAGAGCATGCTACTATGCAAGTCCACAACCAGCCTTTAGCATCGCTGCATTTTGTAGCTGTGTTCTTCTTTGGAGTAAGTTGTGCTGTATTGTTTTTTTACTGTATTCAGCATGCTGCCCACGCTGGTTGGCCAATTATTATTACAAGAGTAATGGAAGCTATCGCTTCTTACATTCCTTACGGAGGTGCTATTCTGGTTATTATGATGATTTTAAATATCACTCATAATGGCCACCTATTCCACTGGATGGATCCGGAATTAACGAATCCTGAATCAGCACACTTTGACGTAATTTTATTCGAAAAGAAAAGATTCCTAAACATACCTTTCTATGCTATCAGAACGATCATTTATGTAGTAGGTGCTTCTTTCTTCGCATGGAAACTTAAAGCTCAGTCTAAAAAAGTGGATGATACTAAATCTAAAGTTGAGTATCAAATGCTTTACAGATGGGCAGTAGGATATATTGCATTCTTCGGATTTGCTTCTGCTGCTTGGGCTTGGGACTGGTTGATGTCTATTGACCCTCACTGGTATTCTACAATGTATATCTGGTATTCAATGGTTAGCTGCCTTTCAAGTGGTATTGCTGTAATCATTCTATTAAGTGTTTACCTTAAGAAAAATGGATTCCTACCACAGTTCAATGACAACCACTTGCATGATTTAGGAGTATTCCTTTTCGCTACAAGTATGCTTTGGACATATACATGGTTCGCTCAGTTCATGCTTTATTGGTATGCCAACGTTCCGGAAGAGGTTAACTACTTCTTTGGAAGATTCCAACACTATGGAACTACATTCTTACCAATGCTGATTATTAACTTCTTATTACCACTATTGGTATTAGTAAGTAGCAGCATCAAGAGAAACTACAAAGTGGTTACCACAATGGCAGTAGTAGTTATCTTAGGACACCTTTTAGATTACTTCAACATGGTAATGCCGGGAACAGTAGGACCATTCTGGAACACTCCTGAAGTATTCTTGTTAATCCTAGGAGCAGTTCTATTCGTAGCTGGACTATTTATGTTTACTGTACTTTCAGCTTTATCTAAACTGAAGTTGATTCCTACAGGAAACCCTTACTTACACGAATCTGAAATTTATGAGTATCCTTTCTAAGGACTTGTAATACAATAAAACTTTAAAAGACTGATTGTTTAAACAATCAGTCTTTTTTTTGTCAAAAGTATACAGACTATTTTAAAGATGATATCATGAAAAAAACAAAACAAAAAATAAAATCTACTATTAATAAAGGTTTTAGTAAATTTGCAACAAACCAAATAAAAATGAAAAAGTTTTCTTTTCTACTTGTTTTCAGTCTGTTGCTTTTTACAGCATGTAAGAAAGATCATGTAGATGCTACGAATACTAAAACGCTGCAGTCAAGTATCAATGATATGACTTCCAGCCTACCTACCATTAAACAGATTAAGTTTAATGAAGCTCTTTATATTCTTAAAACATTTGGCGTGGAGGCTGATGGGGATGTAAATGAACTTAAAGCTCTTGGAAAACTGATTAACGGGAAAAAAGTTCCCGAGATTATGACCCTGGCTGATGAAGTTGCACAAAAAAACGGAATTGAATGGGCCAGTACTAATCCACCTTCATTAGGTGAAATGAATATCTTCGGTGATGATAAAGCTAAAGAAAGCGATCCTAATGACGTAAAAGCAGGAGCATTATCTATTGTAACAAACCCAACGGGTGATGACGGAAATGGTGCACCAACAGCAATCCAGATCGTACCAAGATTAGTAGATGCTGCCGGAAAACCAGTATCATTTACAGGTGCCGGTTTGGAAGCTACTTTAGAAGTCTTCAGCAATGGAGTAAGACTTTCAACAGCTAAAAACCTGATGCAGGATAACAACTTTAAAGGATTTAACCTTAAATTCTCTTCTATTCCTGCTTCAAAAGTGGTAGATAACAAAATTGACATCACCGTTTCTGTAAAAACAACGGCAAAGACATTCAAAATGTCTAAAATCGGCTTGGATGTAAATGCAGCAGCCCTGAAGGTTCCTGCCGTTCCAAAAACAGATACAGCCGCTGTACCACAACAGCCAAGTGCAGTAGTAGATCCGAATAATCCGACCACTACTACTCCACCTGCAACTACAGAGCCTGGAACTACCACTCCTGCAACACCAGCTGCTCCAAAACAGCCAACTGCAGATCCAAAAAATACAGTAAGTAAATTTCTAAGCAGCGTAAGTTCTCAGAACCTAAAAGCAGCTTATGATACATCCAATAATCCAAGCTGGGGAAGCTATGAGTCTTTCTCCAACCCTAATTCAGGTTTTGGAGCTGTAAAAAATGTAAGCGTTAAAAACATTACCACAAGTGCAACTAATGCTAACGGGGCAAGTGTAAACGCTACTTATGATGTAACGGATAAAAACGGAAAGACTACTTCATTAAAAGTAACTTTCGGACTTAAAAATGTAAACGGAGACTGGAAAATTTCCAGCTATAAAATCAACCCATAAATGGCTTCAGCTGAACTAATCAAAAGACTAGAAGAAACAATTGAAAATATTCCGGACTTTCCTATTCCAGGAATTCAGTTTAAGGATATTTCACCTATTTTTTTAGATCCGAAACTTTATGAAGATGTAATTACAGACCTTGCGGCTAACAGTAAAGGAAAAATAGATGCAGTATGCGGAATAGAAAGCCGTGGTTATCTTTTTGGAATTGCGATTGCCGTAGCATTGGAAGTTCCTTTTATCTTAATCAGAAAAGCAGGAAAACTTCCACCACCTGTCATTTCAGAAAAGTATGACTTGGAATATGGAAGTGCTATAATTGAAACCCGAGAAGGGCAGATAAAACCAGGGCAAAGGGTTTTAATCCATGACGACCTTCTGGCAACAGGAGGAACAACAGAGGCAGCCGCTAAATTGGTAGAAAAACAAGGAGCAACCGTTTCTCAATTCAGTTTCCTGATTGGTTTAAAAGGACTGAATGGAGATGAAAAACTGAAAAAGTTTGGTGCAGAGGTCTATCACATTTTAGACTATTAGTCTGTATAGATAAAAAAATAATGCTTCGTAAACTATGTTTTCGAGGCATTTTTATTATTAACGATTGATAATTCATAACATTTATAGAATAATGCTCTAAAAGTATTTTGTAAATCTCTAAGAAACAATTAAATTTGCAATTCAATTTTTAAAAACTTATGGCAAAATTGGGAAAGAATGCTCAGAATGAGCAAGAAGGTAAAGAAACGGTTGAGTTCTTCAAAGATCTTGACAGAGAGGCCTTAAACACTGAGAGATTTCTTGAAAAATATTCAAAACCTTTAGGGATTGTATTTGGAGTTTTAGTTTTGGGAGTTTTAGGATTCTTCGGATATAAGCAATTTGTAGTTGCTCCTAAAAATGCTGAAGCTGTAAAAAGCTTCCTTGCTGCTCAGAAAAACCTTACAGAAAATAAAAACGCTGAAGCTTTGGGAGGAAAGTCTGCTGCAAACCCAGGTTTCATCGGAACTTCTAACGAATATTCGGGAACAAGCATCGGTCAGCTATCTGCTTACAATGCTGGTTTATTGAAATTCAAAGAAGGTAAATTCCAAGAAGCTTACGATCTTTTAGATAAATTCTCTTCTGACAACAAGACGCTAATGGCAATGAAATATGGAGCTATGGCTGATGCGAAATCAGGATTGAATAAAAATGACGAAGCTTTATCATTATTAGACAAAGCAGCTACTGCTTCTGATGATCCTTATACAACTTACTTCTTCACAAGAAAAGCAGGTATCTTAGCATTAGGATTAAAGAAAAATGCAGAAGCTAAAAAATACTTCTCTTCAATTGACGAGAAATATCAGGATTATGACAACGGAATGTCTGATTCTTACATTGAAATGACTAAATATTATTAAAAAATGGCAACAGTTAATCTTTCCGATTACAAGCCACTTCATATAACGAATGCCGAAGATTTTTCTATCGGCATTGTTTTTTCTGAGTGGAATGATTTTGTAACGTACAAGCTTCGTGATGCAGCTTTGGAAATCCTTGAAAAAGAAGGAGTAAAAACAGAAAACATCAAACTTTTCCCTGTTCCAGGAGCCTTTGAATTAAACTATGCAAGTATGCAGCTTTGCAAAGAAAGAAAATATGATGCTATAATCTCTATCGGATGTGTAATTCGTGGAGAAACGCCTCATTTTGATTATGTTTGTTCTGCTGTAGCACAGGGAATCAAAGACTGTAATGTCATGACTGATACTCCTACCATCTTCTGTGTTCTGACAGATGATACCAAAGAGCAATCCATCGCAAGAAGCGGGGGCGACCTTGGAAACAAAGGTGTAGAAGCAGCAGTTACAGCCTTAAGAATGATTGATTTCAAAAAGAAATTATCTGATAAAAAAGGAAACATCGGTTTTGGACATTCTTAATCGTTGACCTATTTTAGCAATATATCAGGACTATTTTTTAATAGTCCTTTTTTGTTGGAAGACTTTAAAACTAAAACAATCTTTACTAAACGTACGTTTAAATAATGCCTCATAATTCTTAAAATCTTATTAATAAATATCAGGTTTTACTTTTTTTCACCCAAAATTTGTATACAACAACTATCTTTGTGAAAAATCGTATAGACCATAAATCCATGTTTCTAAAAAAAATAAAACCTTTCCTATATTTAGGAGTTTTTTATCTGATTATTTCCCTGCTTGTAAGGACAATATTCTTTTTCCATCCTATCACCACAGCCAGTTTTGGATTTTTTGAGATCATTAAAGTACTGTTTGTAGGTCTTATCAACGATATTTTTGTTTTTATCCTCGCCAGTACTATCCTTGCCCTTTACTTTTTATTCCTTTCCAATTCGAAATATAAAAAGCCGTATGGATATATTATTTTTGGAGCATTAGCTGCCTTTTTCCTGTATATCTGGCTTATTCCAAACAATATTTTCAAGCAATACGGAGGCTCTGTAACGGAAGTAGCTCTTAGTTTTGTAGGGATAAAGGCTTTCCTATTTGGATTAATGCTTTTCCTTCCAACCCAAAGGATAAAAATCCGTAATGGTTTATATTTCATCACATTATTGCTATATGTACTGTTGATCATCTTCAATGGGGTAAGTGAGTACTTCTTCTATAATGAATTCGGAGTGCGTTATAACTTTATTGCAGTAGATTACTTAATCTATACCAATGAAGTTATTGGAAATATCATGGAAAGCTATCCTGTTATTCCCCTGTTTTCAGGCATAATGCTTGTTACATTAACCATTACCTGGTTTATCTACAAAAAGACTAAAGATGAATTGCTGGAGCTTCCTAACTTTAAACAGAAATTGATTTTACTGGGATCTTTTGCTGTACTTTGTGGCATCAGTTTACTGACCCTTCCATCATTAATGCAAATTAAGTCTGACAATGTTTTTGCTGATGAAATCGAAGCCAATGGACTTCCTAAGTTTTACTGGGCTTTTACCCATAATGAACTTGATTATTTCCAGTTTTATTCACAGCTTAATCAACAACAGGCAGAGAAAAATTTTCTGAGCCAATATCCACAACATACTTTATCAAGAAACATTGTAGCAGAACAACCGGAAGTAAAGAAAAATGTAGTATTGATCTCTATAGAAAGTCTTTCTGCAGATTTCCTTGAACATTATGGAAATACTCAAAAAATCACTCCGTTTCTGGATAGCCTTGCAGATAAATCTTTGATGTTTACTAACCTTTATGCTACAGGAAACAGAACCGTACGTGGGTTGGAAGCTTTAACACTTTGTATTCCTCCTACTGCTGGAGAAAGTATCATCAAAAGAAATGACAACAAGAATAAATTCACTACAGGAAATGTATTTAAATCAAAAGGATATGATGTTAAATTCCTGTATGGTGGATACAGTTATTTTGATAACATGCAGGACTTTTTTGTTGGAAACGGATATGATATTGTAGACAGAAATAACTTTAAACCGGAAGAAATTACCTTTGCCAATGTTTGGGGGGTTGCAGATGAAGATATGGCCAGAAAAGCCATTAAGGTTATGAATGCTGAAGCTAAGTCAGGAAAACCATTCTTTAACCATTGGATGACCGTTTCCAACCACAGACCTTTCACTTATCCTGATGGAAGAATTGATATTCCGGGAACTTCAAAATCCCGTGAAGGAGGTGTAAAATATACAGACTATTCACTGAAACTTTTCTTCGATATGGCAAAAAAGCAGGATTGGTATAAAAATACAGTCTTTGTTATTATTGCAGACCACTGTGCCTCCAGTGCCGGAAAAACAGAACTTCCAATGGACAAATACAGAATTCCTGCAATGATCTTTTCAGAAGGATTTATTCAGCCACAGAAGTTTGATGCATTGATGTCTCAGATTGACGTAATGCCTACCCTTTTCGGATTGCTGAATTTCAATTATCAATCTAAGTTCCTGGGGCAGGATGTTTTCAAACCAGAATTCCAGCCTAAGGCATATATTGCCACTTATCAGGATCTTGGTTTTGTAAAGGACAATCGTTTAACCATTATTTCTCCTGTTAAAAAGGCAAAACAATATTCTCTGGAACTGGAAAAAAGTGATCTTGCTCCTGAGTTTAAATTGTATTACGATGAAAAGCTGTTGAAAAACAAAGATCAGAAACTGATAAATGACGCTATTTCAGCGTACCAATCAACATCTTATTGGCTGAAAACCAAACAGCTTAACCGATAAGAACAAGCTTAATAAAAACTTCCTTCAGAAGGTATTTTAGTTATATTTGAAAGAAGAAAACAATAATAAAAAATTCAGGAAGAGAATTAAAAACTGTAAATAAATAACAGGATTTAATTACTGATGAGTTTTATACTTTAGCATATGAAGTATTCATTTATACATAAGAGGATGTTTTTCATCCTCTTATTTTTATTTTCAGGAGTAAGAGCTCAGACGCTTATCATTACCAATAACATTGGAATCCCTATCATTGTAAAAAATGGCAAAAAGGAGGTAACTCTAAACAATCAGGGTAAGAAAGAGTTTACTGAGACTAATAGAATCGAGATAAAAATATCAGACAATAAGTTTAGGTATATTAATTTATTTCTTGACCCTATAGATAAGCTAAAGATAACCATGGGTAAAAATAATGAAATGATTTACTCCGGAGATAAAGCCGCCCTTCACAAGTACCTTACTGAAACATTAAATGTTGATACTTTTGGCAAAATCAATACTTATGAACTAATAAGTCAGAAGAAAAATAGTGGTGAATTAAAAAATATATCAGAGTTGCTTCTTCTGGATATTTTAAAGAAAGTCCAATTATCTAACATTGTGATTTCCCCGGAAGATAAAATTTCAACCAGAAGCTTAAAAAATTATATCAAATATAACTGGCTCAGTACAATATTTTCTACAGTTGACCGAAGAGAAACAGCCTTTAAAAAAGATGTCATTAATTATTATTTCAAAAAATATATAGAAACAGATATTTCCAGATTCAGCTGTACAACATCATTACCTTATAGCGTCATTGAAGTTTTAGCAAAAAACAAGTCTTTATTGCAGACAGAACTACCAATTTACCCAATTGTTGAGCATACAGACGATGATAATATTAATCAATACCTGCCACAAAACTGCCAAAAACAGTATTTTCAGCAAAAATATAACTATCTGGAACACATCAATGGGCACAATAAAGAATATTATAAAAAAGTTCTCAGAGAAAAGTTTAATGAAGAATAGTAAAAATATCATTCAAAAGTTTGATAATTATCCTGATAAAAACTTTCCCTTCATAACATTTTAATTATTGTAAGATTTAATTTTATAAATTTACGACACAAAAAAGATATTATTATGAGATGGACAGACGACAGAGGCGGTAACGTTGATGATCGCCGTGGCTCCGGAGGCGGAGGTGGTGGTATGATTGTAGGCGGCGGGCTCGGAACTTTAATTATAGCAGCCATTGTTTTCTTTTTGGGAGGTGATCCTTCCGGTATTTTGAATTCCGGCAGCATACAGTCTTCAGGAAACACAGGAGAAAGAAGAGAACTTACCGCACAGGAAAAACAGATCGGAGAAATGGTGGATATGATGTCCGGATGGAATACCCTAACCTGGGATCAGATCTTTAAAGAAAACGGGATGACTTTTTCTGAACCTAGAATTGTACTTTTCGAAAGCACTACCAATTCTGGATGTGGTACAGCACAATCTGCTATGGGGCCTTTTTATTGTCCAGCCGATCAGAAAATTTATATGGACATGGAATTTTTCAGTGAGCTTCAACAAAGATTCGGAGCAAAAGTAACTGAATTTACAGTGGCCTATGTTCTTGCTCATGAAATGGGCCATCATGTACAAACTCTTTTGGGAACCACCCAAAAAGTAGATGCCTTGAGAAGAAGTGGAAGATATTCCGAAGCAGAAATGAACAGAGTATCCGTAGCTACAGAATTACAGGCAGATTTCTATGCCGGAGTTTGGGCCAAACGCACGGACGATTCTAAAAAAATTCTGGAACCGGGAGATATTCAGTCTGCTATAGATGCAGCACAAGCCGTAGGTGATGACAATATCCAAAGAAGAGCACAGGGATATGTGAATCAGGAAAGTTTTACCCACGGATCATCTGCACAACGTAAAGAATGGTTTATGAAAGGATATAACACTGGTGATATCAGACAGGGTGATACCTTCAACCAACTTTTAAAATAATCGATAGACTTACATTATACAATAAGCGCCAGTGAACAGATTCACTGGCGCTTTTATTTTATTTCAATCGGGTTGAATTAGGACGATCCATCATCCCGTTTTCCTATTGATTTTAAACCTATATTAGGCTTATTTAGAATACCTCCTTATTTATTGTAGTTCAATCGGGTTACTGTTCTTTTTAACTTCTTCTTTCATCCTTTCTTCCATTCTCTTTTTCATATCAGCAGGATTTTGATTCCCACCGCCAGGACCTCTTCCGCCGCCATCTATTCTCATCGTAGTAGCCATACCGCCAGATCCCTGGTTCATAAATGACATTGGATCTGTTTTAAATTTTTGCTGTTGTTTTATAAAATCGCTTCTTTTTACTTTTAGAGTATTTCCAAACTGATTTAATGTAGGCAGTTCCCCAATCTTATAGTTCTTCATCAGATCAAAAGAATAATCTCCTTTATCATCCTCCACTTTTACAATCAATCCTGGAAGACCACCAAATTTATAGGGTCCATCCTGATAAGGCAGATCTGTTGTAAACCATGCAGTCCATTTTCTTCCCCCAAAATCTGTTTCTGCTTTCTGAACCTTATACTCCCCTATTTTTGTTGTTTCCGAAGAAATTTTCCAGTTTAAAGGTCTATCTTCTTCATAAGAATAAATATCTCTTCCTATTCGATCTTTAAAATACGTTTTCTGATTTGTTTTATCTTTTTCTACGGAATAATTAATATTGGATCGTAAGCCTTCCATCTGATCTCTGTTAATACTTCCTCTTCCGCCGCCGCCCTGAAAGGCTTTCTGCATGATAGAATCTCTTTTGATCCTGTTTTCAGAATAAAAAATCGATTTATCCTGAGAAATATCAAGATATGCATTTTCAGTTTTAGTATCTGCTTTATTTTCAGCGTCTGGCTTCATCGTTACCTGATATACAAATCGGTTAGTTTGTGCAGAAACCTGCTGTATAAACAGTACCAGAGCAATAATACCTATTCTTTTCATATTCGAGTCAATTTATGTTTTGGATTTCAAAACATTACCAAGGTTAAACTCATCAATGATAAAAATCGATAAAATAAAAATGCTGATTTTTATATCCTGATTTTTGTTCGTATTTTTGCGTCATTAAATCATTCTAAATAAATACAATGATAAAAGTATCAGACTATGCAAAGGAGAAAGCCATCCAACTTATGACAGAAGATGGTTTTAACCCTGCTGAAGATTATATAAGAGTTGGGGTGAAAAGCGGCGGATGCTCTGGTTTAGAGTATGTTTTAAAGTTTGACAACCAAAAAACAGACGCAGATCAGATTTTTGAAGATAATAACATTAAGATTATTATCGATAAAAAATCCATCCTTTATTTAGCAGGAACTACTCTTGAATATTCAGGAGGATTGAACGGAAAAGGGTTTGTTTTTAACAACCCGAACGCATCCAGAACATGTGGGTGTGGAGAATCATTTAGTCTTTAGAGAAAAGACATAAGATCATAGGCATCAGAAAAATATGAGGCCTAAATCTGAAATCTAAAAAATTATAATGAGTAAATATACTGAAGACGATTTAAGAGTCGATCTAGAAAATAAAAAATATGAATTCGGTTGGGAAACCAAAATTGATTATGAGGATTTCCCAATTGGTTTAAATGAGGATATCGTCCGTGCCATCTCTGCTAAAAAAGAAGAGCCGGAATGGATGACTGAATGGCGTTTGGAATCTTTCAAAATCTGGTTGAAAATGGTAGAGCCTACCTGGGCTAATATCAAATATGAAAAACCGGATTTTCAAGCAATCCGTTACTATGCTGCTCCAAAGGCTAAACCAGAACTGGAAAGCCTAGATCAGGTAGATCCTGAATTATTGAAAACTTTCGAAAAGCTAGGGATTAATATTGAGGAACAAAAAAGACTTTCAGGAGTTGCTGTAGATATTGTAATAGATTCAGTTTCTGTGAAAACCACTTTCCAGGATACATTGGCAGAAAAAGGAATTATTTTCTGTTCTATCTCTGAAGCTATTAAAAATCACCCAGATTTAGTAAGAAAACATCTTGGAAAAGTAGTTCCTAGAGGAGATAATTTCTATGCAGCACTGAACTCCGCAGTATTCTCTGACGGAAGTTTCTGTTATATTCCTAAAGGCGTAAGATGTCCAATGGAACTTTCCACTTATTTCCGTATCAATCAGGCAGGAACAGGACAGTTTGAAAGAACGCTTGTCATTGCAGATGAAGGAAGTTATGTTTCTTACCTTGAAGGATGTACAGCTCCATCAAGAGACGAAAACCAGCTTCACGCGGCAGTAGTAGAACTGATTGCATTAGATAATGCTGAAATTAAATATTCAACGGTACAAAACTGGTACCCGGGTAATGAAGAAGGAAAAGGGGGAGTATTCAACTTTGTGACGAAAAGAGGTCTTTGCGAAAGAAATGCAAAAATCTCATGGACACAGGTTGAAACAGGTTCTGCTGTAACATGGAAATATCCATCTTGTATTCTGAAAGGTGACAATTCAATTGGAGAGTTCTACTCTATCGCGGTAACGAACAATCACCAATATGCAGATACAGGAACAAAAATGATCCACATTGGAAAAAACACCAAGTCAACGATTATTTCTAAAGGTATTTCTGCAGGAAAATCTCAAAACTCATACAGAGGACTGGTAAAAGTAATGCCTTCTGCAAAAGGAGCCAGAAACTTCTCTCAGTGTGACTCTTTATTGATGGGCAACGAATGTGGGGCACACACTTTCCCTTACATTGAAATTAAAGATCCTACTGCTCAATTGGAGCACGAAGCAACCACTTCGAAAATTGGAGAAGATCAGATTTTCTACTGTAACCAAAGAGGTATTGATACGGAAAGAGCCATTGCTTTGATCGTAAACGGTTTCAGTAAAGAGGTTTTAAATAAACTTCCGATGGAATTTGCTATAGAAGCACAAAAACTTCTTGAAATTTCACTAGAAGGATCAGTAGGATAAAAAAGAGATGATAGCTACAGAAAGATTAATTTTAAGAAAACCTGTAAAAGAAGATTTTGAAAGATTCTTCGAAATTAATCATGACCCTCAAACCAATATCCATAATCCTGGCGGACCGATGAGTTTTGAAAAAGCAGAAGGTACATTTACCAGAATGCTTGATCATTGGGAAACCTATCATTTTGGAAGCTGGGCAATTGCTGAAAAGGACAGCCCTGAGAATGTAATAGGTTTTGGAGGACTGAGCTACAGACTTTATGGAGAAGAAGAAAAATTGAATTTAGGCTATCGTTTTGCTTCCCAGGCATGGGGGAAAGGATACGCCACAGAATTCACAAAGAAAGTTATAGATCTGGGATTTAATGAGGGCAATGAAGAAGATATCTTTGCCATTGTACGCCCCAGCAATATAGCTTCTGTTAAAGTTTTGGAAAAGGCAGGTATGATCAAAATCGGGACGCTAAATGACGTTCCTGGTCAGCCTGAAAGTTTAGTATATAGAATTCAAAAATAATTTGTTTAAGCAAATAAAATGTTAGAAATTAAAAACCTTCACGCCAAAATTGAAGATGGCGCAGAAATATTAAAAGGGATTA
This sequence comes from Chryseobacterium sp. StRB126, assembly GCF_000829375.1. Classification (NCBI taxonomy): domain Bacteria; kingdom Pseudomonadati; phylum Bacteroidota; class Flavobacteriia; order Flavobacteriales; family Weeksellaceae; genus Chryseobacterium; species Chryseobacterium sp. StRB126. Next base: position 461,309 of record NZ_AP014624.1, read on the forward strand.
ACCTTGAAATAAAACCAGGAGAAGTTCACGCTATTATGGGGCCAAACGGAGCTGGTAAGTCTACCCTTTCTTCTGTAATCGCAGGAAAAGAGGATTACGAAGTGACAGGTGGAGAGATTCTTTTTCAAGGAGAAGATATCATTGAAGATGCACCGGAGGACAGAGCACACAAAGGAATCTTTCTATCTTTCCAGTATCCAGTGGAAATTCCAGGAGTTTCTGTAACGAACTTCATCAAAGCTGCTTTAAACGAAACAAGAAAAGCAAACGGATTAGCAGAAATGCCTGCAAAAGAAATGCTTGCATTAATCCGTGAAAAATCTGAAAAATTAGGAATCAAAAAAGATTTCCTTTCAAGATCACTAAACGAAGGATTCTCCGGAGGTGAAAAGAAAAGAAACGAGATCTTCCAGATGATGATGCTTAACCCTAAATTGGCTATTCTGGACGAAACAGATTCAGGATTAGATATCGATGCATTAAGAATTGTTGCTGACGGGGTAAATGCTTTTAAAAACGAAGGAAATGCAGTTCTTTTGATTACACACTATCAAAGATTGCTTAACTATATTCAACCTGACTTCGTTCACGTTTTAGCTAACGGAAAAATTATCAAAACAGGTGATAAATCTTTAGCATTAGAGCTTGAAGAAAAAGGGTACGACTGGCTTTTAAATTAATTTGAAATTTAATATTTGAGATTTGAAATTATGGCAACAATAAATAACTTTGAAGATTTAGACATATGGAAAAAATCCAGAGAGTTATGCCAAAAAATTTTTATCTCACTAATACAAAATTCAAATTGCAGTCAAAATATTAAAAATCAAATCGACCGTTCATCCGCTTCTGTCATGGATAACCTTGCAGAAGGTTTTGAAAGGGAGGGAAATAAAGAGTTTATTAACTTTCTATCAATGTCAAAAGGTTCATGTGGTGAAGTAAGATCACAATTAGTCAGAGCATTTGATAGAAATTTCATTAACGAACATGAATTTAATGATTTGAAAAAAGATTATGCGGATTTATCAAAAATGATTTCAGGATTTATGAAGTATTTAAAAACTATCGAACATAATGGAAATAAGTTTAACCGTCTATAATTTCAAATCTCAAATTTCAAATTTCAAATAAACAATGAGTTTAAAAGAACAAATCATCGAAAACCATAATGAGTTTTTGGAGAGCCTTCGTCACAGATTTTTGGATGACGATAGAAAAGCCGCTCTTCAGAAGTTTGAAGGTATTGGTTTTCCGACAAAAAAAGACGAAGAATATAAATATACCAATCTAAAGGAGATCACGGAAAAAAGCTACAACTTTTTCCCGAAAGAAAACCACAACATCACCAAAGAGCAGTTTGATGAATTGCACCTTGGTGAAGAAAATTTTGATTGGATTGTTTTTGTAAACGGTAAGCTTCATAAAGAATTATCAAAAGTTTCTATTGAAAATGTAGAGTTCCTTTCATTCAATTACGCATTGAATGATGACAAACATAAAGAGGTATTTGAAAAGTATTTCAATACAATTGCTTCTAAAGATTTAGCTTTCACGAATTTAAATCTTGCCTACTGCAAGTATGGTTTCTTTTTGAAAGTTCCTAAAAATGTAGTGATTGAAAAACCAATTCATGTTTTCTACATTTCTCAGAATCAGGATGAAAATACATTCTACAATACAAGAAATTTATTAATCGTAGAAGAAGGAGCTAAAGTTGAGGTTATTGAAAGCCACCACAATTTTGATGACACTTATGTGTTCACCAACTCTGTAACTGAGATTTTCACTTACCCAAATGCAAAAGCAGACTGGCATAAACTTCAGAACGATAACAATACTTCTTACCTTGTAGACAATACCTTTGCAAGACAGGAGAAAGACAGTTTAACCACTGTAAATACCTTCTCTTTCGGAGGAAAACTGGTAAGAAACAACCTTGATTTTATCCAGAATGGATCGAATATCAATTCATTCATGAACGGGATCACAATTATCGGAAAGGATCAGTTGGTAGACCACCATACAGCGGTTCACCACAACTTCCCTAACTGCGAAAGTTATCAGAACTACAAAGGAATCTTCGATGGGAATGCCCACGGAGTTTTCAACGGAAAAGTTTTTGTTGATAAAATTGCTCAGAAAACCAATGCTTACCAGCAGAACAATAACGTCTTGCTAAGTGAAGGAGCAAGTATTGATACTAAGCCTCAGTTAGAGATCTTTGCAGACGATGTAAAATGTTCTCACGGATGTACAGTAGGCCAGCTTAATGAAGATGCCCTGTTCTATTTAAGAGCAAGAGGTATCTCTAAAAAAGAAGCTCAGGCGCTACTTCTATATGCTTTTGCTAATGATGCAATGCAGAATATCGATATTGAGCCTCTAAAAGAAAAGATTTCAAAGCTTTTGGCTGAAAAACTGGAAGTAGATATAGAATTTTAATCGTTATATATTGATACGTAAAAAGCACTTCATTTTGAAGTGCTTTTTTACTGTTTTATCCCTTTGAAATTATTTTTTAAACCAGCTTTGGTTGTCTTTATTTTCTGAACGTTTCTTTCCGTTATCAAAATTATACGCCAAACCTACTCCTAATGTCTGTTTCAACTGTGTTTTCCAAATCTGATTGTGATCATATAACAGATCCAGTGTTACATTGGTAGAAATATATTTATTGATCTTCATACTTAGCACTCCGCTATATCCAAGAACTAACCTTTCCGGGTGATCCAGATAGTTTGAAAATACGGAAGCTGTATTAAGCAAAGTAATGTTCTCCATAATTTTTAGCTTATACATTGCTGTTCCCAAGAAACCGAATTGGAAAAGAGAAGAATCTCCATCATTTTTAAGCCCGTAAGTTCCTGCTTTTTGAAGGTCTTCATCTAACACAAAAGTCCATCTGGCATTTGCAGGACGTAATGTCACAGTCAAATTATCATTTGGACGGTAGGTAACCCCTGCTCCAACGCTTAGATAACCTGGTGCCATAAAGTTTGAGATTTTCTTTGCATCGGGATTGTTACCATCTTCATAACCTGGAGCAAATTGAGTCTGAAGACCAACACCTCCAGAGATATACCAGTGTTTAGCAAACTCTCTCCCATAGTTTGTAGACAAGTTAATAACATCCTGAGTTTTTCTTACTCCGGTACCTTGTGTATTGTTTTGTCCGTAGCCAAGAATAATAATATTTTCCCAAAGATCTTTCCCTTTTTCATAAGTAAGGTTGTAATTGACGCCGGCAAGCCATCCTACGTTGTTGGCTCCACCCCCAACCCAATTGGAGAAAGCAGCCTGATTAAGCATTAAAGTATTTTGTCCCTGGATAGACCAGGCTTTAACTGTGTCTGTTGCGGGAGCACCCGTTTTTGCTTCCTGAGCCATAGTCAAAGCTCCAAAAGAAACAGAAGCGATCAATAAAACTTTTTTCATAATTAACGATTTCCTACAAATGTATAAATAATAATTTACGCCAAGATAAAACTCACATTAAAATGAATTGAATTCAGACGTTTTCATCAACATAAAACAATGAGAATAAAACCTTTAAAGTACCATTTCTAGCATAGCAAACTTAAAACAACTTAAATTCAATATCTTTAAAATCAAAAAAGCGCCTCGTTATTGAAGCGCTTCTAAAATTGAATTATTATTGATAATTTATTTTTTAATCCACCATTGGCTGTCTTTACGATCAGAACGTTTTACCCCGTTATCCAGCGTGTAAGCAAAGCCAATTCCCAGCGTTTGCTTTAACTGTGTTTTTTCAATCTGGTTATGGTCATACAATAAATCTAGTGAAATATTAGATGAAATATATTTATTAACCTTCAGATTCAGAAGTGCTCCATAAGCCAAAACCAATCTATCAGGACGATCCAGATAATTTGAAAAGACTGAAGCTGTATTGGTTAAGTAAATATCCTCCATAATTTTAAACTTATAAATAGCCGTTCCCAGAAAACCGAATTGTAGCAATGAAGTAGCTCCATCACTTTTCAAACCGTAATTTCCGGCAAGCTGAAGATCTTTATCCAGTACAAATGTCCATCTGCCGTTGGTAGGGCGTAACGTTACGGTTAAGTCATCATTCGGTCTGTACGTGATACCTATACCGGCGTTCATATAACCCGGGGCCATAAAGTTTGAGATTTTTTTCGCTTCAGGATTATTGCCGTCTTCATATCCCGGAGCAAACTGAGACTGTAAACCAGCTCCTAAAGAGAGATACCAGCTTTTGGAAAACTTTCGCCCGTAGTTGGTAGAAACGTTGATAACGTCCTGGGTTTTTCTTATTCCTAACCCTTTGGTATCATTCTGCCCATAACCAAGAATAATAATATTTTCCCAAAGATCATTATCTTTTTCATAGGTAATATTATAATTGATGCCAGCAAGCCAACCTACGTTATTGGCTCCACCTCCTACCCAATTCGAAAAGGCTGCCTGATTAATCATTACAGTGTTTTTTCCTAACACTGACCAGTATTTTACGGTGTCTACTACTACGGAATCTTTTTTTAATTCTTCTTGTGCACTTGCATCAATCCCAATAAACATGGAAAGAATCAATAAAAACTTCTTCATTACTCTAAATAATTTTCAATGCAAAAATATTAATATAATTTTTTTAAAATGCAAATTTTCCCTTAAACAATACACTTTTTTAGGTTTCAACCTGCTGACAACAAAATACTTCAATACAATCAATGCCAAAATAATAGGTTCAAAAATTAAATTTGATACCTTTTGTCTTAAAATCAGAGGTGCAGAAATGGTTTCATCGACAAATTTTCCGACATTTATCATTGGCTTTTGATTTGACGTACACTCTCCATGTTTAAAAATATAATTTCCAAAAGAGCGATTTTATACCCTTTGCTGATGCTATCTGCAATGTGGTTCGGATTTTTTTTACAAATGCAGGGCTTTTTTGGAAGTTGCTTCGGAGCCATTATTCCTCTAGTTCCTGAAGGACTGCTGGGAATCCTTACGTCTCCTCTTTTACATGGCAATACAGACCATATTATAGGAAATTCTATTCCCATTGCAGCATTAATGTTTCTTCTCTATCAGTTCTATCCATTGGTCGCCAATAAAGTTTTTTTTATCGGGTGGATAGCAACAGGGCTTTTGGTTTGGCTTCTACCTCCTATTGATATTATGACTGGTGAATATATGTACACCTGTACCATTGGAGCCAGTGGTGTTGTCTATGTATTAGCATTTTTTCTCTTCTTCAGTGGAGTTTTTAAATGGAATACGAAACTTTTGACCATTTCCTTACTCGTTGTCTTATATTATGGAAGTTTAGTATGGGGCATGCTTCCCGAAGAACTGTTCTATAATATGCAGGAACCTAGCAAAATCTCATGGCAGGCTCACCTTTCCGGAGCCGTTGTTGGCAGTATCATCGCATTTGCTTTTAAAAATGTAGGGGAGAAAAAGAAGAAATTTATCTGGGAATACCCTAATTACTACAGTGAAAAAGATGATAAACTATGGCAGGAATACAAGGAAAATCACCCGGAAGACTTCATGGAACTTCCCTATAAAAAAAGAGATGATATTTGGGATCATTTGGATGAATTAAGAAGAAAATAAAACTTATTTCATTACATTTGATAAAAAACACACATGATCTCCGAAGAATATTTATATGCTATCGCTTTACGCGAAAGCAGCCAAATTGGTGATATCAATTTTCACAAACTTGTAAGAACCTTTGGAACTGCAGAAAATGCATGGAAAAAGGCAAAAAAAGAATATAAAAAACTAGAGGGGATTGGCCCAAAAACGGTTGCTGATATTGGAAATGAGAACCATCTTAGGTTTGCAGAAAAAGAACTTAAATTTTGCGAAAAGAACAATATCCGGATCAGAGTAAGGCACCTTAATGAGACTCCCACTCTTCTAAATGAATGCATAGATGCACCTTCTATCCTCTACCAAAAAGGAAACATTGACGATTCACTTCTAAAAATAAGCATTGTTGGAACCCGAAATATGACTTCTTATGGGAAACAGTTTATTGGAGACTTTTTTGAAGCTACCCAATACACCCAATATGTCTCTGTAAGCGGCCTTGCTTTAGGAATAGACAAAGAAGTTCATGAACAATCTATCCAAAATCAAAAACCAACCATTGCTGTTCTTGCTCATGGTTTCGAATTTTTATATCCTGCTAAAAACAGAAAACTTTCAGAGAAAATTCTTCAGGAAGGTGGTGTTTTATTAACTGAATTTAATTCAACAAGAAAACCGGATCGGGAAAACTTTATTCAGAGAAATAGAATTGTGGCTGGACTTTCTCCTGCAACTATTGTAGTGGAAACAGGATTTGGAGGAGGATCTGTAAGCACTGCGGCATTTGCCAATGATTATAACAGAGAGGTCTTTGCACTTCCCGGAAAAATAACCGATGTTCATAGCCAAGGATGTAATCAATTGATTTTGCAGAACAAAGCGACAGCCATTTCAACCATCCAAGATCTGATAAGTATGCTTGGCTTCAATAATCCAAAAGAAAAAATTGCTGAGCTTTTTCCTTACAGTGAAACAACAATACAATTAACTGAAAATCAGGAAAATATTTATCAATTCATCAAACAGAATCCACAAATTTCTCTGGACAATCTTGCAGAGGAAATTAACCTTCCTTCACACAAAATTTTACCTATAATTTTAGAATTAGAACTTTTAGGGAAAGTAAAATCATTTTCCGGGAGGCAATTTATCGCAATTTAAGAATTAACGATTTCTTAATACTGCATTATTTCATACATAACATTTAATTTTTAATAAATTTTAATCATAAATTATCAATTTAATAATATTTCAAGACATTATTATTTAATTTTCAACAATGTTAAAATAGAGTGTTGTGAATCTTGAAAAAAAAATTAAATTTGTTGACAATAATATTCAACCTTAATATATGGAACAATATAATATTGACCAGAAAATCCAAGAGTTTATTGCAAAAATTGAAGCAAAAAATCCTAACGAACCGGAATTCTTACAGGCTGTAAAAGAAGTTGCCGTAACTGTAATTCCATTCATTGCTACGAGAAAAGAATATAACGGAATGAAGCTGCTTGAAAGAATGGCTGAAGCTGAAAGAATTATTATCTTCAGAGTTCCATGGGTTGACGATAAAGGAGAGATTCAGGTTAACAGAGGTTTCAGAATCCAAATGAACTCTGCTATTGGTCCATACAAAGGAGGAATTCGTTTCCACCCTACTGTAAACTTATCCGTTCTTAAGTTCTTAGCTTTCGAACAAGTGTTCAAAAACTCTTTAACGACTCTTCCAATGGGTGGTGGTAAAGGAGGTTCAGATTTCGATCCACAAGGAAAATCTGATATGGAAGTAATGCGTTTCTGCCAGGCTTTCATGACAGAATTATGTAAGCATATCGGTCCTGAAACAGATGTACCTGCAGGAGATATTGGTGTAGGGGCAAGAGAAATTGGTTACCTATTCGGACAATACAAGAAAATCAGAAACGAATTTACTGGGGTTCTTACAGGAAAAGGTCTTGCTTACGGAGGTTCATTAATTCGTCCTGAAGCTACAGGATACGGAGTGGTATACTTCGCGGAGCAGATGCTTAAAACGATCGGACAGAATTTCCAAGGAAAGACGGTAACGGTATCAGGTTTCGGAAACGTAGCTTGGGGAGTTATCAAAAAAGCAACTGAGCTTGGAGCAAAAGTTGTAACGCTTTCTGGTCCTGACGGATATGTTTATGATAAAGATGGTATCAGCGGAGAAAAAATTGATTATTTATTAGAACTTAGAGCTTCTGGAAACAACAGGGCTGAAGACTATGCTAAAAAATATCCATCTGCTGAATTCCACGCTGGAAAACGTCCTTGGGAGGTGAAGTGTGACGTAGCGTTCCCTTCTGCAACTCAAAACGAATTAGATTTAGATGATGCAAGAAAATTAGTTGAAAACGGATGTCTTTGTGTAACTGAAGCTGCTAACATGCCTTCTACATTGGACGCTATCAACTATTTCTTAGACAATAAAGTATTATTCTCTCCTGGTAAGGCTTCCAACGCTGGAGGTGTTGCTACTTCAGGATTAGAAATGACTCAGAACTCTATCCGTCTTAACTGGACTTCTGAAGAAGTTGACGCAAGATTAAAGGAAATCATGATTGGTATCCATAAAGCTTGTAGAGACTATGGAAAAGACGAAGACGGTTATGTAAACTACGTAAAAGGTGCAAATATTGCAGGCTTCGTAAAAGTAGCAGAAGCAATGTTGGCTCAAGGAGTTGTGTAACAAAAAATAATAAAGGTTGGGAAAAACTCCCGACCTTTTTTGATATAGCCTGTTCCCGGGATAATGGGAAAAAAGTAAAAAGTGAAAGGAGAAAGCGCTGCTATATGCAGCGCTTTTTTATTTTTATATCTCGTCCCGCGCCCTGAAAAAAAATCTACAGATTCAGAATGTAAGAAGATTTTATTATGGGCTAATGTCAGTATATTTGCAATCATTAAAAACTAACCCATTATTATTCTCTCATGAAAAAAATCCTACTATTTTGTGCTTTTTTATCAGTAAGTTTTGTTTTAGGACAAAAAATCAGATACAAAAAAGACAAAGTACTTGTTGATGATAAAGAACTTCTAAAAACAGAAAAAATAGGTTCTTTTGGAGCTGGAGGTTTCAATCTATACGAATTAGACGGAAAAAAACCTATTATTGCGCTGCTAGCTATAGATAACGGAACACATATGGATTTATCCGATGATTATGTTCAGGTTAAATTTTTAACAAAAGGAACTAAAGCTGAAATAGCAGGTGGAGATTTACAGTCTACCATCAAATTACTTATGCAAAATGATATTATTGACAGTAAAGGGATTTTTGATGAATCAAAAACGGACCTGTTCGTGCAGAATTTTGATGACAAAATATCAGAAAGAACAGTGATTCACCGATAATAAAAAATCCTGAAATACAAGATTTCAGGATTCAGACTAGTGTTTGCTAAAGTACTATCACTTTTTCTTTTTAGATTTCTTTTGTTCTTTTGTTGCTTCCGCAGGTTTAGTGGCTTCCATCGTAGTTCCTGCACTTGCAGTGGCTTCGGCTGCCGGAGTTGCTGTTGAAGCTTCCGTTGCAGTGGTATTTTGGCCGCTTGTTGTAGAAGTGGTAGAGTTCCAATCTGCTTTTGTTTCTGATGTCTGCGGCTGTGTTTGAGTGGTGGTTGTCTGGTTATTAGTGGTACTTTCCGCTGGCTTCTGGGTTTGGGTTTGTGTTTGAGCCGATACTGCGATTACTCCGACTAATGTAAACGCTGCCGTTAAAAATAACTTTTTCATAATGTAATATTTAAATGATTGTTTAAACTAAACGGAGTGTCATTTATAAAAATTATGTGTAAGTAACTTATTTAACGGACTTTATAACTATTTAAGAAGAATTTACAAAAAAAGTTGTTTACCCGAATTGGGTTAAAAAATCAAAACTGAAAGAGGTAAATTTGTTTTGATTAAAAGCGCTTTTAATCAAAACACCCATTTCTCAGCACCCTGATTTTATCTTAAAATTTACTTTGCTATATTCTTCATCATCCTCTCTACAAATTCAAAAGCAGCTGGGCAGATTACTGTATTTTTCAGCATCAAATTGTTGATCTGATAAATCTTTTTACGATCTGTATGAGGATATTCTCTGCAAGCTTTTGGTCTTACTTCATAGATGGAACAAGTATTATCACTATTCAGGAAAAAACATGGAAGATTTTGTAGTACCTTATCATTATCTTCATCCACCCTTAAAAATTTAGCTTCAAAATCAGCTGATTTCATACGCAGGTGCTTAGCGATACGTTCAATATCCTTTTCAGTATACAGCGGCCCTGTTGTTTTACAGCAATTAGCGCACTGTAAACAATCTATTTCATCAAAAACTTCATCGTGGGTTTCCTGTACAATATAATCGAGGTTTTTGGGCGGTTTTTTCTTTAATCCGTCCAGAAATTTTTTATGTTCTTTCTGCTTTTGTAAAGCTTGTTTTTTATAAAAATCTAAATTCATTTATTCTTTATTTCCTACCTGCATTGGAAGGTCAGCTTTTTGATATTCATTGATCTTATCCAGATCTAAGATGGTGGCAAGGTTCTTTTTATCAGGATAATACATCGGGACAAATTTAGCTCCGTATACAATTTCTCCTGTTACAAATGAAGACCTCTGAACTACTGTATTGGAGAATACTTCATCAAATGCGCGTACCTGAACAATAATCTCAATATCAGTACTTTTAAAATCGTCTTCAGAGAATCCGTAAAATGGTGAACTTTCATTAATTTTATGAACTACAGTCCAGTTCAGGGCCAAAGTATTGATCTTACTTAAATGGGTTTCCAGCCTATAAAAATTGCTCTTAGGAACATCATTTTCAATCACTTCAATGGCTGTAGATACAATGACATCAGCATCTGTTAGTGCATTGTTTTTATAAGGTGCTAATCTGAACATTAAAGCTCTACCCTCTTCAAAAGGAGCAATCACCGCAATATCAGAAAATCTTAAATAAGCCCTCGGCCTTGAAAATCTTCCATAAAAAAGACCTGTTGCAATGGCAAAGGTAAGCAATCCCAGAAAAGCTTCAAAAGTAGCCACTAAACTGGCCAAAAAACCCACAGGAGCAATCCTTCCATATCCAACTGTAGTAAATGTCTGAGAACTGAAAAAGAATACATCAATAAACTCATTCAACGGATCACTTTTATCTATTCCTGTAAGATGTTCTACTCCAATCAGATAATAAATCATTGCAAATACAAGATTTATCAGAATATAGGCTACAACGAGGTATGAAATAAAGCGAAATGAAGATAAATTCAGCATGGTATGATACCAGCTCAGGCTATTGAAAACATTCACACCTGTTCTCTTTACATTGGGAAGACCATCCTTATTGATGAATCTTCCTGAGGCATTGCTTCCAAAGCCACTGTTCTCCGTGTTTTTCTGGCGGATCTTTTTTCTGAAACCTCTTGTCATCTTATATCATTTGTTTTTTTGAATAGCTTGGTTATTGAGCATTCATCTTTTCCTCTTTCCGGATACAAAGATAAAATATTGTTTTCATGAATTTTATCAATTAAATCCTTTACTTATCCAATTTGATTTTACAGTAAATTTGGAATATGAAAAAGCTTGAATCAAGAGAAGATATTGAACACCTTGTCAATTCATTTTATGCCAAAGTAATAAAGGACGAAACCATTAGTTTCTTCTTCAATGATATTGCTAAAGTAGACTGGGATAAACATCTTCCCAAGATGTATTCTTTTTGGGAATCTATTCTTTTCGGACAAATGACTTACAAAGGAAATCCAATGGGTGTTCATTTTCCAATCAATGAAATACAGGCTATGGAACAAAAACATTTCAACAGATGGCTGGAACTATGGAGAACCACCATCGAAGAAAATTTTGTAGGTGAAAATGCGGACATGGCAATCTACAAATCAGAAAATATAGCCAAACTAATGGCTTTTAAAATGGAATTGGCGAGAAGACTTTAACAGGATTCGTGATTCATGTTACGAGATCATTGCTTAAGGAACAATCACCGTGAAGATATACGCTGCCAGGTTTACCAATAACACAGTTCCGTATAGGACATTTGTTTTTCCGCGGCTTAATGAAAGCATTACGATAAAAACAGATAGGGAAAGAAGGATCACATCTTTCTTATCCAATCCCAACACCAACGGAATGTCATACATAATACAAACTGCAGAAACAGCAGGAATTGTTAATCCGATACTTGCCAATGCAGATCCCAGTGCCAGATTTAAGCTGGATTGTATCTGATTGCTTCTAGCAGCTCTAATAGCCGCTACTCCTTCTGGAAGAAGAACAACCGCTGCAATAATAACTCCTACCAAAGATTTCGGAGCTCCCACACTCTGCACCATCCCTTCAATGGTATCTGAGAGTCCTTTTGCCATTAAAACAACAATGACCAGGCACACAACCAGAAAGCTAAAACTTATTAAAGTTTTTGTTACAGTAGGGATATAATGTTCTTCAGGATGTTCATCAGGAACAATGAAATAACTTCTGTGTCTTACAGTCTGTACCATCAGAAAAACCCCATAGATCACAAGACATGCAATAGAAATAAATACAAGTTGTGCTTCGTTATAAAAAGGTCCGTTAACACTTGAAGTAAAATTAGGAAGCACAAGGGTAAGCACTAGAATGGAAACAATACTTACCAGATAAGTAGTTGCTGAGGTTCTTGCAAAGAACTGTTCATGGTATTTAACACCACCCACCAAAATACAAATTCCTAAAATTCCGTTCAGGATCAGCATTACGGCGGCAAAAACGGTATCTCTAGCCAGCGTGATCGCCTGATCTCCGCCGGCAACCATCAGTGAGATGATTAGCGCTACTTCAATAATGGTAATACAAAGAGCAAGGATAATCGTTCCGAAAGGCTCTCCTACTTTATGAGCCACCATTTCTGCATGGTGAACCGCCGACAAGACACTTCCAATAAGTAAAATTCCGGCAATAATATCATAAACAACGCCATTTCCCATCAGTCCGGAAAAGTAGTACCCTACCGCAAGGACAGGAAAAATATAGGTGTAGTGTAAAAGTTCTTTAAGTCTCATATAGTGACTACAAAATACAAAAAATCTATAACATTTTCAATATCAAAAGAAAATATTAATAACATTTTAATGAGGCCAGAAGTTAAAGTCCTGATAATCTGTTAACATATGAAACAAAAGACCAATCCCTATAATTCTGATATTTCCTCTAAAAAATAGCATCAAAAAATACACCGCAATGGCATAATAGGAATGTAAAAAATGAAAACCTATGCTTTCTCTTGCGGGGTCAAAAATGGGGTTGGCAAAAAGATGGTCCAGATCTACCAGCATTGTCGCCAATAATATAAGATACACTTTCTTCCAGTTTTTAGGATAAAAGATCAATGCAATAAAGACAGGAAACACAAAATGCAAAAAATAATGTGTGCAGGTTTTGAGCAAAGCAATTTCTGATAGAGCCATGAATGGATATTGATTTTTTTAGTTTCTATGGTTACCATCGTAAAATTAAAGGTAAATTTCCTTTCTTCGCTTTTATTTTCAGCCAATAATCCTGTGATTTACTTCCATACCATACGTAATCAATGTCTGAAATGATTCTTTTCTCGGTGGTACTCAACGTTTTCAAAGAAGAATACAGCAGAATATTATTTCTGATCAGAATATAGTTTTCTTTTAATTGAGGCGATAATGATATTGTTTTTCTCGTTGAATTGATTACAACTCCATCATTATTTTGGGTAATTTTATTGGGCTGGAAAGGAATTGCAGTGAATTGATTTTCTCCGTTAATCCACTTTTTAGATTGCAAATATGCCCACGTTTTTCCAGCATCTTTACTTTGAATGTCAATACTATAATTAGGTTGTGTAATCTTCTGAAAGGTCTTTTTTTCAACTTCATTAAAGTTATCATCATATTCATAGCTGATAATCGTATCATTAACCTGCTCGAGATTGGCAATGGCTTTTAAAGAAATAGCATGTGAAGAATCTACAATACTTTTATTGAAAAAACGACTGAAGTTTCTAATGTTCTCCTGATCTAATTCCAGCTCCAGAAACTGATTTCCTTTCTGAAGTTTTGAAGCAATTACATTAAAAATTTCCTGATTTGAATTATTTTTGATCTCAATTTCATCATCATGCAATTCAATAGCAAAGTTTTGAATATTCTGTCCTGAAATGAATGAGATACTTCCCAATGTATTTTTAATCAATTTGTCCGCATTCAGAACAGGATTTACAGAGGTCTGAAGAAGCTTCTTCTTAATTGTTTCAAAAGCAAGATCAGAAGTTCCTGCAATGCAGTGATTCCCTTCTATCATAAGGAAAATTTGATCTTTCTTATAGCAGTTTTTTCCTTTATCAATAAATTTTTTATTCTTTAAAAAAGTAATGAACCTTTGAGGATCTTTAAGTTCTAAAATGCTATACCATTCGGAGAACTTAGTGTCTTTAACATGAAAAATCTGCAAAAAATCCGGAATTCTGATTCCTGAATCTTTCAATGACCCGGCACTTTTACTTTTTGTTTTGCCTTCAAACCACTGTGAAGGGTGTTTTGCTAAGCTGAAGAGGTATTGTCCCGTGAGTTCCTTACTATCAATTAAAACAACTGCATCTGCGTTTTCAGGAATATATCTGAGGTTCTTATCTTTATGAAAAACCACAAAATACACCGCAACAGCGAGCAATAAAAGTAACGGGATAATAATCTTCTTTTTTTTCATCTATAGTATGGGTTCCTTCTTTTCTGTTTCTTTTGTTTTAAAAACCTGATCGAATACATCGAAGAAATACATTAAGCTATTCTCCGAAGAGTCCTTAATATTATAATTCATTTCAGTCTGGATACTTTCTCCTTTCACTTCAGTTTTATAATACAACTCTCCTACATTCTTTCTAATGGCATCCAATGCTTTTCTTTCTTTAGGGCTTTTGAATTCTTTATCTAAACCGGTTAAAAGTTTCTGAAGATCCAATCTTCCTGATAAAGGATATTTAGCGGAATCTTTCGCCCATTTTCTGGAAATATCAGATTGGTTCGCTGATACCATATTATCTGCAGAGCTCATCAGATATACCACTCCATCTTTTACCGTAAAGAACAACTGATCTATGTATCCTCCGTCTTTCTCTTCTTTAAAGGTATACAAGTTTCCTTTTTTAGAGAATCTTTTAGACAGTTTTTTATTGGTAGCTAGCATATCGAAAATACGATTCCAATACCCTTCATTCTCCGTTGCAAAAGCGAAAGTGAAGTTAGGAACAGCAATCTCCTTGGTTTTCTTTACTTCTTTTTCATTAAAATCAGCATCATATTCATAATCCGTATATTCTACTTTTTTAGATTTCAGCTCATTTAGAACAAAAATTCCGTTTCCTGGTGCTATTTTGGTAATAGCTTCTTCATCCAGAATAATTTTCATGGTTTCCATGATGAGTTCCATTTCTTTTTTATACTCATTAACTCCGGAATTCTGAAGAAGGCTGTACATCATGTCAAAACACTTTGCTCCGTTTACATTCATTGCATAGTAGCCAACACTTTTTTCATTGATAAGTTCCAGCAGTTTTCTGTTTTTCTTCCCTTTATAAATAGCAGACATACTCTTCTGAATTTCAGAATTTTTATGCTGATAATTATTAACCAGTCTTACTTTGTCTTTATCAAAATACAGATTGTATGAATGGTTGGAATTGTACATATTTTTGAAGAGTTGTCCGTAAGTATAATACTTTGTCATCTTACCATAGATTCCTTCATTTACAATTCTTCCATAGTCTGTATAGACAAAAACATCAGAATTAGCATCTCTGAATGCCAGCATTTCTTTAGGAACTTCAATGTCTAAATTTGAACCAAAATATTGATCAAACCTATCTTCAGCGCTCTTCTGAACAATCTTGAAATTTTCTCTGCGGATAGAATCCTGTTCTTTCTGGAAAGCTTTTTCAGCTTCTTCATCATATGATTCATTAGGCATTTCTCCCTCCTCTTCAGGAATCTCTACACTCTCCTTCTCCTTAGGATATTGATGATGCTTTTGCAGATATTTGATATCTTTCTGAATTCTTGCGATCTCGTTATTATTATCTTTAATGCTTTCTTTAAGATACTTAATGTCGTCTTTAAGATTTTTGATCTCCTCTTTATAATCAAAAGGTTTTTCCGGTTCCTCAGTATAAACACTATCTGTGGCATCTACAGCTACTGCAGCAGAATCTGCAACGGCAACGGCAGTACTGTCTGTAACGGCATCTGCAGCCCAAAGATCTTTATAAGGTTTGGTATAGTTAATCATACTGAGAACAGCACGACTTCCATTCCATGCTACGAAAACATCATCATTGATGTCTACGTAAGAATAATTCTTTCTATTGAAAACCTCCTGCCCTTTTTTCTTCATAGAATTAACAAACTCCTGAAATTTTTCTTTATTATCAATGATAAAATGAGTATTGTAAGTCTTTATAGAGTCATTAAAGCTTGCATAATGATACTGAACAGCATCATATTTTATTCCTGTTTTGGAATAATCTGTCCATGTAGGTTTCTCCTTACTCTTTTTGCTGAGTTCATGCAGCAATGGATTCAGTTTAGTCCAGTTGATTTTATTATTAAGCTGTTTTCCGTTGACTTCCATATAAAATATGGCATCAGACGGGATTTTCATGCTGTTTTGGGCAAAAACCAAGGTAAAGCCAAAGAGTACAAAAATAATTTTCTGTGTTTTTATTAAGATAGATTTCATGACTATAGTTTAGAAATTTATTGAAAAAGAATAGTGTTTTGTATTTGTTTTTTCTGAAGGATAAGATCCAGAATATCAGCCTCCAGTTTAAGTGCTTTTTTATTGGGAGAAAGTACATAAGTGCTGTTAGTTTGTGATTTTACAGCACTCTCGAATTGCATGATGGAAGTATATTTTGCATCATTGAAAATCTCCTTATCTGCTTTATTCATCTTATCATAATCTTCTTTGAAGGTATTTACTTTATTTCTCGTTAATGTCTTTTTCTCAAGATTATGGCTGTAAACTTGTGTTGGAATCATTTTACCCAATATTTTCTGAGCTTTCAGTTTTTCCAGTCCTGCATTAATATTTTCAATTTTTTTGAAATTACAGCTCAGTTTGATGATATAATTATCCAAATCTATGGAAGTTTTCACATTGCTGATTCCCGGAGTTCCTTTAAAAATTTTGGAAGCTTCATTGATTTTGTTTTCAATTTCAGCTTTTTTGGGAACTTTTTTTCCATTAATGGTTTCCATCTTGGAGATTGAAGCCAGTCTTGTCTTGCTCTTGCTGGCGTTAAGAATAATAGTATATTCTCCGGTACCGTCAGCTTTTATATTCACTTTATCAAGAATGTCAAAACAACTTGTAAGGAGCAGCAAGGGAATAAATAGAAGAAATAATCTAAGAAAACTTTTCATGATTGGGTTTAAAACCACAAAATTACTCAATTCTGACCTTACCTCGTTATAATCTTTGATTTTAGATCATAAAAATAGCTGTTTCCCGGTAGTTTTTCAGATCGGAAGTTCCCTTCCTTTGAGCTATACTCTTTTTAAATACGTCCTTTCAAATAATCCTGCCGAAGATCCTCGTCCAGCTTTTCAATAGCATAGCGCAAACAGGTTCTTGGCATTTCTTTATAGTATTTGTTAAGATAGCCAATGAGTTCCTGCTCATTTTTATTTCCCATTTCACGCAGTAGCCAGCCATTCGCTTTGTGCATTAAGTCATGGGGATGTTTCAGATTTCTGGTTACAAATTCTTTGGTAAGGTCAAAAGAGCCTTTTTTTATGTAGTACATAGTTCCTACCACGGCAATTCTCTTATACCACATCTCTTCCGCTTCCGAAAGATCCCTCAGCAGGTTTTCTTTCTTATTTTCATAAGCATATCTGCCAAGAATTTTATAGCAACTGGAATCTACCAGATCCCAATTGTTAACATACTGTAAGTGATGAAGATAAAATGCTATAATTTCATCTTTTATAGCTATATCTTTTGTTTTTTCAAACTTTGAAACCAACATAAAAAGAGCCGTCAGCCGATGCTCATGGTATTTTGAAGAAAGGATTTCACTCAGTTCTTTTAAATTGATTTTTGAGTAATATTCTTTAGCAACAGACCTCTGATCGGGAACTTTTACACCCAGAAACAGATCTCCCTCACCGTATTCTCCTTTTCCTGTTTTAAAAAATTTTGGAAAGAATTCTGCTTTTTCAGGAATGGATAACACTGCAAGAGCTTCCTGTATTTCTTGAACAATACTCATCAATCATCTGATTTTAAAACTAAGCTTTATGCTCTAAAGCACTACTTCCCTGCTCCTCTTCTTCTTTCACAATCTGTTTAGGGTTTGCTACCTTTGCTATGGTAAGTCCCTGAACAACGATCGAGAATACCACTACACAGTACGTAATACTTAAGATCGTTTCACTATACTCACTTTTAGGAATAGACATCGCCAATGCAATGGAAACACCACCGCGGATTCCTCCCCAAACCAATACCTTTACAGTTTGCGGGCTGAAACTTCTTCTCAGAGAAGTAAACTTAGTAGGTCCCCAAATGGAAATAAATCTTGCAAACAAGACTACAAAAATAGCCAGTAAACCAGGAATCATAAAGTGTTTCAGATCCTTAATCATTAAAAGCTCAAACCCAATGAACAGGAATAATACGGCATTCAGAATTTCGTCTATCAGCTCCCAGAATTTGATAAGATAGTCCTGAGTAACGGATTTCATTTTGAAGTTCATGTTAAAGTTCCCCATAAACAATCCTGCTGCCACCATCGTTAATGGTCCTGAAATATGCATCTGCCTTGCAATAAGGTAACCTCCCATCACCACAGAAAGTGTAACCAGTACAGAAATAATATAATCATCCACTTCACGCATTAATCTGGAGGTCACCCAACCTAGCAAAACACCCAGTAAAAGACCTCCACCCGCTTCATGAAGCAATAGCAATCCGATACTTTCTACCCCAAGATCCACTTCTTTTCCAACGGCAAGCTGTAATACTACGGTAAACACCACAACCGCCATACCGTCGTTAAAAAGAGATTCTCCGGCTACTTTTGTTTCTAATGATTTGGAAACGTTTGCCTGTTTCAGCACACTCAGAACCGCCACCGGATCGGTAGGAGAAATCAATGCCCCAAAAACAAGACAGTAGATAAACGGAAGCTTAATTCCTACATAAGGAAGGAGATAAAACATTCCAAAACCTACTACAAAAGTGGAAATCACAACTCCTACTGTGGAAAATATCAGCACAGGCCGGAATTGTTCTTTAAGATCATTAATGTTAATATGAATTCCTCCAGCAAAAAGAAGAAAATTAAGCATCGCTCCCATCAACACCTCCGTAAAATCGATACTGTTCATCAGTTTGTGAAGATGTCCAAATGTTCTTGGAAGGACCGTTTCTCCAAACATTACCAGAAAAATGGAAACCACAATGGCAATCACCATAATTCCAATAGTACTGGGAAGTTTTAAAAATCTGTAATTAAGATAGGCAAATATGGATGCTAATACGATTAATGCTGAAAATGAATAATATAATTCCACTAAGTGTTCTTTTTTAAATTAATTTATAAGTCTAAGTAAAGGACCTTGATGTATATTTTCTGACCTCCTTTTTCCCAGATATCAAACATGCCATTCTTCGAAGGCTTCGATCCTCTGGTATAATCATTTCCTATATTCAGAATATTCAGCAGAATGTATTCATCCCCCACCGAATTTACGAGGTAAGCCGTTTTCTCAGACTTTCCGTCTCCAGAACTCTTAATTCCATCTGCCAAAGCTCGAAACTGGCTTAGGTGATGCATAAAGTTATTTCCATCTTTTAAAGAATCATAAGCTCTGAGCAGAATGAGCAGAATGTCCAGATTCGTGGGATCTTTATCATACAGAACCTTTCCCTGCTTGATACACTCTTCGGAATTGTTTTGCTTAAAAGCTTCCGCCAAACTTTTGAATCCCTCATCTGAAGTGCTTATTTTACCTTCTTTAAAGCTCCTGCCATAGTAAAGATACTGTGCTTCTATACTATCCAGAGACTTCGGATATCCTTTGTATTTGAAAAGAAGTTTTTCGTAATTGTACGGAGAATCAGAATTTTTGAGACTCTTTTCAATGGCTTTAAAATCTACTTTCGATTTCTGGCTGAACCCAAAAACCGAAAACAGAGTGAATAAAAGGAAAAAATGATATTTCATTAATTGTTATTTTCTTCCTCATCGTCATCAAAGTACTCGAAAAGGAAATCGTTGTATGGGAATCTGGAAATATGGATCTTCATCACCTCATCATAGATCATCTTTTTCATTTCCGGGAAGTTTTCCTTCGTTAAAGCAGAAATGAAAACAGTTGGATATTTTGACTTAGCCATCCAGGTTTTTTTCCATTCATCCAGAGAAATATTCTTCTTTGAACTGGGTGTTAAATCATCCTCATCCTTCTTCTCATAGCTAAAATCATCAATTTTATTAAATACCATGATCATTGGTTTCTGATGGGCATTGATATCCATTAAAATCTGATTAACAGAAGCAATGTGATCTTCAAAACTTTCATGGGAAATATCCACTACATGAATCAAAAGGTCTGCTTCACGAACCTCATCTAATGTAGATTTAAATGACTCCACCAACTGAGTTGGTAATTTTCTGATAAATCCTACCGTATCGGTAAGGAGGAACGGCAGGTTTCCGATCACTACTTTTCTTACAGTAGTATCAAGGGTTGCAAACAGTTTATTTTCAGCAAAAACTTCAGATTTTGAAAGGGAGTTCATCAAAGTGGACTTTCCTACATTGGTATACCCTACTAAAGCAGCACGAACTACTTTCCCACGATTATTACGCTGAGTAGCCATTTGCTTGTCAATCGTCTTTAATTTATCTTTCAGCAAAGTAATTCTGTCGCGAATAATACGACGGTCAGTCTCAATTTCCGTTTCCCCGGGACCTCTCATCCCAATACCTCCTTTCTGGCGCTCCAAGTGAGTCCACATTCTCGTCAAACGAGGTAAGAGATATTGATATTGAGCTAGTTCAACCTGAGTTCTTGCATAAGAAGTTTGTGCCCGTTGTGCGAAAATATCGAGAATAAGATTGGTACGGTCCAAAATTTTAACCTCCATTTCTCTTTCTAGATTTTTAAGCTGTGAAGGAGAAAGTTCATCGTCAAAAATTACGGTTCCAATTTCATTTTCTTTTACGTATTCTTTTATTTCGAGTGCTTTTCCACTTCCAATAAAGGTTTTGGAATCAGGTTGTGTTAATTTTTGGGTAAAGCGTTTTTGTACGGTTGCTCCGGCCGTGAAAGCTAAAAACTCAAGTTCATCCATGTACTCCACCAGTTTTTCTTCATCTTGATTTTGGGTAATAATCCCTACCAAGACTGCTTTCTCATAATGATGTTCTTTTTTTTCTAACATTAAGTTCTGTCTATGTTTATGATTTTTACAAGATAATATTTTTCAGAAAAAAAACAAAATCAAATTTTAATTAATAATATTTTTTAATATAAATTTAAGATTATGTCAGATTGTTTTGTAAAAAAGCAATAACTTTATGTAATAATTTTCTGATTTTTAAATATTTAACTTAAAAAAATCTCCAGAAGATCATGATTACCCATATTAGATGTATGATTATTGATGATGATGAACTGGACAGGCTGGTTCTTCAGCATTATATTAAACAGTATGAGAACATAGAAATTGTCGCTTCTTTTGATTCGGCAGAAAAGGCAATTCCGTATCTGGAACTTCCCATTGACCTTCTCATCACGGAAACCAACCTAAAAGACATGAGTGGTCTGGAGTTCCGAAAATTAGCCCATAAGATTCCTGCTTGTATCTTTGTAAGTTCTCATCCCGAACTGGCAGCCTATGTTTTTGAGATCAATACGCTGGATTTTATCACCAAACCTCTCACTTCAGAACGTTTTCATTATTCCATGCAGAGGGTTCTCGACTTTTTTAAAATAAAAGAAAAATGTGAATGCTATGATGCCATACTGGGACAAGAATGCATTAAGATCAAAGAAAGCGGGAACATTTCTCAGATCAGAAAAGCAGATATTCTTTATCTGGAAGCACTCAAAGATTACACCCGAATCATCACTCTTGAAAAAAAACACTGTATTCTTGATTCTTTGGGAAATCTTCTTCACAAAAGCTTTTTTGATTCTTTTGTAAGAATCCACAGAAGCTATGCTGTGCCCAAACATCTCATCCGTGGAAAAAGCTGTCATGAAATAGAGCTGATCCATCATATCAAGCTTCCCATAGGCAGAACGTATAAAAATAATCTGTCTTTCTTTGAGCCTTAAAAAAGGGATTCAATCTCAATAATAATTCACAAAACGCCATTGGTCGATTATTTCTGCCGTTGGTCTATTTTTCGGTTATCAGGTCATGATAGGTAGTAATTTAGTCTTCCCAAATTTCTTATGGAAAAACTTGAATTCATCACCTAAAAACCGTTATCCATGAAAAAAACATCTATTTATTCTCTCATCCTGTTTGCCTTTTCCTTCTCATTTCTGAAAGCTCAATCTGCAATTCTTGCAACCGGAATGGATGCTTCAGGAGGCAATGGCTCTGTTTCTTACAGCATCGGACAAGTGGCCTATCTTTATAAAGGAGCCGGAAATCAAATTCTGGAAGGGGTTCAACAACCTTATGAAATCATTTCACTTACCACTCGTGAAACAGCAACATCAGACCTAAAAGATATATTACTGTACCCTAACCCTTTCAAGGATTACCTATATCTGGATTTTACTATAAATAATTTTAAAGGAGCAGAATACCAGTTATTTGATGCTCAAGGTAAATTAATCCGAAAAGACGTGATCTTACAGTCCAAATCTGAGCTCAATTTCTCAGATATCCCTTCTGCCATGTATATCATCAAAATTAATCAGCATGGGGAAAACCTAAAAACGTTTAAAATCATCAAAAAATAATCACCATGAAAAAAATATTATTAATGTTCTGGATCCTGTACGGCTTCTTCATGGGGCTTTCACAGGCTCCTGAAAAAATGAGCTATCAGGCAGTTGTGAGAAACGGATCTGGGCAACTGTTAACCAATCAAGGAATTGCCATTAAGGTAAGTTTATTACAGGGCTCTCCTGCAGGTACACTTGTCTACTCTGAACGCCTCACTGGAAATACGAATGCCAACGGACTTATCACTATGGAAATAGGAACAGGAACGGTTTTATCAGGAATATTTTCTTCTATCGATTGGACTTTGGGAAACTATTATTTAAAAACAGAAACCGATCCTTCAGGAGGAACAAACTATACGATAGCGGGAACGAGTCAGTTATTGAGTGTTCCATATGCTATGTATGCAAAATCTGCAGGTGGTGGTGGAGGCAGCTTTGCCATTCCATACACCAATACAGTCAACAATCCATCTACTCTATTCTCTTTAATAAATGATGGAGACGGAACTTCATTGGAAGGGATTAATAATACAACCACCTCTAGTATTGCTGCCGTGAGAGGAATTGTAAGCAATACGGCACCAGGAGGATTTTCCACCGGAGTTCGGGGAATTAACAATGGTACAGGTGGACTGGGAATTGGCGTCTGGGGAAGCCAGGCAGGAAGTGGATGGGGGGTGTATGGAGTAACCCCTAATGGATTGGGAGTATACGGAAACGCAAGCGCTAACGGAACGGGAGTGTATGCCAACAGTAATACGGGAACAGGGCTTACAGCAACCAGTAACAATGGAATCCCTGCGAGTATTTCGATATTCAATAATGCCAATAACAATAATGCACTTAGTGTTTCTACCGTAGGAAACGGAACGGTTGTAAACGTCACAACATCAGGAAGTGGAGCTGGGGTAAACAGCACTACAGGAAGCGGTTTTGCGATACACGGAAGCACCTCAGCCCAAACTTCCGCGGGTATTGTAGGTGATAATACCGGAGCCGGTGAAGCTATTGTTGGTAGGACAACCAGTGATATCGCCGGAGCCGTGGTAGGCCGAAATGATGGTGGCGGGTATGGAGTAAGAGGATTTGTAGCTACCAGTACTGCAGGAACCGGTGTTGGGGTTTATGGACAGGTAGGTTTAAATAATAGCACAGGACGGGCTGGTAGATTTGAAAATTTTAATCAAACAAATACTGACGCTAATACTTTTGAAGTGCTATCTAACGGAAATGGAAACATCCCCGATAACACCAAAGGAAATGCCGCCTCTTTCCTACTCGATAATAACAATAGCGTTGGAGCTGCCGTAAGAGGAGAAGTAAATACTATTTTCGGAAATTTTGGTGCAGCGGCTGTCTTTGGAGTTTCTTCAGGTACTGGAGGACGTGCCGGATTATTCTATGCAAGTAATCCTGCCGGAAACGGAGCGTCACTTATCGCTTTAACTGATGGAAACGGAAATGCAATCACTGCTAATGCAGGAAAAGACGGAAACGGTGTTGAAACCAATATTGATGGGGCAGGAAATGCACTGTATGCATGGGTCCCTTCTTTTGCAACCGGAAGAGCCGGCAGATTTGAAATCTTCAACGACAATAATACAAGTGATGTAGTAACGGTAAAAACTGTAGGAAATGGTATTGCAGGAAATTTCAAAGTTGACAGGACAACCGGAACCTCCGCTGCCGTAAAAGGTGAAGTCAATTCACAGTTTGCTAATTTCGGAACGGCAGGAGTTTTTGGTCTTTCTTCTGGTACAGGAGGATATGGTGGGCTTTTCTACGCCAGTAATGCCGCTGGAAACGGTCCTTCATTATTAGCTCTAACTGATGGAAATGGAAATGGAATTACAGCCAATGCAGGCGGAAGTGGTGATGGTATTGAAGCTTCGTGTGATGGAAACGGAAACGCCATCTCTGGTTTTATTCCCAACTTTGGTACCGGTAAAGCAGGTAGATTTGCCAACTTCAACAATAGTAACGGCCAGCCGGTAGTACATGTAACTACAACCGGTACAGGCTCTACTCTACTTATCAATCATCAGGGACCATCCGGAAACATTGCGATCTATCAAAGTGCATCCGTGAATGTTGCCCGTATCAATAAATCCGGAACAGGGTTCTTCAACGGAGGAACACAAAATAGCGGTGCAGACGTAGCAGAAGCATTTGATGTAGAAGGAGCCATTTCCGAATATGAAGCTGGTGATATATTGGTTATTTCCACAAACTCTGACAGAACTGTAGAAAAATCTTCAACCCCTTATTCCACTCTTGTTGCCGGTGTATACGCAACCAAACCTGGAGTACTTTTAACAGAGGAGCATATTGATACAGACATTTCCAATAAAGTTCCTATGGGTGTTATTGGGGTTATCCCAACCAAGGTATGTCTTGAGAACGGAAGAATAAAAAGAGGCGACCTTCTGGTTACCTCATCCCAAGCTGGCATTGCCATGAAAGCCAATCCTAAAAAGGTAAAAATAGGACAGGTCATCGGAAAAGCTCTTCAGGATTATAACCAAAAAGAGGTTGGAAAAATTCAAGTATTAGTCAACATAAAATAAACCATTATGAAAACAGCATATATCATCTCATTATTACTCTTAAGCACTATTATTTATGCTCAGGAAAATAAACAGGCCACTCTTGTGGAAGATCAGACACAAGCTTTGAAGCAGATTAAAGAGCATGAAGCAAAACTGATGCAGGATGCCAAAGAAAATATAGAAAAGCAAACAGCTCATACAGGATTAACCTCTGACCGAGGACTGGAAGTAAAAAAACAGGAACAAAAGCCTAAAGTTTCCAACAGCTCAGGAGTTCCCCTTCCCAACACAGCAACACTCGAAGAAATAAAAAGAACAATTCCCAACAGACAGGCGTATCATAACACAATAAATTCTAGGAACACAAAATCAATTACCGGACTTCCCAATACTGCAACTTTAGAAGAAATAAAAAAGACAATTCCTAAAAACTAATAGCCCTAAAAAACCAGTAACCTCAAAAGCTAATAACCTCACTAGATTTTTCAAACAAAAGAAGTCCGCTCATTGGCGGACTTTTATATTTCAACATTGAGATGATTAATCCCAATCGGCAGCTACAAATTTCATTGTGTTTCCCTGATCATCAGACAACGTCAGAAAGTGTCCTTCTACAGTATATTTTGTCATGGTTTCAAATTCCTTCTGAAAAGAGGTTTCCAGATGCATATCCTGGCAGGCTTTCATGGTGCTTACTCCCTTGGAAATCTTCAGGGTTCCACCATTTTTAAATTCAGAAGTAAAAGACATCTGATTGCAGCCCATGTATGCACTCCCCTGAATCTTACCTTTTTCCATCTTTCCGGTCAGATTAATTTCAGCTTTATGGGCAATTAACTGATCTCTAGAAAATCCATCTAAAGAAACCAACATCCATTGCCTTTGAATGCTAGGATTTTTATCCGGCATTGCAGAGCAATTGAAAAGGAGTCCTAAGAATAAAATGGCAAAAAGGGGGAATAGTATTTTTTTCATGCTGATTATCATCCCATTTTCGTACCAATCCGGGACAGAATCTCATAAAAATTAGTAAATTAGCAACACAAAAATTATTTTATAAAATGAAAAGACTATTTCTACTATTCACTTTCTTACTGAGCTTTGCTCAGATGAGGGCGGATGAGGGGATGTGGCTGCTTATGCTCATCAAAAGACTTAACGGTGTTGATATGCAAAAAGAGGGTCTACATCTTACGCCTGAAGAGATTTATTCAGTTAACAATTCCAGTTTAAAAGATGCTATCGTAAGTTTTGGTGGTTTCTGTACTGGGGAGATTGTTTCTGATAAAGGACTTTTATTCACGAACCACCATTGTGGTTATGGAGCTGTTGCTGCTGCTTCTACTCCTGAAAAAGATTATCTGAAAAATGGTTTCTGGGCCATGAAACAGAAAGACGAGTTCAACGCTAAAGATCTTTATGTAAGATTTTTAGTAAGAATGGATGATGCTACTCAAAGAATCACATCCAAGCTAAACAACAACATGACCGGAGCAGAGAGAAAAGCTGTAATTGATGCTGAAACGAAAGCCATTCAAACAGAAAACTCTGAAAACGGAAAATATACTGTAGTGGTAAAAGATTTCTTCAACGGAAACGAGTTCTACTATTTCGTATACCAAGATTATAAAGACGTAAGATTAGTAGGTGCTCCCCCTTCATCATTAGGAAAATTCGGTGGTGATACTGATAACTGGGAGTGGCCAAGACACACTGCAGACTTCACCGTTTTCAGAGTATATGCTGATGCTGCAGGAAATCCTGCTGAATACTCTCCAAGCAACGTTCCTATGAAGCCTAAGCATTTCTTACCGGTTTCTCTTAAAGGAATTAAGCCTGGTGACTTCTCAATGATCCTTGGATACCCTGGTAGAACAAACCGTTATTTGACTTCTTACGGAATTCAGCAGATGGTCAACAAAGACTATCCGGCTTGGGTTGAAGCTTCTAAAACGGCTATGGACGTAATGAAGAAGTACATGGATAAAGATAAGGCTACTCAGCTTAACTATGCTTCTCAATATGCTTCTGTAGCGAACTACTGGAAAAACAGACAGGGAACCATTGATGCTGTTAACAAAAACGGCACCATTACTGATAAAAAAGCCATTGAGGACAAGTTTAAAGTATGGGCGGCTCAACCAGGAAATACTATGTATGATGGTATCCTAGATGATATTAGTGTATATTACAAACAAACTTCTGACAGAAATGTTGAAAGAAACTACGCTTCTCAATTCTTTAGAAATGCTAAATATATTTCTCTTGCTTTACAGGTAGGTTCTGTTTTAAAAACTTATGCTGCTCAGGATATGCAGGGAAGACTAGCTATGAAAGCTAAAACTGAAGCTGCAATCAAAGCTGCTTATGAAAACTTCAGCCCTTCATTAGAAGGAGATATGCTGGCTTCAATGACTAGCCTTTACCAGGCAAGAGTAAATAAGGATGTTGCTTCTGCTACAATTTTAGGATTAGATGCTAAAACAATTTCTAACCTTGCTTACTCTTCAATTTTCGCCAACAAGACTTCTGCTACAAACTTTTTATTAAACCCTGATGCATTAAAGCTTGATGCTGATCCACTTTGGAAAGCAGCAAACGGTATTGTTGCAGATCAGAAAATGAGTAATGAAAAATACGTTAAAGTAGATGATAACTTTGCAAAAAACAATCGTCTATTCTTAGCTGGTTTAGTAAAAGCGATGCCTGAGAAGAAATTCTATCCGGATGCAAACTCTACGATGAGATTAACTTATGGTACGGTAGATAAACTTCCTATCAGAGAAGACAGAAACTACTTCGGAGTTACTGATAACTATTATACAGATATGTCTGGTCTTGTTGGAAAATACAAGAAAGGTGATGAAGAGTTCGATTTACCTCAAAGAGTAATTGATCTTTACAACCTTAAAGATTTCGGACAGTATGCTGATGCAAAAGGTTATATGCCTGTAAACTTCCTTTCTAACAATGACATTACAGGAGGTAACTCTGGTTCTCCGGTAATTGATGGAGACGGAAACCTTATCGGTATTGCATTTGACGGAAACAGCGAAGCTTTAAGCGGTGATATCGTATTTGAACAAGAATGGCAGAAAACGATCAACGTAGACGTTCGTTTCGTTCTTTGGACCATTGATAAATTTGCTGGTGCAAGAAGATTAGTTGATGAATTAAAGCTTGTAAGAGATGCAAACACTCCGGCTGATACAAAAACTAAAAACTCAGGTACTACAACAACGCCTAAGAAAACAAAGAAAAAATAATCTCATCTGATCTATTTTTGAAACCGTGAAAGTAATTTTCACGGTTTTTTTATTTTTGAATATTAAAATAACGCCCATGAATTCTAAGCCTATATTATTCACAGCCATCATTAAGCAAAACGGAGAAATGAATGCTGCTTTTGTGGAATTTCCTTTTTCAACAGAAGAATTATTCAACAAAAAAGGACAGGTGAAAATTAAAGTATTGTTTGACGACAAGGTTGAATACCGTGGAAGCCTGGCCAAAATGAAATCTGACTGCCACCTATTAGGATTAACCCAAGACATCAGAAAGCAACTTGGAAAAACTTTTGGGGATGAGGTTACCGTTTCTCTTATGGAAGATAAAGAAGAGCGGATTGTGACGATTGCTGATGATATTACATCCGCCTTTAATGAAAATCCTGATGCAAAAGAACTATTCGATAAAATGAGCTACACTCATAAGAAGGAATATATCCGTTGGATTGAAGAAGCTAAAAAACCTGAAACAAGAGAAAACAGAAAGGTAAAAATGATTCAGATGATTATAGAAGGAAAAAAGGGAATATAAACCACTTATTTCCCTATTACCATTTTACTTCTGCTTCCAAAAATTGACTTCCTCCTCCATTGGTTACTGTCAAAAAACCATCATAATTAACAACCTTTACCCCAAGATCGTTAATTATCTCTTTAAAATACCCTTTCATTTTTACATGATCAAACTGCCATAGAAATTGTGCAGACTGCCCTTTTTGATTCTGAAAAACCAATGAATTCAACTTATTTTCAACTCCGGATGATTTAAGATCTATCACTACGCTTTCATTGGCCACAAAGTCCTTAGCTAATACCATAAAATTATTCATTTGCTGTTCTTTTGATTATCAATTTTTCATTATCCTGGCCAAAGATCTTGATCTGTAGCGACAGAACTCGACGTATTATTTTATAAAGTAAAAATCTCCACAAACCCCACTAATTTTCACCATTGTAAAAAATAGTTGATCTTTTTTTGTCAGGATTTCAAAAAGTGTCCGACTACATTCTTAACAGCAAGTTATAACTATAAAAAATTATTTTATGAAAAAGATCTTTTTTAAAATCACAGCATTCGCTACAGGAATCATCGCTGCATTTACTCTTTTATCATGCAACGATTCAGACAATAACATGATGGATAATTCTCTTCAAAGAACGATTACCTTTGAAAATATTGTTACTCCTAAAGACTTTGTAGAAAGTGGAAGCTTTCAGGGAACCGGAGCAGTACCCGTTATTTTACCTGGGCAATCTGTATTCATAAAGTTTAGTGCAGGAAAAGCACAGGCTCTTATGTTTGCTACTATGTACGGAGCCTCTAAAGATTGGTTCTTTGCTTCTCAACAACCGGGAATCAAACTTTTCGACACCAGTGGAAAAGCAATTACGGGAG
Organism: Chryseobacterium sp. StRB126; assembly: GCF_000829375.1. Taxonomy (NCBI): domain Bacteria; kingdom Pseudomonadati; phylum Bacteroidota; class Flavobacteriia; order Flavobacteriales; family Weeksellaceae; genus Chryseobacterium; species Chryseobacterium sp. StRB126. Next base: position 491,154 of record NZ_AP014624.1, read on the forward strand.
ATGTTTCTTCAAGCGTATTACTATGGGATAATGGAACAAAAGACAATACCGGCCAGCCGGAAAGTAAACCCATCACTCAGGTTCCCAATGTAAACGCCCCACAACTGATGAAGCTTAATCTTGACTACAATGAGATGACTTCTGAGTTTACTCTAACCATCACCAATACTTCAGGCGGAACAGCTAATGAAACGCCTTTTTCTCCCGGAGTTTGGGCTGTTTCCAATTACAATGGCTCTCAACTACTTAACAGTGCCCCATTCTTTACTCCTAACTCTTTATCCAATCCTGAAATTACGGATATAGCCCAGATGGGAAATATTGATAAAATGAAAGCAAAGCTTAGCTCTAATACAGGGATTATGACAGGTCTTTCTCCTGCTTTGGTAGTCATTTATCGCGGAGATAAAAACCCAGTCTATGAATTAGGAAAAATGGATAACGGAATGGGATTAAAGGAAATTGCTCAATTTGGAAATGTAAGCAAACTTCAAAACAGTTTAAAATCTTTTCCAGGCATTAAAGGAATCTATGTTGCAGGAAATGCCCCTGTTCCCCCTGGAAATAAGGTCATGATAAGCTTCAAGGCAGATCCAGGCGATAAAATTACTTATGTCACCATGTTTGGTTTTTCCAATGATTGGTTCTACGCAAATGAGACAAATATTGATGCGGCTATAAAAGGTGATCTTAGTTCAAAAACAGCTTTATTTGATTCCGGCACCGGAGTAGATCAGTATCCAGGAGCCGGAAACCGTCAGGCTTTATTTGGTGGAACTCCACAAAGTGAGACGATGGTTATTTCAAAGGTTGGAACTCAATATCCTGTTCCGGCTGTACAGAATGTGATTAAAGTGACCGTGAATTAAATTTGTAATTAGGAGTAAAAAACCAGACGAAAATTCGTCTGGTTTTTTTATGTTGATGTTTCAAAAAGTTATGAAGCTGAAATTCCGAGAAACTGTAAATACACATCCAATATCTTTTTATCAAACACAGGTTCTTTAATGCCTGATCCTTTCAAAAATTGAATTACATTGGAACAATCCCAGATATAAGTATTTTGGTAAAGCTCCACCGTAGACAGTCCTTCATGCATATTATCTCTGAAAAGACTGGTTAGTGGATACAGTCTGTTTTTACTATCATCTTCCCATTGTTTTCTCCATTCTTTGTAAGGAAGATCTTTGAGTGGGAAAGGATAGTATTTCTTCATTAGCCCGAAGAACTCTTCTAAAGTAAGATTCGTTTCCGGGCTGGCAATTAGGTTGAACTTCTTCCCTATCGCTTCTTTATTCCTTGTAATGTAAGCCATAGACCTGGTCATATAATCTACCGTAATTAAACCTTCTCTAAGCTCAGTGAGTGCGGGATAAGATTTAAACTCTATACAGTTTTTCACCAGTCCGGACCACCATTGATAAGCAGCACTGGCTCCCGTTTTGCTGTGACACATGGCATATCCGAGACGGTAAGTAATCAATGGCAGTCCTTCTTTTGCGGCCAAATCAGCCACGGCTTCCATCACCCATTTACTTCTTACATAGCCAATGTCTTTGCTTACTGACATCAGGTTTTGTTCAATATCATCGGATTCAAGCATTACTGTTTTTCCTGTAAATACATGTCCCCAGCTGTATACGGAAATGGTTGACAACAAAGCAAGACATTTTGTTCTTTCTGCTCCTGTCAGTTTTATGATTTCCCTTAACCCTTCTACATTCGGAGCTTTCATATAGGAATAAGGTTCAATAAAGTTAACTGAGCTTCCGGAGTGATAAATCAAATCGGTTTGTTTTGCCAGCTTTGTAAATGTTTCTTCTGACAATCCTAAGGATGGCAAAGCCAGATCTCCGATAACAGGAATAATTCTTGATTTCTGTTCTATATTTTGAGGAATATGATATTGCTTAAAACATTTGTCAATTTTCTCCATTGCATTAAACTCATCCTGAGCTCTTACAAGACAGTAAATATCAGCATTTGTAGTATCCAAAAGTTCCTGCAGCAGGTGTATTCCCACAAATCCTGTAACACCCGTTAAAAAAATGGTAGTGGGATTTTCCACCTGTTTAGGATCAAATCCACCTGCAAAAACAGTACCTGGAGCAAGATAAACATCCTTCTGAAGCTCAACATATGGTTCTACATCTTCCGTTGGGATTGCTTCCCTGGTTTCTCGGGATCTCTCAATAAGAACTTCCGACAGCTGCTGTAATACCGGATACTGATATATATCCCGCAGATAAACCTTCACATCAAGCTTTCTTTGTAAAGTTACAGCAACGGTTGCTACCAACAGAGAATTTCCTCCAATATCAAAAAAATTATCTGTAATATTAATAACAGGACGCTCCAATGCAGAAGACCAGACATCTACAATGATTCTTTCTGTCTCGTTGGTGGGTGGCTCAAATGAAATCAGTTCTTTCGCTTCTTTATCGGCCAGATCTTTTAATACCTTACTATCAGTTTTGCCATTTGCCGTTAATGGAATTTTATCTATAAAAATAATTTGTGCGGGAATCATATAGCCTGGAAGTTCTTCTTTCAATGCATTTCGGACAGATGAAATATCTGTTGTTGCTCCGGGATCTAATACAACAAAAGCAATCAGATATTTGGTGCTTCCTTCCGTTTCTTTACCAATAACCACAGCTTCTCTGACTTCTTTCTGCTGGGTCAATGAACGTTCTATCTCTCCCAATTCAACCCTGAATCCACGAATTTTCACCTGGTTATCAATCCTTCCTAAGAATTCAATATCACCATCCGAATTCCATTTGGCGAGGTCTCCTGTACGGTACAGTTTTTCTTTTTCATTGAATGGGCTGGTAATAAACTTAACCTCTGTAAGTTCTTTATTATTAAGATATCCATTGGCTAAAAGATTTCCTCCAATGCATAACTCTCCTGCAGCTCCTACCGGCAGCAATTCCATATTATCACTTAAAATATAGGCTTTTGCATTGGCAATCGGCCTGCCTATTGAGGAAACATATTTCCCGTTAATATCTTTCACTTTTTTGAATGTTGCAAATACGGTACATTCGGTAGGTCCATAATAATCTATCAGTTCGTAGCTTAATTCTGAGGTAAGTACTGGTTTTAATTTTTCACCTCCTGTAAAGAGATATTTCAGTTTCAGATCATTATAGTTACTGGAATAATTAACAACTGGCGGAGCCAAAACAGTGGGTACAAAACCGTGTGTAATCTGATTTCTTCTATAATAATCAAGCAAAGCAAGTGCATCTGTTCTGTCTTCATTATCAGCAATAAAAATAGTGGCTCCGGAAGTAAGAGCAGACCACGTTTCCCACACAGAGATATCAAATGCCAACCCTGCAACAAGAGTTAATTTTGAGCTATGATCCACATGAAAATGATGATTATGCCAGGTTACCAGATGTTGTATAGCCTGATGGCCTACCATTACACCTTTGGGCTTACCCGTTGAGCCCGAAGTATAAATTGTGTATGCCAAGGCGTTCTGATGAATGTTAATTCCAGGATTTTCTGAAGGTAAACGATCAAGATTTTCCATAGTACCCAGATCAAATACTTTTGTCTTTTCGGTTTCTGATAAAAGGTCTTCAAGAATTTGATTGGTAATGATAAGATCAGCAGAGGTATCGGAAAGAATATATTCTACTCTTTTGACAGGATAAGCAGGATCTATGGGAACATAGGCTGCACCTGTTTTGATTACCCCAAGTACGGCAATAATCCATTCCAAAGAACGGTCTAACCAGATGGGAACATATTTTCCTTCTTTGATACCACGACTCAATAATAGATTGGCCAGCTGATTGCTTCTTTGGTCCAGCTCTCCATAAGTAATCTCCCGATTCTGGTAAACCGCAGCAGTCTTATCAGGATGAAGGATTGCCTGCTTACGGAAAAGAGATTCCAATGTTTCTTCGTGATGGTAATCCCAAATGGTTTTATTAAATCCATTTAAAAGTTTTTCTCTGTCTTCTGAGGACATTAATACAGCCGAACTTATTGACAAGGTTTCTAATGAGGGAATGATGTTTGACATAATAATTTGATTTGGTTTGATTTAAAACTTTGTAAAATGGGTTTGCCACTATAGAAAACATATAAAAAGTAAAAACATGAGGGATAACCATCGTTTATTTACTGAATGTGTTTACTGGCAACTTCTCAAAACTGAATGATACAGACTATAAACCGATTCCCTCTATGAGCGGAACGGAAGACAGTATTCAAACGTTATGTAGGGTATTCGAAAAAGAAGAAAGAATATATTCCGTCTATCCTTTGTAAGTGGATACACCTCCTATGCAGTATTTATGAATTTTACTTCCATAATATGATATTTTAAATAATTTGGCAATCAAACTTAACATAATAATTCAACCTATCTGTTACATAATTCCTATAATTTGTATCAACCTGGAATAGATATTCTAAAAGAATTTACAATTAAAGCACTGGATTCTAATTAATTACAATGACAACAACTCAATATCTTCCTATCTAGTGATCGAAGTGTATTAATATTTTTTAAATTTGTATAAAAGAAAAAACGCCTCATTTTAATATGGATCACCAATTGAAGAGAGATCATGGATTTATACATATTCCATGTCATGAACTAGATATTTTTATCCTTTCTGACGGGTATTTTGGTATTGGTTACCATCAGCCCATTTTAGCTCCCGACATTCCTCAAAATAGGGTAAAAAATGAACTCCGCAATCTATATTTGCCGGAGTCTTATTATGAAGCACCTATCAATGTAATGCTTGTCAAAAAAGCTGACCGTGTTATTTTAATAGATACTGGAGAAGGATTTTATGATGAAGAAAACGCAGGACAATTATTACACAGCCTTACAGAAGCTGGATTTACGCCGGAATCCATAACGGATATTCTGCTTACACATGCTCACAGAGATCATATCGGAGGAATTCTTTCTAAGAACGGTGAGGTTGTATTTCCAAATGCTCAATATTACATTTCACGTCAGGAATTTGAATTCTGGATGGCAGGTGAACCGGATTTTCAAAAAAGTAAAAATCCGGAAGGAGGAAAACCAAGTATTCCATTAGTCAGAAAAACGCTTTCTGCCATTGGCAATCGGCTTACAACATTTGAAATGGGAGATCTTTTGTTCTCCACTATTCAGACGCAGGCTGCTCCCGGACATACTCCCGGGCATATTATTTATACGGTGAATGATGGAGATATATCCATTACCAATGTAGTAGATGTTTTCCATTCTCCTCTACTCATTGCAAAACCGGACTGGGGAACGCAATGGGATATTGATTTTGAAACAGGCGTTGAAACCCGTAAAAAAGTTCTTGAAAACTGCTTTAAAAACAGAACACTAATCTGCTCGGCTCATCTTCCGTGGCCAGGTATTGGGTATATTAATAAAGTGAATGATCAGTTTCAATGGGTTCCTAAAGTATACAACCATCCTTTTTTGATCAATCTTAAAATGGATGTGGAAATAGAAGCCCTCTAACATTATTTCAGCAATAGAAGTCTGGATCTGTTATCCATTCCAGAATTCCCGGTCCAGACTTCTGTATTGTATGGCTTCAGAAATATGATAAGACATAATATTTTCAGATTCTTCAAGGTCCGCTATTGTTCTGGCAACTTTAAGGATCCTGTCATAAGCTCTTCCAGAAAGATTGAGTTTCTCCATAGCTAATTTGATGAGACTGAAAGAAGTTTCATCCAGTTCACAATACGCCTCAATTTCCTTAGGTCCTATTTGGGCATTACTGCTGATATTGAGGTTCTCATATCTTTTATTCTGAATATCTCGTGCTTTGAGTACGCGGTCTCTGATGTCTTTACTTTTTTCTCCTTTCCTTTTTTCGGAAAGCTGTTCAAATTCTACTTTCTGGACTTCGATATGGATGTCAATTCTATCTAAAAGCGGCCCTGAAAGTTTATTCATGTATCGCTGCATTTCGTAAACAGATGAGGTATTATTGGGATCATCAGGAAAAAACCCGCTTGGACTTGGATTCATAGAAGCTACCAGCATAAAACTTGCCGGATAATTGACGGTAAACCGGGCCCTTGAAATCGTTACTTCACGATCTTCCAAAGGCTGCCTCATCACTTCCAGCACTGTTCTTTTGAATTCCGGCATTTCATCCAGAAATAAAACCCCATTATGGGCCAGTGAAATTTCTCCCGGCTGAGGATAACTTCCCCCACCTACAAGGGCCACATCTGAAATTGTGTGATGTGGGGCCCGGAAGGGACGAAAAGTCATTAATGAAGCTTCTGTTCCTATTTTTCCTGCTACAGAATGAATTTTTGTGGTTTCCAGAGCTTCTTTTAAGGTTAATGGAGGTAAGATACTAGGAACTCTTTTGGCCAGCATGGTTTTTCCGCTACCGGGAGGTCCGATCAGAATGATATTATGTCCGCCTGCAGCCGCTACTTCCATAGCTCTTTTGGCTGTTTCCTGACCTTTAACTTCTGAAAAATCAAACGGAAAATCATTGATCCTTTCATGGAACTCTTTTTGAGTATCCAATATTACTTTCTCAATAGGTTTCCCTTCATTAAAAAAATCAATAACCTGCTTTATATTTTCCACTCCATATACATCAAGATCGCTAACAATAGCTGCTTCCCTAGCATTTTGAATAGGAAGAATAATTCCTTTAAAACCTTCTTCCCGAGCTTGAATTGCTATAGGTAACACACCTTTAATAGGCTGCAGGCTTCCGTCTAACGAAAGTTCACCCATAATGATGTAGTTCTGCGTTTCCTCAGCCAGAATCTGATCTGAAGCAGCTAATATTCCAATCGCGATACTCAGATCATAGGCAGCCCCTTCTTTTCTCAGATCTGCAGGAGCCATATTAATCGTAATCTTTTTTCCTGGAATTTTATATCCTACATTTTTCAGTGCAGCAGAAATTCTGTAACTGCTTTCTTTGATGGCATTATCGGGAAGTCCCACCAAATGGTATCCTACTCCGCCGGTATCTACATTTACTTCAATAGTTATTGTCTGGGCAGCAACGCCATGAATAGCACTGCCATAAATTTTGATCAGCATGGTGTGTTTTTGAAGTAAATATAATTAATATACTATTTTAATAATCTGAGAGTTATCCTGATAATTTTCTACAGAAAAAAGAATTTTGAAAATGATTTTAAGGAAAGTGAAGATTTAAATTCAGCCCAGTTCTTAATGATTACAATTAGCCACAAATAGAGGTTTTGGTAATTTTTTTAAAGCAACCTGCGGCTGTGAAGTTCCAGTAATTCTGTCAAACTTCATCAGCACATTATTATCATGGTAGTCTTTACTTTTATAATTCAGCTGCTTAGCCGGTACAGCAGCATTTACATAGGCATTTTTTTGTTTGTCGTATTTATAGCCAATCAGATCTATTTTTTCATTCATATCGTCATTCATGTTATAGGCATTGTTTACTAATTTATAATCTGCATTAAAGGCCATATCAAATGACTGGTTTATAAATTCCATTTCTTTTTCATTGGAAAACTCTTCTTTTACAGTAGATTTCTGAATGATCTCTCCTGAACCACTATTCAAATCCGACAATCCTTTTTTTGTAATTTTAAAAACAAAGTCGTTATGATACAGGCTATCCTGCATGTGTTGTATTATGAAATCATTATAATCTGTCGTTGGAAAGTTATACATTAACCTTGGAATATCTGCCGTTTTCCAATTTCCATCATTATGTTCTTCCAATAGGGTAATAGCTGGCCATTTCTCTTTGAACATATGAACATTAGGATAATCCAGACAGTTGGCTTCATCGTTAAAAAGAGACTGCATTTTGTTTGGAAACTCTCCTACTGCAATATTACTGTTTCCAATATCATCTCCTGTAAAATTAATCCGCATTCCTGTTTTAATATCAGGGTTTTTGCGGGCATATATGTAAAATTTATCTTCTGGGTTTTTAGGTTTCAGATACATAAGATCTTTATCAATATTCCACGTTCCTTTTATCAGCGTTGCATAAGCCATAATCAGAAATGTTTTATTTTTATTGATAATGAAAACCGCACCCTTTGCTTTATAGACTCCATCGATATTTTCTGCATTTTTTTGAGCATGAATCAGCGTAGTACAGAATATCATCAAAGGAAAAAGTATTGTATTCAATTTCATCATTAAACATTTTGATAAATATCGTGAAAAATTGGAAGGAAAAAAATTTTACAACCCTTTATCTTTTTTTGACACAGATCAAAGTTTTGCCTTTCTAAGCACAATAATTTTGCAGCACAATAAAGAAACGCATGGCAGAAATTGAAAAAATTATATGGATCTCTATTATTCTCATTGTTATTATTTCAGTAAAAGAAAAGCTCAAACTTGCGCTTCCTCTTTTACTTTTATCAGCAGGTCTTATTTTAAGTCTTACAAAGCTGGTTCCTTCTATAGATATGAGTCCGGAGATGATCTTTTATGTGGTTTTACCTCCTATTTTATTTGACGCAGCATGGAATACTTCTATTCCTGAATTTAAAAAAGAGCTTTCCAAAATATCCCTTCTTGCAGTAGGTTTGGTTTTCCTAACCACGACCATCATTGCATGTATTGCTCACAGTATTATTCCAGGTTTTTCGTGGCCATTGGCTTTTATTTTGGGAGCCATTATTTCCCCACCGGATGCTATAGCGGCAACCAGCATTACAAAAGGTCTTCCTTTACCTAAAAAGCTGGTTACCATCCTTGAAGGAGAAAGTCTTCTGAATGATGCATCAGCCCTTATTGCTTATAAATGTGCATTGATTGCTATTCTAAGTGGAGCTTTTTCTTTCTGGAATGCTGGTTTTCAATTTATAACCATCAGCTTAGGCGGAATTATTGTGGGCCTAGTGATAGGGTATGGATTCCTGAAACTGAACCGATTTTTGAACGGAAACAGTAATGCAGAAACCTTTGTGATTATTTTATTACCATTTGCCACTTACAGCATGGCTGAACATCTGGAATGCTCAGGAGTGCTGGCCGTTGTAGTCTTGGGTATGTTTCTTTCATGGAATTCTTTTTCTCTTTTCAGGACCAACAGCAGAATACAGATGAACCACTTCTGGGACGTTATCATATTTGTTCTGAACGGGTTGGTATTTCTGATTCTTGGGATGCAGCTTCCTCAGATTATTGCAGATATTCCTCATTCTGAGCTGCCAGTTCTAATTCTGTATGGTCTTCTCATCTTTGGAGTTCTTATTGTGATTAGGCTGTTTGTCATCTTTACATTTCCATTATTTTCAGGGAATAAAGTCAAAAAAGAAACAGGATTCTTTTCACAGGCGAAAAAGGAATATATTATCTTATCATGGTCAGGAATGAGAGGTGTTGTGTCATTAGCCGCCGCACTCGCAATGCCTTTAGAGGATCATGATGGAGTCTTAATTGCCCAGAGAAGCACCATCCTTTTTATCACATTTGTGGTCATCATTTTCACTTTACTCATCCAGGGTTTGACTTTACCCAATCTGATAAAGCTTATCAAGCCCACTGAAGAGGAAGACAAGAATGAAAAAGAGCTGAACATCCTTTTAATTGACCAGTCCCTTTCCTTTTTGGAAAATAAGAAAGGGGATCATTCTATCACTGAGGGGATTGTTTCCGGAATGATTGACAAATTGAAAAAGGAAGAAACGGAGCTATATCAAAACGAAAATTCTGAGCCTACTGACCATATAGAATGGAGAAAAGCCTATTTCAATATTGAAATTCAGCTTATAGAATTTCAACGGAAGGAACTTATTAAAAATTATTACAAAGGTGAATACTCACTTGAAGTGATCCGCAAAAAAGAGTGGGAATTAGACTTTTGGGCCACTACCGTTTATCATGAAATGGAAACATTAGAGTATAAAAATTAGAACTGGTCTTACTTTTTTAACCTAAGTCAAAGTTTTTCATTTCCGGCATGCCCAACTTTGCCTCACCAATTTAAAATACAGACTAAAAAACACAAATATCATACTACTAAAGAAAACAGGTAGCCAATTGGTTATCATATACAATTTAAATATTTACTTATGGAAAATATGTTAAAAATATTTGGCGAAAATTCCACAGACCGAGTTGAAAACGCAATCCAGGAATTGCAGGCAGGAAAAGGAGTTTTACTGATCGACAATGAAGATCGTGAAAATGAAGGCGATCTTATTTTCTCTGCAGAACATATGAATGAGGAAGATATGATGCAAATGATCCGGTATTGCAGCGGAGTCGTTTGCCTATGTCTCACCCATGAAAAAGCTGATGAATTGCAGCTTCCCTATATGGTACCCGATAATTCAAGTCCACATCAAACCCCTTTTACGGTTTCTATAGACGCCAGAAAAGGAGCTACAACCGGGCTTTCAGCAGCAGACAGAGTTGCAGCGGTGAAAGCTGTTATTTCTGAAGATGCACAACCAGATGACCTGGTTCGTCCCGGGCATGTCTTTCCTTTAAGAGCGCATAATGATGGTGTTTTGGGAAGAAACGGCCATACGGAAGGAAGTATAGATCTGATGCGCCTGGCCGGATTAAAACCTATGTCTGTTTTATGTGAGCTGATGAATGATGACGGAACCATGTCCAGGCTCCCGCAGATTGTTGTGTTTGCCCTAAAGCATGATTTAATGGTTTTATCCATAGAAGATATCATCGAATACAGACAAATGCACACTTCGGATAACTTATTAGAAGAAAATGTTTTACAATAAAATTTAACCATAATGAATTCAACCGAAACAAAAAAAATACGTTCAGTGTTTCATGTGAAACATAAAGAGTATATTACCCCCCATTTTATCCGGGTTATTTTCAATATTAATGACAATCAGGCAGAAATGCTCGCTAATGTAAAATCTGGTTCAAATAACAAGATATTTATCCCTACAGATGAACCAGATACACAGGAAATTATAAGAACATATACCAACCGAAAAATTGATCTTGAAAACAGGGAACTGAGCATTGATTTTGTGGCACACGGAGATAATGGACCTGCATCAGCATGGGCGTTAAACGTACAGGAAGGAGATTTTTTAGGTATAGGAATGAAAGCAAGCCCAAGACCTTTAGTTCCTGAAGCAAATTCTTATCTGTTCGTAGGTGACGCTACTGCCCTGCCTGTTATCTGTGCCATTGTAGAACAACTACCTGAAGGAGTGAATGTAAAGGTACTTTTGGAAACCTTCGGAAAAGAAGATGAAGTACTCTCCTGCTCTGCGGCCAATGTAGATATTGAATGGCTCTATAATCCAACACCGGAAAAAGGAAGCCAACTTGCAGAAGCGGCCAAACAATTTAAATTCCCGGAAGATGAGCAAAGAAAATATGTGTACGTAGCTGCAGAATATTCTACAGCAAAAGAACTTCGTGATTATTTCAAAGCTGATCCAACTTTGGATTCCCGTGCTCTGCATGCCATATCTTACTGGAAAGCCGGTGAATCGGAAGACCAAGCCGGATTGCATAAAAAACAGTCATCATAAAATTGTTTTTTAACCCAGGTCAAAGTTTTTATTCCTTCGATAATGGAATTTTGCAACACAATTTAAATATAAACTATGAACATTCAATCTATTGTCATTGCCCTGGATGAAAGTATTTTTTCTCCACGAATTGCTTCCCGGGGCTTTGAACTCGCTGTCTTTTTTAATGCTACTGTGAAGTTGCTGCTTGTAAGAAACAATACGGCTATTCTTAATGCCTCGTTAGCCAATACTTTTATAGAAAATGATGACCAAATGGAAAGACAAATGGCTAAAATAAAACAGGTTACCGAAAAATATAGTTTGGTAGAACATTCAACGACAATAATCAATGGAGATCCGCAGGAGCAGATCATTCAGTTCATGGTTAACAACAGCGCGGACCTATTAATTGTAGGTACCCATGGAAGAACCGGATTAGATCACCTCATCAGTGGCAGTACTGCAGAATACATCATCCGCCATTCTACCACTCCGGTATTGGTTCTTCCATACAATCACGAAACACACTAAATCTTATTCATCATAACTAATCTCTTAAAGCAAGCTCACTGCCTGCCCGGCGGAGCTGTGTCTTACAACAAATGAAAACACTAATCAACCCACTTCTCTGGAAATCTCTCCTGTTATGTCTTGGTACAGCATTGAGCATCTCCGGATATGCACAAACCCGTGTGCTGACTTTAAACCAAACGGTAGAAATGGCACTTTCAAACAGCAATGCCCTGAAACTGAAAAGGGCTTCTGTAGATCTTGCCATCAATAAATACAACCAGACCAAAGACCAGTCTCTTCCTACGGGAAGCGTCAGCGGAACATTTTCTCATACTGAAAATATCGCCAACCATATTAAACTGGGATCTCTTGACTGGATTCTTCCGAAAAGGGCCGAATCTTATGTAGGAAATGCTTCTCTTAACGAAACTATTTTCAATGGTTTTAAACTAAAGTATGCAAGGCAATCCACCCTACTCCTTTCTGAAATTGCGAAAACCAATGTCATCCTTACTGAGGATGAGGTGATTTACACTGCGGTCCAGATGTATTTTGATCTGTACAAAATTTCTCAAAGCCAAAAAATTGTACAGCAGAATCTTATGGCAGTTGATAATCTAATTCAACAGGCGGAACATTTTTACAGTCATGGCATTGTGACTAAAAACGATGTCTTACGCTTTAAACTTCAAAGATCCGGAATTGAGATTACCGCCTCAGACCTAGAGGCTACCCGCAAAATTGTATGTTATAATATGAATGTCCTTCTTGGACTTCCGGACAGCCTTGACCTACAGACAGATTCGGTGCTTTTAAAAGAAGAAGCTCCTTTTTCATTGGAACAATACCTGGATATGGCTTTCTCTCAAAGAAAGGAACTGGAACAAAATACTCTTCAATCCAAGGTTCATAATTTTTCATTTAAAGTTCTGAAAGCAGATGAGCTCCCCAAATTATCCGTGGGTGCAGGAATGGGCTACAACCATGCAGGGTCTATTTTCATTCCTTCCAATGGAACTTTTATCGCTCCGTTTTCTTTAGGGGCAACGGTTTCATGGGACTTTTCCACATTATGGACAAATAAGAACAAACTATCTGAAATTCAGATTAATCAGAAGCAGACTTCGATAGAAAAGAACATCTGGGCAGATAAAATCCGAACTGAAGTAAACCAGGCTTATCAATTGTATTTCAAAGCCTTAAATAAAGTTAATCTTCTTCATTCCTCTATTGAAGAGGCTACTGAAAATGACCGTATGCAGGCAGACCGTTACAAAAACAATGTAACCACCGTTACCGACCGTATTGATGCGGATACAAAACTTTATCAGGCACTGACAGATTTAGAGATCGCCCGTGCCGACGCGTCTATGGCATGGTATAATCTTCTAAAGGTTTCAGGAAAAATTTCAACGATTACTCAATAACAACGACTATGAACACTAACAATACTATGGAAGCTACTCCTTCTAAACAAAAAAAATACATTGTTCCCATCATTCTTCTGATCGTGATTGTCGCCGGAAGTATTTTCGGAATTAAGCAATATTTTTACCACCAAAGCCATGAAGATACAGATGATGCGCAGATAGACGGCGATCTAAGCGCCGTGGTAACCCGTGTAGGCGGTTACATTGATTCTATTGGATTTGAGGATAATCAACGTGTAAGCAAGGGACAGGTTCTGGTTCAATTAGAGGATCAAGAATACCGATTGAAGCTGGAACAGGCGATTGCTGCTCAAAAAACTGCTGGTTCAAAAATCGGGGTTTCTCAAACTCAGGTTTCAACGACCCATTCTGCATCTTTAGGATATAAAGCTAAAGTAGATGAGGCTAAAGCCAAATTATGGCAAGCCAATCAGGATTATGAGCGTTATGCAGCGTTGATTAAAAACGGATCTATTCCGCAGCAGACTTTTGATAAGGCTAAAGCGGAGCGCCAAATTGCTGAGGCAGCGCTACAATCTGCAGAAGAACAGTACAAAACAGCTGTTGCTCAGATTGGAAACAGCCAATCGGAACTGGTTGTAACGAATACGGCAACAGGCCAGCAGCAGGTAGATGTAGATTATGCTAAACTGCTTCTCTCCTACACTACTATTAAAGCTCCTGTTTCAGGAATTGTAACGAAACGCCGTGTACAAATGGGACAGTTGCTTCAGGCCGGACAAACGTTATTTGCTGTTGTAGATGAAAATAACCTGTATGTAACAGCGAACTTTAAAGAAACCCAGATGCAGCACATCCGTGCGGGGCAAAAAGCTGAAATCATTGTTGACGCTTACCCTAATGAGCCAATACAAGGAGTTGTACATAATTTTGCCGGTACTACAGGAGCAAAAATGTCTCTGTTACCACCCGATAACGCGACGGGTAACTTTGTGAAGGTTGTACAGCGTATTCCTGTGAAAATAAAAATCAATGCTACTCCAGAACTGCTTAAAAAGATTCGCCCGGGGATGAATGTGGAGGTAAGCGTATTAACTAAATAACTCAACATGATGGCTGAGAAAGGATTTAGAAAATGGGTGATCACGTTTACGATGGTACTGTCATGTATGCTTGAATTTTTAGACACCACCATTGTGAACGTTGCGATCCCTCATATTCAGGGAAATATGGGTGCCATATTAGAGGATGTTGCTTGGGTTTCTACCGGTTACGCTGTTGCCAATGTCATTATTTTACCGATGTCCGGATGGCTGGGAAGTCGTTTTGGAAGAAAGAATTACTTCTTATTTTCCATTATTGTTTTTACCATTGCTTCAATGCTCTGCGGGAACTCACACACTTTGGTTGAATTGGTGGCTTTCAGAATTCTGCAGGGATTGGCTGGCGGTGGTTTGATTTCTACAGCACAGGCTATTTTGCTGGAAACCTGGCCGCCTGAAGAAAGAGGTACAGCAACCGCAATTTTCGGTTTTGGCGCTGTAGTTGGGCCTACTGTGGCCCCCGCTTTAGGAGGTTATCTTACGGATCATTTCTCATGGCCGTGGGTGTTTTATATCAATCTTCCTTTGGGAATTTTGGCAGCTATTCTTACCTATCAGTATGTAAGGGAAACCCCAAAAGAAAGTACGGGGAAACCTGTCGACTGGTGGGGAATTCTGTTGCTGACCGTTGCCGTGGGAAGTTTACAGACTGTTCTTGAAAAAGGAGAAGAAAAAGACTGGTTCGCTACTAATTATATTACTGTACTTTGTGTGACTTCGGTGATTGGTATTTTATTATTTATCTGGCGGGAAACTACCACAGAGCACCCGGTTGTGAACCTTAAATTATTCAGGTACAGAAGTTTCTCTGCGGGAATGGTTACCTCGTTCCTCTTCGGAATTGGATTGTATGGATCGGTATTTATATTTCCGCAGTTCTGCCAGAGTCTATTGGGCTTTTCGGCACAACAGACAGGATTTCTACTGCTCCCGGGCCAGATCTTTACCATTGCACTGATGCCAACGGTAGGAAAACTCTTGAAAAAAGGAGTTCCGCCACAGCTGTTTGTAATTGCCGGATTCCTCTGCTTCTTTATTTTCCCAATGATTATGAGCAAGGCGACGTTGTCTTCCGGAAATACAGATTTCTACTTCCCACTTTATTTCAGAGGAATCGGAATCGGACTTTCATTTGTTCCGCTGATTACTCTGGCTATCAAAGACTTAAAAGGTCCAGAGATCGGACAGGGAGCAGGCTTGTACAATATGATGCGCCAATTAGGAGGTTCTTTTGGAATTGCAGGACTGGCTACTTCTGTTCACATCGGAAAGGGACAGCATCGGAACTATCTGTTGGAAAATATTAATGAATATGGATCTGCTTATTGGGAAAGAACTCAGGAGTATATTTCAGGCTTTATGGCTAAAGGCTTCTCTCATTCTGATGCTTCTGAAATGGCTTTACATGCGATAGATAAAGTGATCAATAAGCAAGCTATGCTGATGGGATTCACGGACGCTTACCAATATCTTGGAATTGCCATGCTTTGCTGTATTCCGTTTGTGCTGCTGCAAGGATTTAAAAAGAAAAAGGTAGAAATCCCGGCAGATGCTCATTAATATTTGATTTTAAAACAATTTATCACTCCAAAACAGTCGCAAAATGAAATCAGAATTAACCAATATCAACAGTGGTGAAATTATTGCTTCTAAAAAGCTTACTTCTAGCGCGTGGCATATAAAGCTAAAAGTTCCTTTTTATATAGAACTGGATATGGATAGAAATCCAGGATACATTATTCCTCTATTATTTGAAAATGAAGAACAGGGAGGCACTCAGATCATCAGATCTACTTTATGGAACTATGATGTGGTACGAAATACCATGGAAATTATCATTTATGCAAGAAAAAGTAATGAAGAATGGCTGGAAAGCCTATCTCCAGGAAAGACCATCCAGTATCTTGATCCTGAAGAAATTATTATACAGGGATTAAATGCTGAAATATATTACCTGATCGGCAATACGAATGCACAGGCCTTTTTCTATCAGTTCAATAGAAGCCTGCCTTTTACAAGTACGGTCAACAGTTTTATCTACAGCAAAAATACAGGGGAGTTTTTCCCGGATATTGACGGAAGCTACCCGCTCAATTATCACATTATCTATCCCTTCAGTCCTGAGCGGGTACTTCATCTTTTTAAAAAGGATTTTGAACGAGAGAATGACCGCTTTACTCTCCTCCTTTTCTGTGAACATGAAGTTAATACGTTATTTTCACAGTATTTTAAAAAGGAATGGGGAGTTGCTGAAAACCAGATTAGAATTGCGAATTATAATCATTAATACTTCCAACATGTATTCATTATTAGCTGAAAAAATTTCCCAGGTCACTTCAATTGATAAAGAAGGAATGGAAATCGTTCTGTCTTATTTTAAATATTTCCAGATCAAAAAGGAAGAGATTCTTCTGAATGAAAAGGAACACTCTTCCAGGATCTATTTTGTAGTGAAAGGTTGTCTCAGAATCTATTTTCTGCAGGCAGATGGTACGGAAGCAACAAGATATATTGCTTTTGAAAATAATTTTGCCAGTAACCTTGTAGGATTAATTACCGGTGAAGGTTCGGAAGAATACATTCAGGCTCTGGAAAGTTCTGAACTTCTTTATATTTATTTCAGGAATTTCCAAAGTCTTCTGAGCAGGGTTCCGGGTTGGGAAAAGTTTTACATCTACTATCTGGAAAACGCTTATGTGAACAATACCCGCCATCTGATGAGTTTTCTAACCATGGATGCTACAGAAAGATACAAACAGCTTCTGGAACAGAATCCTGCTGTTGTACAAAGACTTTCAAATAGAATGGTGGCCAATTATCTGGGCATTTCGCAGGAATCGTTAAGCAGACTGAAAGGAAGACTTTATAAATAAAAAATAACCAAATAACATCCTTAATTTTTTTACCAGACTCATGATTGGGTCTGGTTTTTTTATCAATATAAGCTGATACAAAATAAAATCGGCACAAAACAGATTGTGCCGATTTAACCACTATTAAAAACTAACGAAAAGATTATTTAATCCTTTATTTCTTTATCAATTTATTTTTATAGACTTCTCCTTTCACACTTTTGGAAATGACAATGTAGTTTCCGGGCACCAAATGGCTGACATCAATGCCTTGTCTATATTGGTGGTCATTTTTCTTAAGAACCAATTTTCCAGACATATCTATAATGGTAACCTCTTTATATTCCTCTGATTCTTTTCCGATATAAAGAAATTGTGCCGTAGGATTGGGGTATATATTTAATTTATTTTCTTTAGGCTTTGCTGCTTCTCCTGTTCCTAAGCTTCCACAGAATTCCCAATCACCATACTGCAATTCTACAAATGCGAACGGATCTAACATTCTGCACTGATCCGGACAATATTCTGTACAGGCATAGAATCCATATTTCCCAGGTTCAGTAGTCGTATAAGTATCTCCGGTTACATTAGGGATCACACAAGGATCTCCCGTAAAAGGTGCAGTGGTGGTTGGTACACATTTAAACCAGGTATGCGGGCCATACACCACAGGAAATACATTATCAAATTTCACAGGAGCTTCCGTGCATACATGTATTATCCCATCATCTACAATCTCATAAGTTCCCGGAACAAAAGTGGACATCATAGCAGGAAGCCCAAATACATATCCATCAGCCATTACTGCCGGACTTTCTGCCGTACAGTCTGCCTGTGTAACTGCTACCTTAAAATAATACAGCTGGTCATTTCCGTTGATCGTTAACTGCTGTGAGGTAGCTCCCGGAATGATCACCCATGGATTGGGATTGGGTGTCTGCCAAGTCCATTCCTGCTTGTACCATTGATAAGAAGCAAACGTTTGTGTAGTGGAAAGTATCTCATCTTCATTCTCACAGAACAGGATCTTATCCGCAAATACAGCACCTAATCTGGGACTGGTAATGGTAGGGTCACACTGTGCCTTTATCATCAGAAAGTTGAATAATAAAAATGTTAAAAAAATCAGTTTTGTTTTCATATATTGACATTTAAGTTGATTTCTATTTAAAAGTCATCAGCATTAATCAATCAACAATCTGATCCCGAATTTTATATTAAAATGCAGGGGTTTTTCCTTATAAATGGTATTGGGAGAATTCTCATCTTTGAAATGATATCCAATCCCCGGCTCCGCATAAATCCCTAATCTATTAACCACCTTCATCTGAAGTCCTACTGCCGTATTCACCGAAAACGACAGTGGTTTATGATCCAAATTCTCTTTCGAAGTTTCTTTTACCTCATCATTTACGACATAACTTGTTGTAATACTTCCTGATATAGGCTTTTCTACCAGCGCGCCTCCTGTAACATATCCTGTAAACCTCCCTTTCTGGATGACATTATAATTAACCTGAACAGGAATTCCGATATAGTGAACTTTCTGCTCTCCTTTAATATAATTATCATTGCTTCCGGAATGAAGCTCAGAAACCAGTTTGGTATAATTGAGCCCAGTTCCTATTCCCCATCTTTTTCCCAGATTATAATACACCGACAGTCCGAATGTTACCGGAACCTTATGTCTGATTCTGGCTTCTACCGGTTTACTCTGATTGGCCAATAGTATTTGAGTCAAAGGATCATCTACATATTCAGAAGCAGTCCAGACCTGCTCAAAATTCATCGGTTTCCCACTAACAGAAGCATAACCATGAAACTGCTGTTCTGCAGAATTGGATGACGCATTTCCGGTAAGCATACTTAGCATCCATTTCTTTTCAGCGCTGGATTTTACATTCTTAGTTTTGGTATTATCTGCGTATTTTTCAGACAACTCCTTTTCAACATTATTTGCTTCTTTTTCAGCCTCTTCATTCTTTATGTTATTATTAACCAAAGGCATTTCTTTGGTTTTATTCTCTTCTGGAACCAAAATGGATTGCTCTAATTCATTTATTCGGATAACATCTTTAACGTTTTCATCATTTCCGGATTCCTTTCCATCTGCTTTTTCAGACTTTATCTGTCTTATATTTCTAACATAAGGATATAATGTATTAAAATCATCGTGAGCTAAAGGGATATCTGCCTTTGAGTTTCCCCAAATCTTTTTACTATCTTCTTGTTCAGCATTGTTCAAAGGTAAATTTGTATCTGTTCTTTTATTACTTTTATGAGAATCGGATGGATTCCGTGAAAGTGTATTCTGATCCTCTTCCGGCACTATTTTTATCATCATAAAAATCAAAACGGCTGCGGCAGCAACACCGCCGATACGATAAAACCAAAATTTACTTCCAGAACTTGCTGCATGTATCTTTTTCTCTTCATTTGCAGCATCATTTGCAGGAATAAAGCCTATTATCAACTTATTTTCCTCTTCTTCTGAGAACAGTTCATCCTTGATGTCATCCCACAATCCTTCCGGAACCTCTTCTTCATGGTTCTCCATTCTGCTTCGCAGGTTATTGAGCCATTCGTTATTCATATTGTGCTTTTTTTGACATTTTAAACTCCTTTATTTTCTGAGCCAGCAGCCCTTTTGCACGGTGAAACTGGGATGCTGAAGAATTTTCTGCAATTCCCAGCAGTGATGCAATTTCCTTATGGCTTTTCTGTTCAAACACATACAGGTTGAAAACTGTTCTGTATCCGTCCGGAAGAGACTGTATCAATCTCATAATATCTTCTTTCGGGATTTCCTCAAAATCAGGTTCTTCTTCATTGGGGAGGTCGGGAAGATCATCTACCTCAACGGAAGATTTAAGATCTCCTTTCTGCCTGATATGCTTCAATGATTCATTCACTGCAATACGGGTAATCCATGCTCTCAGGGAGCCATCTCCTCTATATTCAAATGATTCTATGGAACGAAACATCTTGATAAAACTGTTCTGAAGGACATCATGCACATCTTCTTTTTCATTAATATACCGGGAACATACATAGGACAAATTCCCTGAATAAGCTCCAAAAAGCTCTTTCCAGGCGGCTTCCTCCTTCCGCAGAAGACGATTTACCAAAATTTGTTCTTTACTTTCTCCCATGCACTGCTTCAGTATACGATATTTTGATTAAAATTTTAAAGCAAAAATAGATTGCATCGTATAAATACAATCTATTTATAGTAATAACCATTAATTAATATTTTACGCAGAACGGAAAATTATAATTAATCGTTTCATAAGGGGCAAGTACTGTACCGTCTACGGTAATTTTCTCTGCTGTCAATGCAAATCGTAATGAGCCGTCCATCCCTACATAAAACCCTTTCTGCTTAGCTATCAATCCTATCTCTGTCTTTTTGGTTACTCCATCCACAGGAATCTGAATGACCAAGGGTGTAGGAGCGAAAGATAATTCAACCACATTGTTGACTGCATTTACGGAAGCAGTGTATTTAATTTCATACTTCACCTTTCCTACCGCTTTAATAGCTGCTTCTGCTTTTAACGGATCTTTTATTACGCTTTTCACAATTTCATCCACAGGAAATTCTGAAAACATAATCGTATCTTTTTTTGCTTTAAAATTCTTTATCTTTTCTGTTCGGTTATCTCCCTGTATGGTAATGAGTCTTCCTTTATAGTCTCCATTCACATCTTCCAGTGTTACTGGTCTGATTTCCGGACCGTCTACACTGCATGAATACAATGTAAACCCTGTTACTACCATTAAAATAGCTGTTAAAAATTGAGATACTGTAAACTTTTTCATTGCATTATTTTTTCATTAAACATTAATTATTTTGAGTACTCATTGATATAAACCTCCTTTTTCGGAAATCTTGCATCCTTTTTTCAAAAAAAATCATTTTTTTTTCATAACTCACTGATTTTATGGATTAAAAAATTCAATCTGAATAAATATTTATTCAATAAAAAAAGACAATCGTTTTGAATTTCATATTTCAGTGATTGAATTTTTGATCCTTCAATATCTTACAATAAAAAAGGAAGCTACGTAATGCAGCCTCCTTCCTATTTACTATTTTCAATTACATTTTACTGTACTCCACCGCCCAATGCGCGGTAAAGATCAACTTCAGCATTTAATCTTTCCAATGTTACATTAATAGCTTCCAGGTCATTCTGAAGTTTATTATTCTGAGCCGTAATAACCTCAAGGTAGGTTGCCATTCCGCTTTTATACAATTTTAAGGCATCTCCAATTCCTTTGTCTAAAATGGCTGTTCTCTGTTCCAAAAGCTGTAATCTTTCTGAAGTTCCCTGAGTTTTTGCCATAGCATCAGAAACTTCTCCTACAGCTGTCATTACCGACTGTTTAAAGTTGACCGCCGCTTTTTCCTGTTCAATTAATGCCGTTTCATAGGCGGTTTTTAACTGTTTTTTTTGAAAAATCGGAGCTGCTAAATTAGCCGCCACCGCTTTGGTAATAGATCCCGGAATATCAAACCAAGAACTGAATTTATTGGAATTAACTCCAATCTGTGGGCTCAGGCTGATGCTCGGATACATCGCAGCCTTAGCCAATCCTGTTTTTGAATTCAGGCTGATCACATTAAATTCTGCCATCTTCAGATCCGGTCTTCTGCTTAATAACTGTGCAGGGAGTCCTTCTGCCAGTTTATTTTGTGGGATCATTGTTTTCAGATTTCCTGATCTTTCAATTTTTGTTGGATATTCCCCACAAAGGATGCTCAATGCATTTTCCTGAACAGAGATATTCTGCTTAGCCAAAGGAATCAAAAGTTCAGCAGTTTTCTTTTGCGCTTCCGACTGCTGCACGGCCAATGAATTAATCTGCCCTGCCTTAAACTGAAGATCCATCATTTTAAGCGTATTATTACTTAGCTCAATATTCTGTTCCGCAATTTTCATCTGCTCATCTAAACTTATCAGATTATAGTAAGCCTGAGCTACCTGAACAATGATTCTGCTTTTTACAGCGTTTAAATTTTCTTTTTGGGCAAAGTATTCTGCAGCCGCAGATTCTTTCTGCATTTTGGCTTTACCCCAGATATCAACTTCCCACGAAAGTCTCAGACTGGCACTGAAATCATCCATATGTGTTGTTCCTGCAAACTGTTCGTTAAGTGAGCCGTTAAGAGTATTTTTAGAAGCCCAGCTTCTGTTGGCCCCTGCACTGAGATCCAGTGTTGGAAGAAGAGAGAGTTTCGCCTGTTTGTATATCAAATCCAGCTGTTCTATATTTTTCAGAGCAACATTTACCTCATTATTTCTGGTTAAAGCTTTATCTATCAAACCGATCAGCTTAGGGTCCTTAAAGAACGTCTTCCATGGCAGCACTACCGTATCTCCTGTTACCTGCATAGATTCTTTATAGGTTTCCGGCACCTGAAGTTCTTTCCTTGCATAGGGTTTCCCCACGGCGCAAGACACCAATACTGATGCTATTGCGCCTGAAATGAAGAAACTCTTTATATTAAATATTCTCATTTGTCAATTGATTTTGGATTACAGGATATTTTTTTTTGGATGAAAATTTCTCGTCCAAATACTGGAAGAACATATACAGCACAGGAATTACAAATACTCCAAGCACTACTCCACTTAGCATTCCTATGGCAGCACTCACACTGATGGATTTGTTTCCTGAGGCCATTCCTCCTGTTGAAATCATCAATGGAATCATTCCTACAATAAAGGCTAATGATGTCATGATGATCGGACGTAGTCTTGCTTTCGCACCTTCCAATGCGGAATCCAGAATAGAAAGTCCTGCTTTTCGTCTCTGGACGGCAAATTCTACAATAAGGATCGCGTTTTTCGCCAGTAGACCAATAAGCATAATCAATCCTACCTGTACATAGATATTATTATCCAATCCAATCGCTTTAATTCCGAGGAATGCACCCAAAATTCCCGTTGGAATGGAAAGCATTACCGCTAAAGGAAGAATGTAACTTTCGTATTGCGCTGCAAGAAGCAGGTAAACGAAAAGTAAACACAATCCAAGGATCACAGCAGTCTGATTTCCTGCTGATTTTTCTTCCAAACTTAAACCAGTCCATTCATAACTGTAGTCAGATGGAAGTTTATTCAAGGTTGGTTCAATCTTATCCATCAAAGCTCCGTTACTGATTCCCGGTTTCGGCACCACGTTAATATTCAATGAATTATAAAGATTATATCGCTGAACGGATTCTGGGCCATATACTTTTTTCAAAGTGATCAAGGTATTGGCAGGAACCATTTCTCCTTTATTATTTTTCACGAAAATATCATTGAACGCCTGCTCATCCATTCTGAAAACACCGTCAGCCTTGATATTCACTCTGTAGAACTTTCCGAATCTGGAAAAATTCTGAGACTGATCTCCTGAGAAATAGGTCTGGATTGATCCTAACAAGTTGGAGATACTTACTCCTAATTGCTTGGCTTTATCTTCATTTACTTCAAGTTCCAGCTGAGGATAATCTGCTCTGAACATGGTGTAAGCATAAGCTACTTCCGGCACCTGCATCAATTGTCCGATCACATCATCTGCCTTAGACTTAAGAACCTGAGGATCTCTACCCATACGATCCTGAAGAACGATCTCAGCATCATTGGTTACTCCATATCCTTCTACCGGCGGCATTCTGAAGCTCATTACGCTTCCTTCTTTGATAACAGACAGTTTTCCGTTAACAATATTCATGATCTCGTCAATATCCTGAACAGCTCCTCTTTCTTTTTTAGGCTTTAATTTCACAAATCCCATTGCATAAGCCGGTCCGGCACTGTTGCTTAACAGGTTAAATCCCGTAATGGAAGTATTCTCCTGAACAGCGTCTACTGTTTTTAAGATCGTATTGATCTTGTTGGAAACTTCTGTGGTTTTTGTCAATCCGGTTCCTGGCGGCATACTCAATGAGTACATAAAGAATCCGTCGTCTTCCATCGGAACGAAACTTTTGGTGGTGCTTGACATTAACCATGCTGAAAGCCCTATAATTCCGGCCACCAATCCTGCTGCAATCCATTTTTTCCCGATTAAAAATCTTACTCCTTTTGCATAACGCTCTGTCATATTATTGAACCCTGCATTAAAGGCAACAGCAAATCTCTGTCCGAATCCTTTTGGTTTTCCGCCTTCTTCTGCATGATGGTTTTTCAAGAATACAGCACATAACGCTGGTGTTAAAGTAAGCGCGTTTACGGCAGAAATAATAATCGCAATGGCTAATGTATAGGCAAACTGCTTATAGAATAATCCTGCAGAGCCAGACATAAATCCAATTGGAATAAATACGGCTGACATTACCAATGTAATGGAAATAACAGCTCCTGTAATTTCACTCATCGCTTTGTGCGTGGCATCTCTCCCCGAAAGGTTTGTTCCTTCCATATTACTGTGGACGGCTTCTACCACTACAATGGCATCATCCACTACAATACCGATCGCCAGCACAAGGGCAAATAGCGTCAACACATTAATCGTAAATCCTAATACCAAAAGAAAGAAGAAGGTACCAATAATGGCTACCGGAACAGCAATCGCCGGAATAATGGTAGATCTGAAATCCTGTAAAAAGACAAATACCACAATAAATACAAGGATAAAAGCTTCTATCAGCGTAGATTTCACTTGGCCTGTTGCTTCATCCAATCTTTCTTTGGTACTCATCACCTTGGTATATTTAATACCCGGCGGGAAAGATTTTGATAACTGGTCAATCGCTTTGTTTACTCCTATTTCAATTTCATTGGCGTTGGATCCTGTGGTCTGCATAATGGCAACCGTAACCGCATTTTTACCATTGGAAAGGTTATCTCCGGTGTTGTTAATGGACCCAAATTCTATTCTGGCTACATCTTTAAGCCTGATCACATTGGTTCCGTCATTTTTAACGACCATGTTTTCATATTGTTCCGGCTTATTCTTTTTTCCTTTATATCTAATTACATATTCTAAAGCTGCATTGGATTCTTCACCCAATTTACCTGGTGCAGATTCTAAACTGTGGTCTGCAATGGCATTGGAAATATCTGAGGGTTCCAACCCGTAGGAAGCCATCTTCTGCGGATTAAGCCATATCCTCATGGAATAATCTTTAATTCCGAAGATCTGTGCCTGTCCTACTCCTTTTACCCTTTTAATCTGCGGAATAAGGTTGATATTGGCAAAGTTCTGAAGAAAGGTTTCATCATATTGCTTATTATCTTCAGTATAAATATTGAAAATCAATACCATACTGTTCTGCTGTTTTGAGGTAGTAAGACCCATTCTTACCACTTCTTGAGGCAATATTGGTGTGGCCTGCTGTACTCTGTTCTGTACATTTACTGCGGCCTGATCTGCATTTACACCCTGTTTGAATATGACAGAAATGGTAAAAGTTCCGTCATTACTTGCCGTGGATTTCATATAGCTCATGTCTTCCACCCCGTTGATCTGTTCTTCCAGAGGGGTTACTACAGAACGGATTACCGTTTCACTGTTTCCCCCCGGATAAGACCCTGAAACCGTAATGGTAGGCGGAGAAATGTCCGGGAATCGGGTCACGGCCAACTGGTTTAATCCAATGATCCCCAAAATGACAATGATAAGGGATATTACCGTCGCCAGTACCGGACGGTCTATTATCTTTTTTAACATTTTCGAATTTTCTAAGAATGATTATAAATTTATTTCGAAGGAGTTACTTTAGCCACAACCAACGCTCCGTCTGTAAGAGCATCTATCCTATTAACAGCGATCTTGTCTCCTGCATTCACTCCCGTCTTCACAAAGTAATCCTGAGAGGTGCTTCCTGATACTTCAATCTGCATCATTTTCACCTTGTCTTTACCTTCCAGTTTATAAACGAAGAATTTGTCCTGAATATCTTTTACAGAAGTTTTAGGAAGCTTCACTACACCATCCAGTGCATTGTGAACCATTACTCTTCCTGTTCCGCCTGATCTTAACAGTTTATCCGGATTCTGGAAAACAGCTTTCATCTGAATACTTCCTGTATTTCTGTCGAAATTCCCACTTGCATTTTCCAACCTCCCTTTGAAGCCATAGGTAGAACCGTCTGCTAAAATAAGCTCTACATTTTCAGCATTTTCTCCTGAAGCTGCAGTTCTGCTATGGGCAATAAAGTCGGCTTCATTCATTGAGAAATAAACGTTTACACTGCTGATATTGGAAAGCGTTGTGAGTGGTGAAGCATCAGACGGGCTGATGAGGTTTCCTACCCTGTTTGGGATTCTTCCAATATATCCGCTTACCGGTGCTTTAATGTAGGTAAAGTTGGCGTTGATCTTTGAAGAACCCAATGAAGACTGTGCCTGAGCTACCTGTGCTGATGCTGCTTTTAAATTAGCCTGAGCTGTTTTCAGCTGCATATCAGAAACTACTTTTCCCTCTACAAGAGGTTTTAGTTTTTCAACTTCCAGTCTTGCTGTTTCCTGGGCTGCCAAGGCAGATTTCAAAGCGGCTTCATTGGAATTTACCTGCTCATTATACACTGATGGATTAATTCTAAACAGCGTTTGCCCTTTGCTTACAAACTGGCCTTCTTTTATGTATACAGCTTCCAGATATCCTGTTACCTGAGCTTTTATTTCCACATTATCCTGCCCTTCTATACTTCCGGGGTATCCCGTTGCTACGTCTTCATTACCGGATTTTACCTGAACAAAGTCTGTAGGAAGCGCCACCGCCTGCTGGGTGTTTTCCTGACCATTTCCTGAACCGCAGGAGTACAGTATTGCTGCAGCTGTAAGTGAAAGTGCCAGATATCCTTTTCTGTAGTTCATAACATTTGTTTTTAAATTTTACAGGAGCAAAATAAGTTCATATAATAAGGAAATTCATCTAAAAATGAGGTGAAACGTAGTTAATCGCAGGTGAAACGTACGATACTAAAAATGAAAAGAAAAGCAGTTATTCCCACCATTCAGATCGATAAAAAAGGGCCTTTTCGTTTTAATATTTCAAAAATACGGTTGATGTTTCAATTTATACGTTTCACTTTTAAAATTACCAGTTCAGGTTATTTCCCGGTCTAATTTCGCAGTATCAAAACATTAAAAAACGAGTCAATAATTTAAATTTTTATCAAATGAAAAAGTTTTTAGCAATCACAGCGATCGTATTAGGTTTAGGAGTACAGGCACAAACGACCGTACCTAAAAAGGAATCAGGAATTGAACTCATTCCGAAGGTAGGAATCAACATTGCCAATCAGTCTATTAAGAATGTGAATGATGAGAAATCAAAGACATCTTTCCAGGCTGGTTTAGGAGTAAATATACAGACAGGCATCAAGAATTTCTCTGTACAGCCTGAGGTGAATTTCATCAGCAAAGGAACAAAATTTAAAAATAGCTTTGGAAGTGAAACCTACAATTTCAATTATATAGAGGTTCCTGTACTGGCGAAATACAGCTTTGGCCCAGTGTACGTAAATGCAGGGCCATCTATAGGATTCCTTATGGGGAAAAATGAGAAAGTGAAGGCTACATACGGTAAAACACGATCAATAGATTTTGGACTGCAAATGGGAGCAGGTGTTGCCATTCCCGCAGGACCGGGAAAAGTAATTGTAGATGGAAGATATAATTTAGGTTTAAATAATATCTCTGATGAAAAAGGTTTAGATGTAAAAAATAGAGGGTTTGCCATCTCTCTGGGATATGCTATTCCTTTATAATCTTAAATCATAGCTTTTTCTTTATATAGATCCCTTCATAAGTAATTTGTGAGGGGTTTTTGGTATGTATAGGGTTGGAAGCTGGAAGAGGGAGGATGGAAGTTACTGGTGCCCAAAGAACTACTGATCTTTATAGAAACGACTGATTAAATCAATAAAAATGATTTTATTTACCTTGCGTCTTCAATAACTTCCCTCTTCCAGACTCCAGCTTCCTTTCATTAATAATCCATCCAGGATTTAAAGATAGAGGCCTTTTCCCGACTTACAATCACCTCCATTTCAGGTTGTTTCCTCAATTCTAATTTGAGTTTTCCATTAAAATGATTAAAGATCTGTTTTACAGAATCTATATGAATAATAAATTGTCTGTTGGCACGGAAGAAGAATTTCGGATCCAATTGTTTTTCCAGCTCTTCCAGGGTTTGGGGAATATTTTCTACAATACCAGTATTCAGTACTGCTTTACTGATTCCCAGTTCTGTATAAAAATATAAAATATCTTCTGCCAGCACTGTTTTATATCCGTCACGATGAGCAATCAGGAAACGTTTTCTGTAGTCTTTAGGCTGGATATAGTTAAGTAATCCTTCAATAGCTGACCCAACAACCGGAACAGCCTCCATAAAGGTTTCATAGCGCTTCAGAGCAGCGTCTAACTCATCTTCTTCTATTGGTTTTAAAAGATAGTCTATACTGTTGTATTTAAAGGCCTGTACGGCATATTCATCATAGGCTGTTGTAAAAATTACAGCACTTTTAATTTCATGTTTATTAAAAATTTCAAAGCTTAATCCATCTGCCAGACGAACATCCATCATAATGATATCCGGAACGACATTGTTTTCCAGCCAGCTGACCGTGGAAGTTATTGAATCTTCTACGGAAAGGATTTCAATGTGAGGTCTGAGCTTTTGCAACAATCTTTTCAGCCTGTCTGCATTGGGTCTTTCATCCTCAACTATTAAAATTTTATTAATCTTCATATCAATGGAAGTTTTACAATAAATTTATCTTCAGTTTTTTCTATAATGGGTTTTGTATATCCCAGAATTTCATATCTCGCAATGATATTGGTAAGCCCAACCCCTGAAGAATCGGGTTTATTAATCAAAGGTAAAAAGGTATTGGAAACCACCAATTCCCCTTCAGAATTTGTATAGACGTAAATTTCCAATGGATTGGCTTTTGAGGTCTGGTTATGCTTTATTGCATTTTCCACTAATAACTGCAGGGATAACGGAAGCGTGTACATAGATCTGTATTCTTCCTGAATATCAATTTTAAATACCACGCCTTCTCCAATTCTTTTTTCAATCAGGAAAATATACGAGTCTAAGAATTTCAGTTCTTCTTCTACGGCAATAATGTCTTTCTTGGAGTTAACAAGCAGATATCTATATACCCGTGCAAATTTTTCGGAGTATTCATATCCCAGCTGCTGATCTTCCAGAATAAGTTCAGAAAGAACGCTCAGGTTATTAAAGATAAAATGAGGATCTATCTGTAATTTGAGAGCCTGAAGTTCAGCTACCATGGCTGCCTGTTTATGCTTGGAGGCTCTTATTTTATGCTGAGCTGCTTCCACAGCGGTTCTTTTCCAGTTTTGAAGTAAATAATCTACGGTATTAAAACCGCTTATAATAAGGGATATTACAATGTTGGTGGCAACCCACTGTCCCAGTAAAGTATATTCTTTTCGGGAATCCATTTCCGGCAAATTGTCTGAAGTGCAGTCCACAATAGCATTGATAATCATCACAATTAAAACACTTCCTACAATCTGAAGAAATCCCTGAATAAGCAATCGTTTGACTGTTCTGTCTTTCCATGGAAGTAACTTATTGAGAGTAGAATCAATAAAAATACTCACCTCTGAAATGATGATTGAAAAAAAGAATATCCATAAAGCATCTTCGATGAACATCTTCAATGGGGTTTCCCAATAGCTCTGCCAAACAGGATCAAAGGGATCAATGAGATAAGAAAACCCACAGAAGGTAATTACTGCTACCGCCCAGATTACCAGCCTCCTTTTCATTGCAGAAAGGATCTTTTTGCTTCGTATTAAATTTTTCCTAATGGTAGAAATCCTATTCATATCCGGGACTTTGTGAATGTAAATATAGAAATAGATTTCAGAAGAGTCTCCGCTACTTTCAACGAGACGACTAAAAGTACCCCTGAAACGTAAAATAGACGAGTTCAAATGAAAGTGAACGTTTCATCACCTAAAAAATACATTTCATCATCATTTTATGCAACATCACCCTATTTTTAATAAAATACATCCTTCCCCTATCCTAGTTTTGCAGTATCAAAATCGGTACAATGAAAACAATAATTGTCTGCACAGATTTTTCCCAAGCAGCTGAAAATGCAATTCATTATGCAGCTTCTATGGCTACGGAAAACCATTATAATATTATTCTGTTCAACTTGCAAAGCGTTTCTATCCATGCTCTGAACGCTCAGGTTTCTGCTGATTTTTTTTATGAGCAGACACTTAAAACCCAACAAAAACTCACTGATAAATCTATTGAAATAAACCGTCTATATGCTGTAAAAACAGAGTATCATCTGGCTTCAGGAAGTTTTATTGAGGAACTGAACAACTGTATACAAGCCACAAACAGTGATCTTATTGTTATGGGAATGGCAGAAAAGACTCTTGAACAGCGATTTTTGGGAAATAATGTAATCAACGCTATTCACAGAATTAAAAAACCGATATTAATTATTCCCGGACATATAGAATACACAGGAATCCGAAAAATGCTCTTTGCCTATGATACCCATAAATCCATCACCTGGTGTGCGATGAATGACATTTATTCTTTCATTAATGAGTTTAATGCGGAAATTGAAGTATTCAATGTAGGAGAAAGTGCAGAGGATTTTGAGGAAGTCATTCATGATATTGATCTGAATTCCGGCTATGATCTTGATGATATTAAATACAGCTTTAAGATGATCCAGTCTATTGAAATCATCAAAGCTATTGAAGAGGAAGTAAAACTGACCAATGCAGACCTGCTGACGATGGTTCCTTACCGATATAATCTTGTGGAATCTCTTTTTCACCGAAGCAAAACAGCTATTATGGCTTATAAAAATAAAGTTCCATTACTATCAATCCCCCTAAACATAGATTAAGACTCAATCAATAAAAATCACACATTTGAATTATCCTTTTTTGCCTTTTTAAGGGTTAAATTTTACACTTAATCTTGTTTAACAGGGCCGGAAATTACTCTCCGGTCCTGTTTTTTTATAGAGTTACCACCACTTTTCCAACTACACGATTGGTTTCCATTTCAAGATGTGCTTTGCTGATATCTTCAAACGGGAATGTTTTATAAACAGCAGGTTTTAGACTTCCTGCATTCAATAAATCTGCAATTGCTTTTATGGTTTCAGTCTTGGATTCAACCATCATAAACTCGATACCAATTCCTTTCTGGTTAGCCATATCTTTTACTTCTTCAGGAATTTCCGGAGATGGAAGGGTTATAATGATTCCATTCTGATGTACAATTTCTACAGAGTTCAGTAAAGTTTCACCCTGAATGGTATCTATCACGACATTAACACCCTGTACTTTATCTTTAACGTTTTCGGTAGTATAATCAATATGTTCATCAGCGCCTAATGAAAGGACAAAATCCTTGTTTTTAGCTGAAGAAACGCCTATCACATAAGCCCCGAAATGTTTGGCAATCTGAACGGCAAAATGCCCTACTCCTCCTGAAGCAGCATGAATAACCACTTTATCTCCTTTTTTAAGGTGGGCAACATCTACCAATGCCTGATATGCGGTAATTGCTGCCATTGAGGCTGCCGCAGCCTGTGGATGGGTGATATTTTGAGGCTTTAATGCCAAATGAGACTCCGGAGCGGCAACATATTCTGCATAGGCATTTCCGTTTCCAAAGAAGTTGATCATTCCAAATACTTCATCACCTGCTTTGAAATCTATTACATTCTTTCCCGTTTCTACAACTTCTCCTGAAATATCCCACCCTAAAATAACAGGTCGTTTGTCTTCAAAGATCCAGTTTAAAACCCCCTCGTAGGCTCTTGCTTTAACATCAACCGGATTAATGGCTATCGATATCACTTTTACCAGAACCTCATCATCACCTATTGTTGGTTTTTCTACTTCTGTGAACTGAAGATTTTCTACACTTCCTGCTTCGTTTATAATAACTGCTTTCATAATTTTATTTTTTAATGATGAGACAAATGTAATCTGATCGTATCTTTATGGCAAGTATGTACTTTTTTGTAATTTACATACTTAAAACATACTATTATTGACTATCAACACATTAAAAAAATGTTAAAAATAAAAAAAGTGACCAATGAGCCATCCTGCCCTGTTGATTATGCCTTCAAACGTATTGGCGGAAAGTATAAAGGTCGGATTTTATGGTACCTTCATACCCAAAGTGTGATGCGTTATGGTGAACTAAGAAAAGTTTTATCAGACATCACCCCAAAAATGCTTACCCAAACAGTACGGGAACTGGAAGATGACGGACTTGTACACCGAGAAGTTTATCACGAGGTTCCTCCAAAAGTGGAATATTCTTTAACCGAAACAGGCCTTGAACTGATTCCTTTTATTGATTATCTGAAACAATGGGGTGAGGCCCAGATAGAAAAAGAGAGAATAAAAGCTGAAGCTTGATTTAAAAATCTTACAATAAAACCCGTCTCACTTCTGAAACGGGTTTTATAGATAACAAGAGTTTAAGGGATCATTTCGGTTAAAGCCTGGTAATAATTTTCCAATAAGGTATTATCTCCGTTCAGGAACAAATAGGGTTCTATCAGTTCCAGTTCCATAAGATTAAATGCATTATCAATAAGTACTCCATCTACTCTTGCATATAATGTGGATTGAGGTAAGCTTTTCAGATAAGCACCTGCCTGTTCTATATGCAAAGGATCTGGTGTTGGATAGCTTATGCTTCCACCATGATAATGCTGTACTCTGAAATCTCCTTCTTTAGGCTTCTTTAATGAACAGTGACTGTATTTTCCGTTGAAAAACAGGAATGACCATTCCCCATTTTTGATTTCTTCTACAAAAGGCTGTACCATATAGTCCTGGTCTTTCAGAAGCTCATTTATCTCTTTAGAATGTTCGTTAACATTATTTCTGCTGATGGTTACGGTATTTTGAGCCCCGGCACTTACGCATGGTTTTACAACTAATTTATCTGCATTCAAAAGGTCAAAGAAATTGTTATCAAAGCAAGATCCTTTTTCCAGATATTCTGATGCAATCACCGGAAGCTGTCTATCTGCAATATCTTTCAGGTAATGCTTATCGGAATTCCATTTGATAATTTCTACAGGATTTAAAACTTTGATACCTAGTTGTTCAAGATGATCCAGCCAGTTCAGGAATTCATTAAGATGGTTATGATAATCCCAAGGAGACTTGATAATGGCCACATCAAAGTTGCTCCAATCTACATTTTCATCATTCCAAATACTGGGAACAACATCCAGCCCTTTATCTTTTAAAAAGCTGATGAGTTCTGTATCTTCATCATTCGCCACTCCCTGTGAAAGTCTCGCTTCTTTTTTATAGCCTACTACTGTGATTTTCATGTTCTGTTATTATGATTTTATCTTATAGTAAAGTTGCGAAGAATGAGTGGATATGTGTAGGTACAGATTTTTTTATTTGGAGGGATACAATTAAGAGATCGTTTTATAATACAGCCCTTTTCTTTCTGATTACAATAAAACAAAATAGCGAAGAAATATTTATTCTTCGCTATGATATCTTACATTAAAAAATAATTTAAATTTTTAATTTTCTAATTTTTTCCAATTCGCCCATGTATTATCATTAAGTGCATACCTTGCCCACTTTACACCTAACTGATCGTATGGTAAAAAGGTCTGATAAACAACAGGCTTATTATTATAATCTTCCAACCTTTCATTTCTAACTAATCCTTTTGTATTTCCAAGATAAGCCTCTGGAAAAACGCCTTCACTTTCAAATTCACTTTTGTGATACAAAATATTTGATGGTATCATAATAGCACTATCATAATTATATGAATAGCCCTGATTCATAATTGAATAGAAATCAATTTTAGGAATATTACCCAAATATTCATTTTCTTCAATTCTTGCGTTTCTTAGATTATCAGCACTTGGATTAGTTAAAAGACACATACCAGGATTAGCTGAATTATAGAACTGATTACACTTTATTGTACCAATTGGTTTTGGCTTATTAAAAGTTAAGATATTAGTAGTAAAATTTTTAAAAATGCATTTTATAAAATCTATATATTTTCCATCACCAATAAAAGAAAGACCTGCAGGATTATTAACAGTATCAAATTCACATTGTTCAAATAAAACTTTATATGCTCCGCCATCACAGACTGAAAGAGAATCATTATGAATGTTTTTAAAAATAACGTTGGAAACCTTTACTCTGCTAGCACTATTAAAATATATAGCTCTTTTGGCCTTTAAAACATTTGAGTTTTCAAATACTATACTATACACTCCATTATCATCCTTATCATCATTTGTTAATGGATTATAATTACCATACACTGTTAATGGGGTATGAACGTCTTCAAATTTACAATTATCAATTTTAAAACTTTGATAATTTAATCTTTCTTTCTGTTGAAAATCAATAATTGACCTGTCTTTTGAAAAAATGCAAATTGCTCCCATACCTCCTATATCATTAAAATAACAGTTAGTTATTAATCCATTAGTGGTAACCGTTAAATTGGGGTCGTCAGATTCTATATCTATTGCACCAGGCATTCCATTTCCGGTCGTTCTATAGAAATCACAGTTATCGATTATAAATCTATCGCAATGGTAAATTGAAATAGCTTGTCGATTATACTGGTTTACCCCATCGAATTTACAGTTTTTTATACTAACATTTTTATTATAGGCATTCCGATATCCTTCTTGAAACAAGCCTCTACATATAGCAATTCCATCTCCAAAAAAACCTGTAAATGTACAGTTTTCAACAGTAAAATCACTTACCCCGTGTGCCGCAATGTGATGAGAAAGCTCATCAACTTTTGGTTCTGGTTCTGGTTCTTGTCCTGGTACTGGTTCTGGTTTTTGGGGTTTAACATTCAATGTGAAAAAATTGAGCCCACTAATTTTAATATTTTTTATTGAGTTTGAGTCGTCTGACTGATTAGATACACAAGCTTCAAAAGCAAAAATTCCATCTGCTGCACTATTTCTACTTTTTGTTAATCCTTTTATTGTCGAGTTATTTCCTATAATCTCAATATTTGAGTAAGCTTTAGTCTTAAAATCAATATGTTCAACTGCATAGCTTCCACTTGGTATTAATAATTTACCACCGCCTATACTACTTAAAAAATCTACAGCTTTCTGAAATGATTGTGTGTCATTAGTTACAGAATCTCCTACAGCACCAAACCATTTTACATTTACGGTGTCTTTGATTAAAACTCTCCTATAAAATACATTGTTTATGCTCTTATAAATAATATTATCACACATCGCAAGAGTAATGGGAACTCCATTATAAGTAACTAAGGATTCTAAAAACACTGTCCATTCACCTGTAAATGGATCATTTTGTTCTATTGTATTCATATTTTTTTATTTTGTTTTGTTATTACAAATATCCATATAGGCTACGACAAAACTTGACGTATAAAAAATTATATCAATAATGATACTTTATTTTTACAACAACAATCAAAAAGTTATAAGCTTCAGAGGTTTGATAATATAGAGTCTGAATATCTAATTTCACCAGAATCATTAAAATTATTTGTTTTATATCTGTTGGGCTGTTCATTATGATGCCTTAAAAGGTCCAGTTACAACCAGAAAAATGGTTTCAACAAGGTTGCTCTTCAAAACATACTTTCTAATTCTCATTATTTTAATACATTTGTTATAAAACATACTTCAAATGAATTTCGAGCAGGTTAATCTACACCTTGAAGCCTATAAAGAACATGATCAGATCCTGGATGCTGCCAAATATCTGATCCATTCTTTTGATCTGGAACATGAAAATTTTGCAGGATTTGGATTCAGGCAAGAGGTTTCTCCTACTTCAATGCTTCTTACTGCTGAAGGAGAATTGGGTGGGCCGCAAACCGTGATGATTCCCAGAAATTTATTTGATTTTGATCTGAACCTTGTCCTGAATATGGTAGCTCACGAAATGCTTCATGTAAGGCAAAAGGCTCCAGGACAAGTGATAGAAGACAAAAATGAAAGAGAATTTCAGGCTTACTATGAAATGCTTTTTCATAAGGTTTTCCCACAGGTTCCTGAAGTTTCAGACTTTCATAAAAAATTCTTCGGCGGAAAAGCTCTGGAATATTATAAAAGAATGGGTGAAGGTTCAGAATTACAACAAAAATATGCAGAACAGAAAACAGAAGTAGAACATTTAATTAATACATTACCATGAACGTAAAACCAGACATAACCTGGGCAGATTTTGAAAAAATAGACATCAGATGCGGAACAATTATTTCAGTAAATGATTTTGAAAAGGCAAGAAACCCTTCCTATCAATTGGAAATAGACTTTGGCGACCTAGGAATCAGAAAATCATCTGCACAAATTACTTCGCTTTATCAGAAAGAAGAACTGGTAGGAAAACAGATTTTAGCTGTTGTCAATTTCCCTAAAAAACAGATTGCCAACTTCTTCAGTGAATGTTTGGTCTTAGGATTATATGGAGAAGACAAAAATGATGTAACTCTTTTAGCTCCTTCATTACCCACCAAAAACGGAATGCAGGTAGGATAGCAAATAAAAAAACACGATGATACAGAATATACCATTAGAAAAGATCTTATTCCTTGATATTGAAACCGTTCCGCAGGCAGGCTCCTGGGACGATTTGTCAGAAACCGATCAACATCTATGGGACAAGAAAACAAGATTCCAGAGAAAGGACGATGTTTCTGCTGCTGAGTTTTATGACAGAGCCGGAATTATGGCTGAATTCGGAAAGATCATCTGCATCACCATCGGAATGGTGGAGAAGAATGAGACCTTAAAGATCAAAAGCTTCTCCGGGCATGATGAAAAGAAGATGCTTCAGGAATTTGGAGAGATTTTCAACAGTCCTAGGCTTTATAATGTGATTCTCTGCGCCCACAACGGAAAAGAGTTTGATTTCCCATGGATTGCGCGAAGATATCTCATCAACGGTATGCAGCCTCCTGCCCCATTCCAGATGTTTGGGAAAAAGCCCTGGGAGATTCCTCACATAGATACAATGGAACTTTGGAAATTCGGGGATTATAAAAGTTTTGTCTCATTGGAATTATTGGCTCATGTCTTTGGTATTCCCACTCCAAAGGATGATATCGACGGCTCAATGGTTTCATCAATTTACTACATAGAGAAAGACTTGCAGCGAATTGTTGACTATTGTGAAAAAGATGTCTTAACTTTGGCAAATATTTTCCGGCGTATGCGCCAGGAAGATTTGTTGAAAAGGAATATCAATTTAGATTAAAAAATGAAATTTACAGACGATCAAATTGCAGACATTGGTGAAGAAATCATCAGCGTGCTAAAAACCGTATACGACCCCGAAATTCCGGTAGATATTTACGAATTAGGGCTAATTTATGATGTACAGATCTCCGATGATGCTGACGTAAAAATTATAATGACCCTTACCACTCCCAACTGCCCGGTAGCAGAAACACTGCCTCAGGAAGTAAAGGATAAAGTAGCAGAAGTAGAACATGTAAATAGTGTTGACCTAGAACTTACCTTTGAACCGAGCTGGAATAAGGACATGATGAGCGAAGAAGCAAAATTTGAATTGGGAATGCTATAGGTCTTAAGCATTTTCTATACAGATAAAATTAATATTACCACTTTTACTTAGTAATCATGATAAAAAAGACAGGAGCAATACTCCTTGCTTTCTTAGGAATATATATGCTTTATTTAGGGTCTAAAATGCAGGCTCAACCTCCGTTTATAACCGGAATAGGATTTATAATTATATCATTGCCGCAACTCAGTAAAAAGTAATATAGAATTGAAAATATAAAAGGATGTCACCATATGACATCCTTTTTCTATCATTGAAACCTCATTCTAAGGTTATTTTTACAATTCTTTCGCAACTTCTTTTCCTTCTCTTCTGCTCCATTCACTCCACGAACCTACATAGAGATTTGGGATATTAAAGCCTGCATGAGCTAATGCTAAAATGGAATGACATGCCGTAACCCCAGAACCACAATGAATAATCAGGTTTTCAGGTTTATTTTGTAGTAATTGGGTGTATTTTTCTTTTAAAATTTCAGGGCTCAGGAATAATCCGTTTTCATCCAGGTTTTGAGAAAAAGGAATATTGATGGCCCCTGGAATATGCCCGGCAACCAGATCAATAGGTTCAGATTCTCCTCTATATCGATAAGCATCTCTTACATCAATGACTGTAGAAGAATTGCTTTTCAATTCATTTTCAACCTCTTCCAGATTTGAAACAGGTAGATCCCAGTTTTCTTTTTTAATTAACGGGGCTTTTTCAAATACCTCTTCTCCTGATGAAAACACCATATTATTCTTTTCTGCAGCCTGTACTCCGCCATCAAGAACCTGCACGTTTTCAAACCCAAAAGATCTTAACATCCACCATGCTCTGGCCGCAGCATTTGAGCCATTCTTATCGTCATAAACAACTATATGGGAATTTTCAGCGATCCCAAGGTTGGAAAGCGTTTCGGCAAATTTTTCAGGAGCTGGAAGCGGGTGTCTTCCTCCAAAGGCAGCATCTCCCCCTATTTCAGCTAAATCTTTATCCAGATCAATAAATCTTGCTCCTTTAATATGCTTTTCTAGGTAGTTTTGCTTTGCATCTTTCCCTGTTCTGGCATCTAAAACAATCGCATTCTGTGAAACATCAATATTCTTCGTAATTGGATGGGTTTTCATAATGAGTAGTTAAGTTATACTTCAGGTTAAAAATTGTTTCCCTGAGAATTATTTTTGTATAAATTTAAACAATTAAAAAAGACAAATATGAATTCTAACCCGGAGCTTCCTAAAAAATCAAATAAAAAATGGATCATACTATCTGTAATCGGAGCTCTTCTCTTAATTGCTTTTTCATTTTTATATAACTGGCAGCGTTATTTTGCTCCGGAAGATGCTCCACAAGCGGATTATGGCAGTCCAGCCATTGTTATTGAGAATTTTGATTATCTGGAAAGCATCACTTTCAAAATACATGAATATAATGAGATTCCCAAGGAATATAGAAAAGGAATCGTACAGACCTTTATCAACAATAAATTTTATGATGCTGAAGACCGCTCTGAAAGATTCCATCTGACCAATATCAAGGACAGAGCACCCAAGGTATTTGCGTTTGGTAATTTTACAGGGAAAAGTGAAAATGACCAAGAAGACCTTGCCTTTTTGGTAGAAAATGAAGACTCCAGCAGCTCTATTTTATTCATCATTTCCAGCAATGGAGATGTTCTGTACAAAAAAAGATATGATGGGGAACTTCCGGTTATCAATTCGTTTAAAAAGGAAAGCAAGATCTTCATGGATACCGAGCAGCTACAGCCAGCTCCTGAAGATGGACTTATCGTCCAATTTAAATATCGTAAAAGTGTTATTCTGTACGTTTCAAAAACCTCAAATTTTGAAGAGTTTCATCAATATACTAAAGAAGAGCTGGATGATCTGAAAAGTCCCCGTTATGAAAATGAAGAATCACCATCCAGTCCGGACAGCGATTCTATATAATTTAAATGATTTTCTTTGCTTTAAAAATGAAAAATATCCTTTGCTTTATTATAAGAGCTTTCAAAATTTAAAAGATTCAGCTTGTGATCTGCTTTTTCAACACTCATAAAGTTGATAACCTGCTCCGTAGGCATATTTCCTACCAGATCATCTTTAGCCATAGGACATCCACCAATTCCTTTGATAGCGCTATCAAATCTTCTGCATCCTTTGTCATAAGCTGCTTTCAGTTTTGAATAGGAATCTTCATAACGGTTATGAAAATGTCCTCCGAAATTAATTTCAGGATATTTTGATGGAATTTTCTCAAATAAAAGGGCAATAGTTTCCGGCGTTGCGACTCCCGTTGTATCAGAAAGAAGAATATCTTTCACCCCAATATCCGAAAATCTTTGTGCCCATTGGTCTACATCTTCCCACTTCCACATTTCGCCATACGGATTTCCAAAGGCCATGGAGAAATAAATATTCAGTTTTTTTCCTTCACTTTTTACCAGGTTAAGCATTTTAATGATCTCATTAAAAGCTTCTTCCTGGCTTTTATTGGTATTTCTATGCTGAAATGTTTCAGAAAGAGAGAAAGGGAATCCCAGAATGTCCACAGACTGATGTTTTAATGCTTTTTCAGCACCTCTATAATTTCCGATAATAGCAGAAACCCTGGTCTTGGACCGGGATTTATCGATATTCTCAGCCACCACATCAGAGTCGGCCATTTGTGGAATTGCTTTTGGAGAGACAAAACTCAGGCAATCCAGCACATCAAAACCAACATCCATTAAGGAGTTGATATAATCTATCTTTTTATCAGTAGGGATAAACTCTCCCCATCCCTGCATTGCATCTCTAGGACATTCGGTAAGAAACATTTTTACTTTTTGATTTTCTCAAATATAATAAAACTAAACTACTTAGTATACTGTACGTACAAATCTAACATTATTTTGATTTTCAAAGTTTTATATTCCATTTATAATTTCAATATCTTATATTCACCCGCAAATAATGTATTCTGAGCATCAAATTTGCTAACTTTGTTAAAATTTATGATAAATCTGATGAGTACAATAGAATTCAATCCTTTATGGAAAGAGAAATTACTGAACCGTTTTCTGAGTTATGTAAAAATATATTCAACGAGTGATGCAGAGAGTGAAACAACTCCTTCTACTGAGCGCCAGTGGGACATTGCCAATTATATTACGGAAGAACTGAAAACAATCGGTTTAGAAGATGTTTCAATTGATGAACACGGTTATATTATGGGCTATATTCCTTCTAACCTTGAAAATGATGACAGACCTACGATTGGGTTCATTTCACACTACGATACATCACCTGATTTCAGCGGAGAGAATGTAAAACCTCTGGTTTGGGAAAATTATGACGGAAATGATCTTCTATTGAACCAGACTACAGGATTCACTTTATCTCCTTCAAGATTTGAAAGTTTAAAAAAATATATCGGTCAGACCCTAATTACTACAGACGGAACTACCCTTCTTGGAGCTGATGATAAAGCAGGTTGTGCAGAAATTGTAACGGCTGCTGAATATCTTATGGCTCACCCAGAAATTAAACACGGAAGAATTGCTGTAGGATTTACTCCTGATGAGGAAATCGGAAGAGGTGCACACAAGTTTGATGTGTCTAAATTCGGTGCTGAATGGGCTTATACAATGGATGGCGGAGAAGTTGGAGAACTTGAATATGAGAATTTTAACGCTGCCGGTGCTGTTGTAAAAATCCACGGGTTAAGTGTACACCCTGGATATGCTTATGGTAAAATGATTAACGCTGCTTTACTGGCTGCTGAGTTCGCTCAAATCTTACCTGCTAATGAAACTCCTGCAACCACCAAAGGTTTTGAAGGATTCTATCATTTAATGGACATTACAGCTGATATTTCTGAAGCAAAACTTCAATACATCATCCGTGATCACGATGCTGATAAATTTGAAGCAAGAAAGAAATTCATGGAAGAAAAAGTAGTTGAATTTAACCAAAAACATGGTGAAGGAACTGCTGAAGTAGAGATTAAGGAGCAATACAGAAATATGAAGCAGCAGTTTGAAGGCAAAATGCACATCGTAGATCTTGCAGCAAAAGCAATGACTGAAGCGGGTATTGAACCTAAGATCAAAGCTATCAGAGGGGGTACAGATGGTGCTCAGCTTTCTTATATGGGACTTCCTTGTCCTAATATCTTTGCCGGAGGAATCAACTTCCACGGCCCTTACGAATATGTAGCGCTGGAAAGTATGGAAAAAGCTACAGAAGTGATTATTAATATTGTAAAAGCTTAATAAGATGAAAAGACTCTTAGCATTAGCCTTCATATCATCATTTGCTTTCGGAAGTGCTCAGGTATCTGCATTTCAGAAGGCTGATTCCAAATATGAAAGAAAGAAAACGGCATTGTACAACAAATACCCTAAGCCTAACGATCTGCGAACTAAGCTAGAGTGGCTTCTTACGGAAGACAAAATAACATCTTATAAAAATGCGCTTGAGAAAATTTCTGAAGACGATAAGAAAATATTAACCAATGATCCGCCTGTAAAAACTAAATTGACGAAAGAAGCGGAATATGAAGCTGGAAAAACAGCTTTTCAAAAGTCATTGTATGATGCTGTTGATCTTATTTTCTTAAACTATGCTTCGGATTCTTATAAAGCAACCTTAAGCTTTGTAATAGACTCTAAAGGAAATGCTCTTGATGCTCAGGCCAAAGGAAATAATGAAGATGTAAATGCATTTATTGAAGCTGCTTTTTATCGGATAAGAGAAAAAGGAAAGTGGAAACCTGCAGAAGCTAACGGAAAACCGGTATCGTCCACGGTATCAGTTCCTTTAGTTTTAACATTTAAAAAATAATATGATAAACCCGCTGTAATAGCGGGTTTTATTTTTCTCATTTCCTGAATTTCAAGGATGAATCAAGAAACAAAACACAAACAATACTGAAAATTAACTCTTGAACATGATCTTATGGAAAATAAACTCAATGTGAAAAAAGTAGACTTATCTTTCAATCAGAAATCATATCCATAGATTTATAATATTGATATTGAGCACTTTTATCTTTTTTATATACTCTTATCTCTCTCGAGTTT
The DNA here is from genome assembly GCF_000829375.1 of Chryseobacterium sp. StRB126. Taxonomy (NCBI): domain Bacteria; kingdom Pseudomonadati; phylum Bacteroidota; class Flavobacteriia; order Flavobacteriales; family Weeksellaceae; genus Chryseobacterium; species Chryseobacterium sp. StRB126. Next base: position 534,126 of record NZ_AP014624.1, read on the forward strand.
TTATCCTTGCTTAATGAATCACCTACTAATGATCCTTCTCTCTCCCATCCATCATAGAAAGCTAAATAGACAACACTCTTATTAGATAAATATAAATCATAAAATCCTCTGGACCCTTGCTTCTGTTTAGTGACAATTCCATTATATGTGCACTCATATTCCTTATTAAAACTATATTTCTGAAAGACTTTTAATCCTAGATAACCTGAAATAATCAATGCTATTACAATAAAGGTACTTAGGAAATTTTTCTTTTCTTTCATATTGTTGTTTTTAAGGCTTAAAGTTATTATTTTTTATCTTTTCCCATAGAAATATTCCACATATAACTCACTTACAACCATTTAAGACTATTTTATTATATTTACAAAGGATGTACAATCCTAAACGATAACATTAAATACCAGATTAAACTATGAAACAAATTAAAAAACTTTTGAGAAAGGATCTTTCAACGATTCTTGGTAACGGAACAGACAACTGTCATATGGGAGGAGATTCTTATAATTGCCAGAATGACTGCCAGTGCGCCTGGGGAAAAGCCTGCGAAATGTATGAAGACGGAAGTCCTGGACAATGCATTGCTGTTGGCGGTGGAGGTGGCGGCGGTACTGGTGGTGGATGTATTCCTCCGAACGACTGTACAGAACAGCCTTATTAAACTTAAATCAAAAAACAATTTATCGGAAGCCATAATGGCTTCCGTTTTTTCATCCAAAACGGTATTCTCGTCAAAGCATCTCTGCCACTCATCAAATAAAATTCCCTTCATCCTTCAAGATTCTTTGCTTTGCATCAAATTTATAACAGTAATCAATTTATGAAACAACAATTTTTAGCATTCTGCTCATTATTACTATGCATGACATGCTCTATGGAGACACAGGCTCAGCAAACACCAGCTTTGCACTTTGGAATCAAAGGGGGGGCAAATTTTACAAAAACCTCAACGGAGTCTTCTTCCTTGGAAGGAAAATACGGCTTCGGCTATCAGGCAGGGGTAATGGCAAGGCTGGATATTGGAAGCCTTTATGTACAAGGAGAAACACTATTCAACAAAAGAAAAACATCCTACGAAGCCAATGGAGGGAATTCTGCAAAACTAACATGGAATGCAATTGATATTCCTGTAGTGATAGGATATAAATTCATTAAAACCGATGATTTCAATGTAAGAGCATTTGCTGGCGGCGTGTACAGCTATGCTTTTAATAACAAGTTATCAATTCCCGAATCACTGCAGGAAGGTTTTAATAAGTTTGATAAATCCAATATCGGAGTTACCGGAGGAATAGGATTAGATTATAAAAACTTCACAGTAGATCTTAGGTATGAACACGGGTTATCCAACATCAGTAAGGAGTTTAAATCGAAACCTCACAGCTTTAGTCTTGGAATCGGTTATTTCTTATTCTAAAAACTTGAATTATCTTTGACTGATTAGAAACTGTAAATCTGCAGTTTCTAATTTTTTGTAAACTCTCTTGAGATTTCTCCTATGACGAAACCCTTTGTTTTAAAAGAATACATATTCTCTCTCATCTTCTGGTGTGTTTTTGCTGTTGCCATATGGATTAATTTTCAAGCCAATACAGATCGGTTTATTGCTCTGCTTCAGACCGTAGCCATTGTAATAAGTTCTGTTATTTTTACATATCACCTCACCCATAATCTTCTTCCCAAGGCTTTAAGGACAAAAAGAATGAAGACCTTCCTGATACAGGCCACAGTGAACGTTTTAATTCTGAGTATTATTTATTCTTTTATTTTCACCTATCTTCAGGTGGCCCCAAAAGTTAACTTACCTACCAAGGTTTACGATCATTTACCCATTTTATGGCAGGGGTTTTATATGGCTCTTCCTGCAGCTTTTATGATAAGCGGAGCTGCCTGTGGTATTAAGTTCTATCTGGAACATAAAAGAATAGAACGGGATCATATCCTCCTTCAGCAGGCCCATCTGGAAAACCAGCTCAAACTGCTTCAGGACCAGATTAATCCACATGTAGTATTTAATATTCTGAATCACATTCATATTCTCATGAAAACAGATACAGAACTTGCTGATTTTTTATTAATGAAATTTTCAGATATTTTACGGTACCAGCTCTATCATTGCAATCAAAACCTCGTCCCCCTTGGCAAAGAAATTGAATATCTCCAAAATCTGGTTGAGGTAGAAAAACTAAGATGGGGAAATGAGCTCAATGTAGATGCAAGTTTAAAAATCAATAATACAAAGGCTTTCATTGCTCCCCTTTTATTGGTTCCTTTTATTGAAAACGCTTTTAAATATGTGTGCAGACTTCCCGGGCAAACTGGATATGTAAAGATTTTCTGTAAGGAAGAAAACAATAATCTCTTCTTTTATGTTGAAAATTCATATTCAGAAATAGCTGTCCAAAAAAAGAAAGATGGAGGAATTGGCCTTCCAAATGTAAAGAAACGTCTGAAATTACAGTATCCTGATGCTTATGATCTTAAAATTGAGTCTGATAATCTTGTCTATAAAGTAACTTTAACCTTAAAACTATCTGAAAATGAGCAATAATATTCCCAAAATGAAATGCCTGATTGTAGATGATGAACCTCTGGCAAGATTCCACCTTAAAGAACTGGCAGATCAGATTGATTTTGTATCTGTGGTAGGAACCTGTGCTACTGCTCTGGAAGCTGACACCAAGGTAAAGGAAAGCGAAATAGATCTTATTTTTCTTGATATCAATATGCCTTACCTGAATGGTATTGATTTTCTGGAACAGCTTGAAAATCCGCCATTATGCATTTTTACCACCGCCTATTCTGAATATGCGCTGGAAGGGTTCCGTCTTCAGATTGTGGACTATCTTTTAAAACCTATTGCTTTTAACCGTTTTTATCAGGCGGTAAATAAAGCGCAACAACAGTTTATCATCAATGAAAAATTAAAGAAAAACACCCCTCTGGATGATCCTTTTCTGTATGTAAGACAATCCGATTCCTTCATCAAGGTTTCCTGGGTAGATATTTTATATATTGAAAGTATGCAGAACTATACCAAGCTGCATTTTAAGGATAAATCGCTGGTTATTCATCAGACTATGAAAGCGATTGAAGAATCGTTGCCTTCCGAGCATTTTTTCAGGATCCATAAATCATTTCTAATCAATATTATCCATATTGATATGATTTCTGGCGGAAGACTGTTTATCAATAAAACCGAGCTCCCTATTTCCCGTACCCGAAAAGAAGAATTGCTTACTCAGGTAGTTTATAAGAAGTTAATTAGTAAATAAAAGAAAGAAGCCGGAAGGTGTTGGGGGAATTATTCAAGTTAAAAAATAGATCAAATAAATATATTCCGGCCTCTTTTCTCATATTTTAGGGTAGATTCCAGCGTAAGGATACAGCAGCATAAAATGTACTGGAAAACTTAGGATCTGCAATTTTTTTCTCCTTAAAAATGCTTTTGATCTTTCGCTCACTTTCTGTGAAGCTTCTCATCAGGGTTGATCCTCCCGTGATTCCTACGCTCAGCTTATCACTGATCTTTATTTCCGGCTTAAGGCCCGCTGTGATCTGCTGATAACCAAACATGATAGATTTCCCATCCTTGTTTCTTTCTACGGTCATTCCACTAAGGTTAACCACAGCTTTTAAAGTAAAAGCATCTGAGAACTGATATCCGGCTTCTGCACCTTCCGGGAAATTAATTCTGAACTTAACCTTTCCTTTGGTTTTCCAATCGAAATAGATCCATGGCAGAACCATTGGAGTTCCAAACGCTGTTGTAAGTACCGGCCCGATCCCCAAAGCGAGATTAGGGTTAAAATGCCTGATAAATACAACTCCTCCTTGTCCCAGAACATCATCAAAGCTTACCTTTTCCATGTCAGTATATACTCCAACGGAGGCCATCATCATCATACTCCATTTCTTCCCTAAAGGTCTTACATGCTGCAATCCAACCTGAGCATTCAGCATCTGATCCGGGAATAACGGAGTTTCATAATTTTTGTGCGACATTTTTGCATAGGAGCCGCTCAGTAGCATAGACCATGCTTTTACCTTACCTTCTTTGTCTTTTTTTACAGATAATGGAATACTCAGCGTAAGGTCTACTCTTTTAAAATCACTTTTAGAATTGGTTTTTGTACTGTCTTCCGGACGGATATAATTAGAGGCCGGAATATACTCCGTTTTAAGCTCAGCAGAGATTCCTGATTGGGCGTTTACCCAATATCCTAACGGCAACAGACAGCAAAAAGCCGTCAAAAGGTTTCTTTTCATATTCTAAATTTTATGCAAAGAGAACCTTTTGACTATTTTTTACAAAAATTACTTGATTAAGTGTCCGAATGGTATGACCAATAGAAACAATGGAAGGATAAAGTTCAATGAGCCGGAAGTCCGAAGAGGGAAGCTTGAAGTTACTATGAGTCTATTGGATTACTGAAAGTTGCTATAAATAGAATACTAAAATCCAGAAAAATCAGAAATGCTGAATTAGTTTTTCGGTTTTCAATTACTTTCCTCCTCCAGCTTCTAACTTCTTTACTACTTAAGCAACAGATTCCTGCATTACAGGTTTTCTGCTCTTAAAGATCTGATATCCAAACCATACAGCTACCAAAGCCATTCCTGCACGGGTAACCACCATAGGTAAAATAGAATCCGCTTCTAAGAAACCTAATAGTCCTGATATTAAAAAAGTTACCATTAATTGCATAAATCCTAATAGTGCAGCAGCAGTACCTCTTCCCTCTTTAAAGGGAGATAAAGCATGTGCGGAGGTAAGAGGAAACAGAATTCCAATAGACAGCAATGATAGATATAGCATGCCTATTTCTAATACCATAGAAAGGTTTCCTGCTGCTATAAAAATGTGAAGGGTACATACTATCAACAGCATTAAAGTAGCAGCAAATAAAAGAGCTGAATTGCTTATTCTCTTGATTAGTATCGGCGTAATATAAGCCGCTGTGATCAAGGCTAATGAATTGAATGCAAATATAAAACTGAAAGTCTCACTGGAAAATCCATGAATTTCCATAAATAAGAACGGAGCATTTGAAATGTAGATAATCAAAGAGGCAAATGCAATACTTCCAACCATGGTACTGTTGATGAATTCTTTATTGGAAATAATCATTTTCAGTTGATCCTTTAATCCTTTCTCATCCATTGGTATAGTATCAGGCTGACTGATTCTTGCATTGGTTTCCGGAACGTATTTGTACACCATGAAGAATGTAATCAGTCCCATAATACACAGAAAAGCAAATGAACTGTTCCAACCCCAATATTTCAGAAATACACTTCCCATCAAAGGCGCTACAATAGGCGCAATACCACTGATCTGTGATTGCTGTGCGAAAATGGTTACAGATTTTTGTTTATCATAAAGATCAATAATAATGGCTCTTCCTATGACAATCCCCGCACTTCCTCCAAATGCCTGTAAGAAACGCATCGCCCATAAAACATAAATATCAGAGGTAAAATAGATGGCTGTAGCTCCTATGATAAAAAGGAGAAGACCGCAATACAGCATCGGTTTACGACCTGTTTTGTCTGATAAAGGTCCCCACAATAACTGTCCGAAAGCAAATCCGGCAAAGAAAACTGAGATAGAAATCTGGATATGGCCGATATCGGTTTTAAAAATTTCGGCCATGCTTGGAAAAGCAGGAAGATAAAGATCTATACTTAGAGATTCCAACGTGTTGAGGAGCGCTAAAATAAACACTACAATACTTAACTTCTTCATAAATTGTAAGCCTTCACAGGCGATTTTTTTCAGGGTGCAAAATTGCCTTAAAAAGCATCAGATTACAATAAAAGAACTGAAGGAAGTATAGGACAAATTGAAGATTTAAATAAGAAAATAAATAAAAAATGCCAATTTAAATCTATCTTAATTGTAAATATTGAAGATTATCTTTTTTCATTATTCTTAAAATTGTCAGGGTTTTGCCCTGTATGTTTCTTGAAAAACCTTGAAAAATATGAAGCATCGTTAAAACCGAGCTTGAAAGCAATCTCCTTTACCGTGAGTGCTCCAAAGCTGAGTTCTCTTTTGGCTTCCAGAATTAGACGTTGTAAAATCATTTTTTTTACCGTTGTTCCCCTCAAAAGACGTACAATATCATTAAGGTGATGGGTACTTATCTTTAACTTTTCAGCGTAGAAGCTTGTTTCTTTCTGTACTATATAATGCTTCTCAATAAGTCCCACCAATTCCTGAACTCGTTGACGGTCATTCAGTAATGGCTCCTGAGGTTTAATTTGTTCCCCAATAATGATACAAAACGCTTTCAGATAAGCCTTTAAGAGCTCAGTCCTTGACTTTGCTTTATATTCCTGCTCAATTAATGACAGGATGGTGCGGCAGGTATTTTCATTTTTAGGATCTAAAAAAAACGGAAGTTCTCCTCCCGTGAGTACCGATTCTATATCACAGGCTTCGTTGAAAATTTCCCGGCTTATCGCCATTGCATATCCCTCCTCGCCTTCTATTTTCATATTGAAAGCCTGTCCCGGTGCAATAATACAGATTTGATTATTTTCTAGTTTGTAGCTTTCAAAATCCAGTTCTAAGCGGCTGTATTCATACACTTCCCTGAACCAGATAATTTCAAAAAAATTGTGCCGGTGCACATCATGGAAGTTCTCCGGACCAGCGGCACTCAAAGTACTCATCTGAAATTTTTCAGAAGTAAGATGGTGAACCGGGATTTCTTTTTCTGGTATATTCATCACTGTATTTTAAAAAGGGTTATCAATAAACAAAAACCACAGCAAAAAAAGTGCTGCGGTTTTCTACAATATTTAAAATTAAATTAAATCTTATCCGTTCTGGCTTCCTAAAAAGGCGTCCCATCCCTGAGCAGTAAGAGCCACTAACTGGTTAGAACCTCTTGCTACCATAAAGTTTCCTTCTTCTTTCTCAACGGCATGTCCTATAATGGTAAAGTCAGGATGATTTTTAATTTTATCAAAATCGGTTGGTGAAATTGTAAAGAGTAATTCATAATCTTCACCTCCGCTTAATGCTGTCATTACAGGGTTTAAATTCATTTCATCCGCAGTAGAGATGGTAAGGTTATCCATAGGTACCTTTTCTTCATACAACCTGAACCCTACCTTCGATTGATCGGAAAGGTGAAGAATTTCAGAAGCCAGACCATCAGAAATATCAATCATGGAAGTTGGCTTAATATCCAGCTCCTCTAAAATCGTTTTAACATCTGTTCTTGCTTCAGGTTTCAACTGTCTTTCCAGAATATAATCGTAGCCTTCCATTTCCGGCTGCATATTCGGATCAGCAAGATAAACGGCATGTTCTCTTTCCAGAATCTGTAGCCCCATATATGCTCCTCCCAAGTCTCCTGTTACCACAAGAAGATCATTCGGTTTTGCACCACTTCTTTTGACAATATTTTCATCTGCTTCAATTCCGACAGCAGTAATACTCATCACTAATCCTGAGTTGGAGCTTGTGGTATCTCCGCCAATCAGGTCTATCTTATATCTTGTACATGCTGCTTGAATTCCTGAATAAATTTCTTCCAAAGCTTCTACAGGAAAACGGTTGGAAACTGCTAAAGAAACCAAAATTTGAGTAGGAACAGCATTCATGGCAGCAATATCACTTAGATTTACGACCACCGCTTTATAGCCTAAATGCTTCAAAGGAACGTAGCCTAGATTAAAGTGTACTCCTTCTGCCAGAACATCTGTGGTAAGAACTACTTTTTTATTGCCAGGATTAATCACTGCCGCATCATCTCCTACTCCAAGCTCCGAAGATTCATTGGATAGAGGAAAATGTTCTGTTAAATGCTTAATAAGACCGAATTCTCCTAATTTTGAAATGGGCGTCAGCTCCTGTGATTTATCTTCAAACATAAAATTTTATTTATCAATGATAACTGATATGTGATAATTGATAACCATATTTCTAACGCTACTCAGAACATCAATTATCATTCATCATTTATAGATTAATTTCTGCCGGATCAATATTGTGAGGATGGAAAGGAAGCTTTTTAAAATCTTCCTTTGATAACACTACTGTTTCCGGGCTTTTGTATTTATTCATGGCTTCCACTACATCATCTGGTGGAGTGGTCATTTTTCTTAGCATCATATCGATCCAAACTCCTGTTGCTTCAGAAGTAGCACAGTGTACACCATCCGGAGTATAGAATTTGTGAACGAAACGGTAGATGGAAGAATCATCAGAACATCCGTCAATTTCTACACTTACAATCACAATCTGATCCGCGTAGATCTCTTTAAAGAAAGAATATCTTTCATGCAGAATAACAGGACCTATTCCCCATCTGCTTAATTGGGTAACTCCCATTTTTTCCTTGGTCATAAAAGCCATTCTGGCTTGCGCACAATATTGTACATATGATGAATTGGCTAAGTGCTTGTTGGCATCAAGATCGCTCCAACGCACTTCAAATTTATGGTAGAAAATCATACTGAAATCGTTTTTGGTATAATAAAAAATTATAATCTTCAAAAATACTCAAATAAGATGGTTTATAAAAATTGTACTTTTGAAAAAATAATCTTCAGCATAGGATTACATATACATGAAACAGATCATCATTATCGGAGGTGGTGCTGCAGGCTTTTTCTGCGCATCTAATCTAGACGAAAAGAAATATAAGATTACGATTTTAGAACAGAACTCGGATGTCCTTCAGAAAGTTAAAATTTCCGGAGGTGGGCGGTGTAATGTGACCCACGCCTGCTTTGATCCAAGAGAACTGGTACAGTTCTACCCTCGCGGAAATAAGGAATTACTCAGTGTATTCTCAAAATTCCAGCCGGGAGATACTATGGAATGGTTCAATCAACGAAATGTTCCATTGAAAATTGAAAATGACAACAGAACTTTTCCTGAGAGTAACTCTTCACAAACCATCATCAATACTTTTTTGAATGAAGTTCAAAAGAAAAATGTGGTGGTACAAACAAAATGCAGTGTAAAAGAGATTGAAAAACAGGATGAAAAATATCTTGTAAAAACCAATTCCGGGGATTTTGAGGCAGATTATATTGTGTATACTACCGGAAGTTCTCCAAAATCGTTGAAAATTGTTGAAAATCTGGGACATAAGATTATAGACCTTGTTCCTTCTCTTTTTACTTTTAATATTAAGGATGACCTTTTAAAAGATCTTCCGGGAACCAGTTTTGAAAATGCAGGGATTTCAATTCCTAAGCTAAAAACAGAGGAAAGCGGACCTCTTTTAATTACCCACTGGGGACTTTCCGGACCTGCTGTTCTGAAGATTTCAGCATGGGAAGCCATAAGTCTTGCTAAACTTAAATACAATTTTGAAATTGAAGTTAATTTTGTTTCCATCGATATGAATGATGCAGAAGACATTTTCCAAAATTTCAAACAAAGCAACCCTAAAAAGACCATTGGGCAATCAAAAATCTTTGATATCACGAACAGATTCTGGCAGAAAATTTTAGATATTTCAAAAGTGGATCTTAATAAACAGGTCGCTAATATTTCAGGAAAAGAAATGCAAAAAATTCTTGAAGCCCTTTGTAAGAAAAAGTTTCAGGTGACCGGAAAATCTACATTTAAAGATGAGTTTGTAACGGCCGGAGGCATTGATTTAAAGGAAATTAACTTTAAAAACATGTCATCTAAAATTCTACCTAATTTTTATATTGCAGGGGAAGTTTTAAATATAGATGCAGTAACCGGAGGCTTCAATTTTCAGGCATGCTGGAGTGAAGGCTGGCTGATTGCACAGGATTTGAATACTCTATAAAAATCATTCAGAATAAAAACAATAACACATGAAAAAATTACTATTTCTATTATTTTCATTTGGGTTTACCTTATGCTTTTCTCAAGTAAATAAAACAGAAACTCCTCCAACTCAGGATCACTCCAGAGATCATTTTATCCCGGAAGCCCGTAAGCCGGCAGAATATCCCGGTGGAATAGGCGCATTTATGCAGGAAGCAGCTGGAAAAATAAAGACAAATAAAATAAAAGGTATAAAAGGAAAGATAAAAGCCAACGCAAGGTTTGCGGTGAATGTTGTAGGAGAAATAGAAAAGGTCTCTGTAACAGGAGATAATGAGGATTTCAATAAAGAAATAGAAAGAGTTCTTACCTCTATGCGGAAGAAATGGAAACCGGAAGAATACAAAGGAACACCTGTATTAAGCTGGTATAATCTCCCTTTCGTTATTAATTTTGATTAAAAAAGAATGCTTTCAGCCAAAAGAAATATCACATTTTTCAAAATCCTTCTTATTCTAGGATTTGTCTATTTCTTTTGGCTGATGCTGAAAATAACACTGGAGTATATTCCCTTGGACCCCAACATCAGTTTCCTGATGATTAAACAGACTGAAGTGGAACAGAGGCCGGAATATCTTTATTTTTTCTACACTCACGTGTACACCAGCATTTTTGTGCTTCTTTCAGGGTTTCTGGCCATTATCCGGAAAGACTTCGGGCTGAAAAGCTTCCACAGAAATATGGGAAAAGTATATATTTTTCTCATTTTGCTTTTAGCCGCACCTTCAGGAATTTACATGGGATTTTTCGCCAATGGCGGGCTTCTCTCAAAGATTTCATTTGTTATGCTGGGCTTTTTATGGTGGTTTTCCACTTTCAAAGCTTATCAGCTGGCCAGGCAAAAAAGATTTAAAGAGCACAAGCAATGGATGTGGCGGAGTTTTGCTTTTACATTATCAGCCATCACATTGCGAATGTGGAAAGTTATTATTGTATATTTATTTCATCCCAATCCCATGGACGTTTACCAAATCATTGCGTGGCTGGGCTGGATTCCCAATATCCTTATCATCGAATACTTAATTACAAAAAAACAGATATGAAAACTTTACATTACACACTGATGTCACTGCTTACAATTTCCCTGCTAAGCTGTAAAAAAGACGGAAAAATAAATGAATCCAACAAAGATTCCCTAACCGCAAAAAAAGATTCTGTTGTGATTCCTGAAGTTCATAAAGAATATTATGGCGTTTACACAGGTGATTTTGCAGGTATGGAAAAAATAGTTGATGACGTAGACGGCTCTGAATATGACGAGAATGTTTACAAAAAAATCTCTATAAAAATCAACAGAATTACCCAAGACAGTGTTTATGGACAAAGCATTGTGAACGGAAATCAGCGTCCCATAAGAGGCGTTTTTAATGAAACCTCAAAATCTTTTGTTCTGGATGAACCCGGAAACGATAAAACAGATGGCAGATTTGAGATTAAACTGAATGGAGACAGTTTAACAGGAAAATGGAATGCTTTCAACAAAAAAGCAGTAAAAGCCCCTCTGAAATCCCTTAAACTCATCAAAAAAGACTTTGTCTACAACCCCAACTTTATGCTTGATCCGGATTCAAATCTGGTAGACTGGAACAATCCTAAAGATTTTGTTGAAAAGTATACAGATAGCGATGGAAAAACCGAAAGCTATACAACATCCAAGAACCGGGTTGCTTCTGATGCGGTCTTTAAACTGAATGCCTCCAAACAAAAACTCAACGAAAAAGACATTAAAAATCTGAGAAAACTGGATCTTGAGATTATCAAAAACTCCGTATTTGCAAGACATGGTTATTCCTTTAAAAAAGAAACATACAGAGATTTTTTCGAGCAAACAGACTGGTATATTCCGGTTTCCAATAATGTAGATCACGAACTTTCTCCTATGGAAAAGGATAATGTAGCCCTACTGAACCGATTCATTAAATATGCTGAAGATAAATATGACAGTTTTGGAAGATAGCTGAGGTTAGGAAGCGGATGTTGAGGTTAAACTTTCATCTTTTGTCATCTTTACAAACAGATAGAGTAATAAACAACCTACAGCATAGCACAGAATATCAATCCACGAGAAAGAGTTTCCAATCACAATATACATCAGGCTTCCAGGACGGAAGCCTAGTTTTTCTGCAATATTGAAATACTGGGCAAACTCTACAAAACAGGAAAAAACTAAAATTCCCAAAATAAGTTTTTCACTATTTACCCTGAAAAAGCTTTTTACTAAAGTATACAGAAGTATAACAACAATAACGTCTCCTAAATAAGCTCTTACAAAGAAAATATCCTTCAATTTCGTAGCAATAAGGACTTCAATAAGGAAAATAAAAATGGAGACAAGCAGATATTTCAGACTAAATTGGAATTTCATGTTGATGTTTTTTAAAGTTTACGCATAAAAAATCGGCATTCTAAAGAACCCCGATTTTTAATCTGACAAATATATTATTTCTTGACTTTGATTGTACATCCAATCGCAACAGTTTTTGTCATTTTCACCGATTCTCCCTTTATCAAGTTATTTACGGCATCCTGAGCATAATACTCTGACACATCGTTCGGGTTATCATAATTGTTATCAATAGCTCCAATATATTTTACAATATTCTTCCCGTTTTCCTTTTGCAGCACAAAAACATGTGGCGTTTTTGTCGCTCCGTACTGTGGATAAATTTTTTGTCCCTCATCTACCAAATATGGGAAAGTAAACCCTTTCTGTTTCGCCCTTTCTATCATCTGTTGGTACCCATCTTCCGGCTGCACATTCGAATCATTTGGATTAATGGCAATCACCGGATATCCCTGACTTTTATATTTTTTATCCAGCTCAATGATTCTGTCTTCATATTTCTTGGCATACGGGCAATGGTTGCAGGTAAAGATTACAATGAAGCCCTTAGCTGTTTTAAAATCACTTAGAGAAACCATTTTCCCATCAATGTTTTTAAGTTTAAAATCTGTGGCTTCATCCCCCACTTCATAGCCTTTTACTGCTGAAATAGTCTCTTTTTGAGGCTCATTTTTATCATGGTTCATAGCCGTGAAACTTAACAAACCTAGTCCAGCAATGAAAGCTGCTATTAAAGTTTTTATATTTTTCATAATCAATAATTTATTGTAAATTTTCAGTAATTGTCTTTTCCAAATCTTCCTTGCTCATTTCTCCATCATTGAAATGTACTTTCTCTCCGTTTTTATAAAAAATCGTTACCGGAATATTTCCGTCCCATTCTTTATCAAACCTTGGAATCCAGGTATTCATTCTTTTAATATCATCTAGAAGAACAACTTCAGCCGTCAGATTTTTATTTTTAATAAATTTTAAAACCTTTTCTTTATCCATCAGCCTGTCTAATGAAACCAGAATCATCTTAAACTTAGAGTTATCGGCATATTGATTACTGATTTCTATAAAGTGAGGAAGTTCTTTCACACAGGGGGCGCAGATAGTGGCCCAAAAATTAACAACCAGAAACTTATCTTTCTCCAATTGGATTTTCTCTTCCAGGTCTTCGTATTTTAAAACGGGAACATTTGCATACTGAGCTTTACACACGATACTGAATAGAAATATGGCTAGGATTCTTAATAGATTCTTCATATTCAAATTTAATAAAATAATGTAAATCAATTTACTACAAAACAAATAAGGCTTTTAAACTATCTTTTTTAGATTTATTGATTGATAAATTGATTTTGTTTTCAGTTACAATAGATTTTTTAATATTTTTACAGACTTTTAATAAAAAAACCATGAAAAAAGCTTATTTGCTTCTGCCAATTTTATTTTTGGCTTCTTGCTCAAGCAGCAATGATGATACTTCATCACCTAATAATAATGGGAATAACAACGGAAACAATACTCCCAATACCCCTGTTTTAATCGCCAAATTAAACCTAGATGGAGAGACCTCCGTATTTAGCTATAACGGATCAAAAATCTCTCAGGTTAAAAACATTAATACCAATGAAGTTTCCACTTATACCTATACCGGGGATTTAATTACGGAAGAAATCGCCACAGGTGGAAGTTCAACTTTCAAAATAAATTATACTTATGACGGAAGCGGTAGACTGATTAAAAAAGTAACTATTCAGCATAGCTTAACATCAGGTGATACCTCAACAGATGAAGCTAATTATACTTATACTTCCAATACTGCTGTAAAAATAACTTACAAAAGAAGCTCTACAATGTCTTCTGCAGTAACCACCGGAACTAAAAATGCGATATTAAACTCCGATGGCTCTCTAAACAGTTGGACAGAAACGGCATCCGTTCCTATTTCTGGTACTACTGGATTTTATGCTGCAACAGGCAGCTTACAACCCATTGTGTATGATACCAAAAATTCTCCTTATAAAAATATAACAGGATATTTAAAAATTATTGATACTGAAGACGAAAATGGATCAGTCCATAATGTTTTAAACTATAATCAAAAACTCAATTTTAATGATGTATATGGAGGTGCCGGATGGGGTATATTTAAATCCACTTACGATTATAATACGAGTGACTACCCTACCAGAAATGTCAGAACTTATTATGACAAGACAGGTAACAATATAACCAGCAGTGAGGTTCGTACGTATGAATACAACCATTTATAAAATATATGAGAGAGCTTTAGGCTCTCTTTTTTTTATAAGCTTACACAGATACAGTTTTTCACAACTCATAGAGTTATTTGAATAATTTGTATATTTGAGTACAACCAAACTAAATTATTATGAAAAAATCAAACATTCAGAAAAAGAAACTCACCAAGAGTGAACTGAAAATAATTAACGGAGCAGGCCCTATCTGCCCGAGGGTAATTAACTGTACAGACCGAAATACCGGAGAAGAATTATATGGAGTTTATGGAATTCAGGATGGACCTTGTTGTTAATTACAGATTGATACCCAATTAAAAAGATATGAAAAAAGCAGTCATTCAAAAAAAGAAACTCACAAAAGCTGAGCTTAAGGAAATCAACGGTGGTGCAGCCAACTGTGCAGAAGGAACCTGTAAACTCAGAGGGGTAAGCCATTTCCTTATCATCGGCCCAAGAGGTAAAGACGGATATTGCTGTTAATCAGCATTCTAAATTAGAAAAAGAAAAATGATTGGATTATCCTCCAATCATTTTTTTTATGGCGTTGAGCTTCATCAAAGCTTCAATGGGTGTTAAGGTATTGATATCTATTTTGGTAAGCTCTTCCCTGATATTCTCCAGCACCGGATCATCCAGCTGGAAAAAGGAAAGCTGCATGTTTTCTTCAGTTACCCTTTTAATATTCTCCGAAGTTCCTCCATCTTGAGTTCTGCTTGCCTCAAGCGTTTTAAGGATCTCATTGGCTCTGTTAATTACTTTAGCAGGCATACCAGCCAGTTTGGCCACATGAATACCGAAGCTATGCTCACTGCCACCAGGAACCAGTTTTCTCATGAAGATAATATTTCCTTTATTTTCCTGAATGGAAACGTGGAAGTTTTTTACTCTCTCAAAATTTACCGTCATTTCATTCAGTTCATGATAATGCGTGGCAAATAAAGTCTTCGCCTGTGTAGCATGCTGATGAAGATATTCTGCAATAGCCCATGCAATAGAAACTCCGTCATACGTAGAAGTACCACGTCCAATTTCATCCAGAAGGATAAGGCTCCGTTCTGAAATATTATTCAGGATATTGGCGGCTTCATTCATTTCCACCATGAAAGTAGATTCTCCTGCAGAAATATTATCCGTTGCTCCTACCCTTGTAAAGATTTTGTCCAACAGTCCAATCTCCGCATGTTTAGCAGGTACAAAACTTCCGATCTGAGCCAAAAGACATACGATAGCCGTCTGACGCAGAATTGCCGATTTACCGGCCATGTTAGGCCCTGTCACCATGATAATCTGCTGGGAGTCTTTATCCAGGAAGATATCATTCGGAATATATTTTTCTCCTAGTGGAAGAGCATTTTCAATGATCGGATGTCTTGCTTCTTTTAGGTCAATAGCATAACCATTATTCAGAATAGGTTTGGTATAGCTTTCTGAAACAGCTAGTTCAGATAACCCGGCTGCAACATCAATCTGTGCAATAATATTGGAATTCCCTTGAATCTGATCGATATACACCATGGTTTCAGCACATACATTTCTGTACAGCTGAGTTTCCAGAACACTTATCTTTTCTTCGGCGCCCAGAATTTGGTTTTCATATTCCTTTAATTCTTCTGTGATATATCGCTCGGCATTCACAAGGGTCTGTTTTCTCACCCATTCATCCGGAACTTTATCTTTATGGGTATTTCGGACTTCAATATAGTATCCGAAAACGTTATTAAAATCAATTTTAAGGCTCGTAATACCTGTCCTTTCGATTTCTCTCTGGCACATTTCATCCAGGAATCCACGGCCTTTGTTCTGAAGATTTCTCAACCTGTCCAATTCCTCAGAAACTCCATTCTGAATAACGTTTCCTTTGGCAATACTTACGGGAAGCTCTTCATTAAGATGATTTTGTAGGAATTTAATCAGTTCTTCAAGATCAAATAACGATTCTAGCCAAGCCAACACGTCTGCATGTGGATGCAATAAAGCTTTGATTTTATGAATATTAATCAGACTCTGACGCAGATAGCCCAATTCTTTAGGGGATATTTTCTCTGCAGCCAATTTCCCCATCAATCGGTCCAGATCAGAAATTGATTTTAATAGTTGTCCTATTTCATATTTAAGATGATCGTTTTCGTTTAAGAAATCAATCAGGGAAAGTCTTCTGGAAATTTCATCTACCGATTTTAAAGGAAGAATAATTCTTCTTCTCAGTAATCTACCTCCCATTGGAGTGGAGGTTTTATCAATAATATCCAACAATGATTTCCCTTGTGGGTTACTTGGGTAAACAATCTCAAGATTTCTTAAGGTAAAATTATCCATCATCAGATAATCTTCCTGAGGAATAATCTGAAGTTTTGTGATATGAGAAAGCAGGTTGTGATGAGTATCTTCTACCAGATAGGCAAAAATAGCGCCGGCTGCTGTAATCGCTAACGGAAGGGTTTCTACCCCAAACCCTTTTAAAGAGTTGGTTTTAAAATGACTGGTTAATTTTTCGTAAGCAAAATTGTATTGAAAAGCCCAGTCTTCAAGTTTAAAGGCATTTTTATTCTTAATCTGCTCCGGAATCTGTACACTTCTCTGGAAAATGATTTCACTCGGATCGAAAGTATTAACAATATGCAGTAACTTTTCAAGATTACCCTCGCTTACCAAAAACTCTCCGGTAGAAATGTCTACTAAAGCAATTCCATATTTCTCTTTTTCCTTATGCAGAGAAAGCAGGAAGTTATTTTTCTTGGAATTTAAAACCTGATCATTAAAGGTTACCCCGGGGGTCACCAGTTCTGTAACGCCTCTTTTTACAATCCCTTTCACCATTTTAGGGTCTTCCAGCTGATCGCAGATAGCAACCCTCATTCCGGCTCTTACCAATTTTGGAAGATAAGAATCTATTGAATGATGTGGAAATCCGGCTAATTCTACACTTCCTTCTCCGTTATTCCTTTTCGTAAGAACAATACCCAATATCTGTGAGGTCTTCACGGCATCCTGCCCAAAAGTTTCATAAAAGTCCCCTACCCTGAAAAGTAAAAGCGCATCAGGGTATTTTCCCTTGATGGTATTATATTGAGTCATTAACGGGGTTTCCTTCTTCGATTTTGCCATAGTAAAAAATGAGCCCCAAATTTAAAAAAATAAATCCAGGGTTACAGAATTGTTTCATGGTTATCCCCGAATAACTTTTCCCTATCAGGAAATAATTGTATTTTCACAATAAAATCACCTTCATGAAATTTCCTGTTTTAGAAACTGAAAGACTTATTCTGCGCCAGCTTACCCTTAATGATACCCAAGATCTGTTTGAATATTTTTCTCTGGAAGAAGTTATGGAATATTATGATCTTCAAGCCTTCCAATCGATTGAAGACGCACAACAAATTATTCAGCATTTCAACAGTGAATTTGAGAAGGGAAAAGGATTCCGTTGGGCTTTACAACTGAAATCTGATGGTAAAGTGATTGGTACTTGCGGTTATCATAACTGGTACAGAGAGCATTTCAAAGCTGAAATTGGATATGAACTTAATCCTCTTTTCTGGAGACAATCTTATATGAAAGAAGCTATTCTTCCCATCCTGACATTTGGTTTTGAGACTATGAGATTACATCGTGTGGATGCCTTTATTGATCCTGCTAATATTTCCTCCGAAAAACTTCTGACATCTTTAACTTTTCAGGAAGAAGGAACGCTTAGGGATTACTTTTTTGAAAAAGGAAAGTTCGTGGATGCCAAGATTTTCGGGTTGATTAATAAATAAGGACTGGAAGCCAGAAGAAGGAAGCTGGAAGTTACTACTGGCCTGTAAACTTCTATCCTGCATTCTATAAAATGTTGGGTAAGTAATCTTTATAAAAGACTCAACCTTACTTTTTGGACGTTAATAACTTCCATCTTCCCGTCTCCTTCTCCCGTCTATCTCTTCCCCAAATGCTTCTCCAAAGCCTCTGAACTTTTTTTATAAGCCCATTTTTGTTTGTAATCCACCCACTTAGCTTTAAACAGCTTACGCATAATCTTATCTGTATACCTCATAATAAAGACATGATACAACATATTGGCAAAAACATCCGGTTTATTGGGAAGGGTTCTCAATGATAGTGAAAACCCAGGTTCTAGATATCTGTTGAAGTGCCAAAAAGCTCCCGGAATAAAAAGAGCATCCCCATGTTCCATAAAGATTTCGTAGCCTTTTGCATATTTCAATGCCGGAAACTTTTCATAATCTGGATTCTCATAATCTACATTATAGATGGTATGAACGGATAATGGAACTTTGTACAAAAATGGAGACTGTTTTTGATCGAATAACAGAATTCTCTTTTTTCCCTCGAAATGAATGTGCATAAAGTCACCCAAATCCACATCATAATGCATTAGTACATGAGCTTCACTCCCTCCAAAGAACAAAGTAGGAAGCCTTTTGAAAAACTTCATTCCCAAATCAGGATAAGTGAAATTTTTAAGCAATTCAGGAAGCCTGTCTGTAATAATATAGAAGAAAATTCTAAGATCTGAAGGCTTACTTTTTATGGTATCAATATAATCCTTCATCTTCATGTTGGCTACCGGTGCATCAGAGCTCTTAGCTGCATCAGCCGGTTTATTATCATACAAAGGAACTTCCTGATCACCCGCCTTTTCACGGATATAGGCAAGATTCCATTTGTCAAAAGCTTCCCACCGGCTTGCAAAATTCTTGATTAAAAGAGGCTTTTGCTTTTTGAAGTAATTCTTCTGAAAATCTTCCTTACTGATATCATTGACTACATCTACGTTTTCGAGGATCATGTATTTTGTATTTAATGTGAAATAAAAATAGTGTTTTTTTGAAAACTGCGAAAATTAAGATGAATGAGTTGGAAGCAGGAAGAGGGAGGCTGGAGGTTACTATTTGTCTGTAAACTTCTATACGTCATTTTATAAAAAGTTGTTATGGAAAACCTAAACTTCCTCTTCGGCATCAATAACGTCCTTCTTCCAGCTTCAGACTTCCTACTTTATTCTGAAAAAATTATATTTGTAGTATTAAGCGAATTTATGAGAGTTTACAACACGAAGCATTTCCTTAAGATCCTTTTCAGTTTACACAAAAGTGATACCCTGAAAATTCTTTTTCCAAGTATGATTATGGTAGGATTATACTCCTGGGGAATTCAGTATTTAGAAGTGGAATACTTTCATCTTACCACAAAATCAGGAATCAGCAATGTGGGAATGATCCATTCCTTATTGGGATTTGTACTTTCCCTTCTATTGGTTTTCAGAACCAATACTGCATATGACAGATGGTGGGAAGGAAGAAAAATATGGGGAAAACTGGTGAATGACACCCGAAACTTCGCCATAAAAATCAATACCATCCTTGGAGACAACCGCCAGGACTCGGAACAGATTTCAAGGTATTTAAAATATTTCCCTCACTTCTTAGCCAAACATCTATCTAAAGAATCTACCCGTCTGGCCTTAGACGAGGATTATTCAGAAATTGAAAAATCTTTAAAAAATCACGGTCCAAGTGAAATTATCATCCTTCTAAGTCATAAACTGAATCAGCTCAAAAAAGAAGGCAAGATTTCAGAGGTTGAAATGTTGTATTTAGATACTCAACTTTCAGGATTTTTGGAGGTCTGTGGTGGATGTGAACGAATTAAAAATACTCCTATTCCCTATTCTTATTCTTCATTTATCAAAAAGTTCATTATCCTCTATGTACTTGCTCTTCCTATTGCTTATGTTATTACTATTGGACTTTTCATGATACCACTTACTGTTTTCGTGTATTATGTACTGATGAGTCTTGAAATGATTGCTGAAGAGATTGAAGATCCTTTCAACAATGACGAGAATGATATTCCAATGGAAACCATAGCCCAAAATATTGAGAAGAATGTTCATCAGATAATGAGCAAAAAATGAAAAATAAGGAGAAATAAAATGAATTAATTTTTAATCGAAAATTTTGAGTTAAAGTATAAGTATTTTACTATTTTTGAAATAAAATAGCCAGAAATAATTTTTCTCCTTCTGCTATTATTATCTTGTGATTATTAAAACAGATAGATAAACAGCAAGGTATTATATCCATCAGATTACAGTGTGAAAAAAATTGTCAGCAACAAATGGAATGGTAATAGAGGTCATTACCGTAAAGACAGAAAATTAATCTCAACAAAATAATACAATTGGTACAGAAACTAAAACTGGAGGAACTAAACAGAATAGATGTAGAAACATTTAAGAAAGTTGAAAAAATTCCGTTGGTCATCATTTTAGATAATATCAGAAGTATGCACAATGTAGGTGCAGCCTTCCGAACAGCAGACGCCTTTTTAATTGAAAAAATAATTCTTTGTGGAATTACCCCACAACCGCCTCACCGTGAAATCCATAAAGCGGCATTAGGAGCAACGGAAAGCGTAGACTGGTCCCATGAAGAGGATACCAACAATGCTATTTCAGAGCTAAAAAGCAAAGGATATGAAATCATAGGAATTGAACAGACTACTGGCAGTCAAATGATTACTGATTTCACTATTGATAAGTCAAAAAAATATGCTTTAATTTTAGGAAACGAAGTAGAAGGAATCGGTGATGAGGTACTGCCTAATATTGATGTATTCTTAGAAGTTCCACAGCTCGGAACCAAGCATTCTCTTAATGTAAGTGTATGTGGCGGAATTGTGATGTGGGAGTTTGCAAAGGCCCTAAAATAAAAAAACTGCATATGTCATTAGTAGACAGTGCAGTTTGAAATAAATCTAATAAAAAGTAAAAATGAAAGGCGACAAAGGTACTTTTTTTTTTTTTACAAACAAATTTTAACGGCACTTTTTTTGTTTTAACTTAAAAAAAGTCGTGTTTTCAGAAACAGTTTCGTTTAATTTTTTATAAATTAGCACAATGTTTATCAAGGACTATATCTCAAAAGATTTCCCATGTTTTAGCTTGTCGGACTCTATAGAGTCGGCAAGAAATATATTGGAGGACTTCGGATATTCTCATATTTTCATCAAAAAATCGCATCACTTTTACGGAGCCCTTGCCATGGACTTTTTGTACGAAGAAGATGCTGGAACTTTGAAGGAACTTGAGCATCAGATCGAACGATTTGCCATTCTGGATGATAATAATATCATGGATAGTATCCGTCTGTTTTATACATTCAATTCTAATGTAATCCCCGTGATTAATAAGAATGAAAAGTATTTAGGCTATATTACCTGTGACGATATTTTTCAGGATCTTTCCCGTTATCCATTATTTTCAGAATCAGGAGCTATTCTTACGGTAGAAATCCCTGCCAGAAAATACTCAATGACGGAAATTGCCAATATTGTAGAAAGCAATAATTCGAAATTTTATGGTGGGTTCATTAGCTTTATGTCTGATGAGGTAATTCACATTACCATCAAGATCAGCAATGAAAATCTAGCCTCGATAGACTCAACTTTTGACCGGTACGACTACAGAATCGTTGAAAAGTACTATTCTGATGAGAAATCCGATTTGTTTAAAGACCGATTCGGTTTTTTCCAAAAATTTATAGAAATATAACATGAAGGCAGCCATATATTCTCAGAAAAAAGATCTTGATACTTTTTTATATTTAAGCAAGTTTATCTCTGAACTTGAAACCAGAGGTGTAAAATCTGTTCTGTACGATGAAATGGCTGAAGCACTTCAGTTTTCGAAAATATTCGAAACATTCAACAACAAACAGGACCTTTTAGATAAGGAAGTAGATCTTTTCTTCACTTTCGGTGGAGACGGAACCATTGTAAATTCACTAACTTTCATTGAAGATCTTGAAATCCCAGTAGTAGGTGTAAATACCGGAAGATTAGGATTTCTTGCCTTTTTCACCAAAGAAGAAGTTTTTAAAGAACTGGATTCTATCTTAAAAGGAGATGTAAAAACAAGCCGCCGTTCGGTGATTGAAGTGGTTTCCCCCAATCTGGAAGGTTTTTTTCCTTATGCCTTAAACGATGTAACTGTTTCAAGAAAGGAAACAACTTCCATGATTACCGTAGACTCTTATATTAATAATGAGTTTTTGAATGTATTCTGGGGTGACGGGGTAATTATCTCCACTCCTACCGGATCTACCGCTTATTCTTTAAGTTGTGGCGGACCTATCATTTCTCCGAATAACGAAAATTTCGTCATCACTCCTATTGCTCCTCACAATCTGAATGTAAGACCCTTAGTAGTAAATGACAAAGTGGAAATCAAGTTCAGAGTAGAAAGCAGAGTACCACAATATTCATTGTCTTTAGACTCCAGACTGATTCATATTGAAACCGATAAGGAAATCATCATCAGGAAAGCAGGCTTTCAGCTTCTTCTGGTACAGCCCAACAATTTGAGCTTTTACGAAACCATCCGTCAGAAGCTACTTTGGGGACGCGACAAAAGAAATTAGTGATTGCTTAAAAATCATTACCTTTACACGAAATTAAACACCTAATAAATTTATAATAAAAAGTAAAACATGAGCAGAATTTTTCCGGCAGGAGTTGCCACAGGTCAGTTAGTTACTGATATCTTTCAGTATGCTAAAGAAAACAAATTTGCATTGCCTGCAGTAAACGTAATTGGATCAAGCAACGTAAACGCTACAATGGAAACTGCAGCGAAATTAAACTCTCCTGTAATTATTCAGTTTTCAAATGGTGGAGCTGCTTTCAATGCAGGGAAAGGATTAAGCAATGACGGACAAAAGTCTGCAATCTTAGGAGCTATTGCTGGAGCAAAACACATTCACACTCTTGCAGAAGCTTACGGAGCAACTGTAATTCTTCATACAGACCACTGTGCAAAAAAATTATTACCTTGGATTGATGGATTAATGGACGCTAACGAAGAATTCTTCAAGCAGACAGGGAAATCTCTTTACTCATCTCACATGCTAGACCTTTCTGAAGAATCTTTAGAAGAAAACCTTGAAACTTCAGCTAAATATTTCGAAAGAATGGCAAAACTTCAGATGACTCTTGAAGTAGAAATCGGAGTAACTGGTGGTGAAGAAGATGGTGTTGACAACTCAGACGTTGATAACTCTAAATTATATACTCAACCTGAAGATGTAGCTTATACTTATGAAAAATTAAAAGCTATTTCTGATAACTTTACTATTGCTGCAGCATTCGGTAACGTACATGGAGTTTACAAGCCAGGAAACGTGGTTCTTACTCCAAAAATCCTTGACAACTCTCAGAAATATGTTCAGGAGAAATTCGGAACCGCTGATAAGCCAATTAACTTTGTATTCCACGGAGGTTCAGGATCTACTTTGGAAGAAATCAGAGAGGCAATTGACTATGGAGTAATCAAAATGAATATCGATACTGACCTTCAGTTTGCATATACAGAAGGCATTAGAGATTATATGGTTAACAATGTTGATTATTTAAGAACTCAAATCGGAAACCCTGAAGGAGAAGAAAAACCTAACAAAAAATTCTATGACCCAAGAGTTTGGGTAAGAAAAGGTGAGGATACTTTCTCTACAAGATTGGTACAAGCATTTGAAGATTTAAATAACGTAAATACTTTAAAATAAGAACTGTACATTTGTATCAATGTAAAAAGCATTCATAGAAGAGTGTATTTACATTGATACATTTTACATTTATACATTAATACAATTAAAAATGGCATTCGACTGGTTTAAAAGAAAAGCAAAAAACATTACCACCTCTACTGATGAGAAAAAGGACGTTCCCAAAGGTCTATGGCATCAGACTCCATCTGGAAAAGTTGTGGAACATGATGAATTAAAGAGAAATAGCTATGTTTCTCCTGAAGACGGGTTTCATGTAAGAATAGGAAGTGCGGAATTTTTTGACATCCTTTTTGACGGAGGTAAATTTACCGAACTGGATGCCAACGTTGAAAGTATTGATATCTTAAACTTCAAGGATACAAAACCTTATAAAGACCGTTTAAAAGAAGTAAAAGCAAAAACAAAACTTACAGATTCTATCAGAAACGCTGTAGGAACTGTAAAAGGAACTGAAATGGTAGTTTCCTGTATGGATTTCGCTTTTATTGGGGGATCTTTAGGTTCTGTAATGGGTGAAAAAATCAGAAGAGCTGTAGATTACTGTATCGAACACAAACTTCCGTATATGATTATTTGTCAGTCCGGAGGTGCAAGAATGCAGGAAGCGACTTATTCTTTGATGCAATTGGCTAAGGTACAGGCTAAATTGGCTCAGCTTTCAGAAGCGGGTCTTTTATACATCGCTTACCTTTGCGACCCAACTTTTGGGGGAATTACAGCATCTTTTGCGATGACCGCTGACATCATCATGGCTGAACCTGGAGCACTAATCGGTTTTGCAGGACCAAGAGTAATCCGTGAAACAATCGGTAGAGATTTACCGGAAGGATTCCAGACCTCTGAATTCCTACAGGAAAAAGGATTTGTTGACTTCATTGTAAAAAGAACTGAAATTCAGGATACTGTTGCTAAAACGGTTAATTTATTAGCAGCAAAAGCATAGTTTCTGTAACAAAAACAATACAATCTCTCTCTAATTGGGGAGAGATTTTTATTTATGAGGACTTTTAAGATATTTTTCAACACCATCAGGAGTATGAGTTTTAAGAAGATTATGCGTCTCTTATCCCTTGTTCTTCCCCATCCTCTTTTTGCGATACTCAGCTTTCATGCAACAGTTAAAGCCTTTACTATCGCTCAGGCAAAATTCCCCGAAACAGCGTCAAACAATGGCATAGGAAACGCTTTCAGACACGCTCTTTGGTGCTGTTTTATCATGATGTATTGCAGCAAAGTTTCTTCTCCTAAAAAAGCACTGGATTTCTGTAAAAGAATGACAGATCTCCACGAAGAATTGTTTCCCAACCAACCGTTGGAAACCAAAATGGACCTTCATAACAATAAGTTAGGAATGGATTATTTCATGGAATTATTACCCGGAATCCACCGCCAATTCTTCGAAAAAAGTTTTTTTGTAGAAGGATTAGTAAAAAAGATGGATGATGCTAAAGTCTTAAAGAGCTTAGATGACGACTTTGAGGGGCATCTTGTTTATCTGGAAGAATAGTTTTTTATTTCAAACGCAAGGAATACGCAAAGAAGTTAAAAGCTTTATGCATATTTTTCAGCCGCAAAGGCACTTCGTTCAGCAAAGGACTCCATCAATACACCCCGCTGAATGCTAACGCCGCTGCGATCGTAAAATTTTTACTTCAAATAAAATCTTAGCGAACAAGCGTTAAAATAAATCAGCATACAAAAGGCTGAAATCACAGATTTTCAAAAGATTAAATGCTTTTTCAACCACATGACTGAAACTTTCTATAAACTTAGTAGTTTAATTCTTTTGTGACTTTTGCAGTTTAAAGTATTTTTGATAAGTTTAAACAATTAAATCAATCGAATGGTTCTCAGCAGAATTTGGTCGGCATTCATTATCATTGCCATTGCCATTGCCAGTATAAAATACATTTCGTCAAGTCATTACAAAACCATTTTCAATGACATGGTGGTTGGGAAAGGCGGCGATACAGTTAAGATCACAGCTCAGCCCATGAGTGCTCTCTCTCCTGTTGTAAAGGACAGCTTGATGAAGAAAAATGATTTTGCAGACAGCAGAATTCACTATAAGACAGATTCTTTAAAACAAAATGTACAAGTTTACCGTGTTCAGGAAGCCGATGGAGTGATCGGAACTTCTGAAACTGCTGTAAAAATATGCATTGGATTGATTGGAATTATGACTCTTTTTATGGGATTCATGAGTATTGCAGAAAAAGCAGGCGGAATCAATCTTTTAAGTAGATTGATTCAACCATTCTTTTCTAAACTATTTCCAGATATTCCTAAAAACCACCCCGCATTTGGCCACATGCTAATGAATTTCAGTGCCAACCTTCTGGGGTTAGATAATGCTGCCACTCCATTCGGATTGAAAGCAATGGAGAGCCTCCAGACCTTAAATCCTAATAAAGATACCGCCAGCAATTCCCAGATTATGTTCCTGTGTCTTCACGCAGGTGGAATGACGCTGATTCCGGTATCAATTATTGCTATCAGAGCTTCAATGGGATCCAAAACTCCGACTGATATCTTCCTTCCTTGTATGATTGCTACTTTCGCCGCTACCCTGGCAGCTATGATTATCGTTTCTTTATATCAGAAGATCAATCTTCTTCGCCCGGTAGTTATTGCTTATGTGGGTGGAATTTCAGCGATTATCGGGTTATTGGTTGTTTATCTCGTGCAATTGAGCAAAGATGAGCTTGATGATTTCAGTAAGATATTAAGTAATGGGCTTATCCTCTTTATTTTCCTTGCTATCGTACTTGGAGCCGTTTATAAAAAAATTAACGTTTTTGATGCCTTTATTGAAGGTGCCAAAGAAGGATTCTCAACCTGTGTCAAGATTATTCCTTACCTGGTTGGAATGCTGATTGCTATTTCCTTACTAAGAACTTCAGGAGTTTTTGATGTTATTATTGATGGAATGAAATGGGTAGCCAATGTAGCTCACCTGGATCCAAGATTTGTAGATGGACTTCCAACCGCATTAATTAAGCCTTTGTCCGGTTCCGGAGCAAGAGGAATGATGGTAGATACGATGGCCACTTTTGGAGCAGACAGTTTTCAGGGTAAATTAGCAGCCGTTCTTCAGGGAAGCTCAGATACTACGTTTTACGTGATTGCAGTCTACTTTGGTGCCGTAGCTATAAAGAATACAAGATATACCGTAATTGCCATGCTTTTGGCCGATTTAGTAGGTATTATCACCTCAATTGCTTTAGCGTATCTTTTCTTTGCTTAATCTAGTTGCTGGTTTGTCGGTTGCTAGTTCTTACTGCTAAAAATGATATATGAGCTATAATAAACTTGATATTTACAACATTGCTTTTGAATTGTTTATTGAAACACATCAATTGTCCCTGCAACTACCAAAGTATGAACTATACGAGCTTGGCAGTCAATTAAGACGCTCAGCAGACTCAGTTGTTACAAATATCGCAGAAGGTTATGGAAGAAATAGCTATAAAGGAGACTTCATCAGATTCCTCACTTATTCTCAGGCAAGTTGTGATGAAACGGTATGTCACTTATCAAAAATCACAAGACTTTACCCCGAATTAAGCCAAGAATTTAAAACCAAATCTGAACAATATAAACTATTAGGAGGAAAAATAAATAATTTTATAAAATATGTTCAGCTAAGCTGGCGTACATAAACCAATAACAAGCAACAAACAACTAGCAACTAGCAACTAGCAACTAGCAACTAGCAACTAGCAACAAAACTACCCATTATGATTACAGATAAAGAATTCACACTAAGACTCATCCGCCAGCTGACACAGGCATTAGAAAAACTGATTCTGGATAAACCGGAAGAAAGTTTATTACAAAAAGAGCTGGATTTCGATACTTTGATGCGTGACATCTTCAAAATGAGCTTCACAGAAGTTTCATCTATGACCAAGGAAGAAATGATTGTTCTTGTTAATGAAAGACAGGAAAGAGATCATAAAGATTATTACGAAATGCTGGGAAACCTTTTCTACTTTAAAAGCAGAGAAGCACAAAATAAAGATTTTCAGGATAAGGCAAAAACATTCTATGAACTGTATCTACAGACCAGCGGAATCTTTGCTCTTCCCATCATCAATAGAATAAATGAATTAAAAAAAGCACTTGAATAAAGTGCTTTTGTATTTTTAGAATGTAATTTTATAAGTTCCGCTGGAAGATACATTGGCTTTCTCCGCTTTCACATATTTCTTCACCCAACTAACGGATGTAGACGATACACAAGGATCTGAAATACCTCCGGATCTTCTTGCAGAAACAACATTTCCAGCTTTATCTACGGTATAAGCAATTGTAATAGAACCACTGGCTGTACAGCTGTGAGACGGTTGCGCCCCACCTCTACCCATAGTGCCGGGAATATATCCTACCAGTTTTCTGTCAATCCCCACTTTACTGTCACCGTTTCCTTCTCCACCTAATGGATCTCCAGCATTTCCGGGGCCATTTCCATCTCCCTGTCCGCCTGGTTTTTGTCCTTTCCCTCCTAGAAACTTACCAATGGCTGCATTTCCTTGCCCGTCACCATTTCCGGTTTTCGAATTGGCTTTAGCAGCTCCTGATTTTTTAGTGTTTTTAGCAGTACTTGTGCTCGTAGCCTCTTTTTTTTCTGCTTTTTTAGATTCCTCTTTTTTAGGAACCGTATTTTTTGAATTATTTCCAGTAATAACTTTTTCCTTCACATCAGCTTTCTTCGGCTCAGGTTTTACTACAGGCTCCGGCTTTATTTCTGTTTTGGTTTCAGGAACAGGAACTTCCACGGGTTCCGGTGTTACCACTTCTGTTTCAGCAGCCAAACTTCCAGGCTGTTCAGCAGGCTCTTCAACACCGTTTCCGTTTCTATTATCCCCGAAGTTTACCAGCATGGTGGTTATTACTTCAGGCTCTTTATCCAGTTCGGGCTTTAATTTATAGTAAAAAACAAAAAGCAGAATGGCAGCCCAAATCAGGATAGAAAGCAATGCGCTCTTTACCCGATCTCGGTTTTCTTCGTTTTTGTTTGCGGTGTAGCTTCTCATCTTAAAAAATGACTCTTAGCATTTATTTATCCTTAACGGTTGCAATAGCAATGTTAAATTTGTGTTTTTCAGCGATTTCCATTACAAAAACAACATCTTTATGCATGGTATTTTCATCAGCTCTGATCGTAAAAGATTTATTAGTCTGTCCGTTTAATTTATCTGCAATGATCTGCTCCAGTTCTCCTCTGTTTACAGGATTATCATCTACAAAATAAGATCCATCCGGCTTGATACTTACGATAACAGGATTGGGAATATTATCTTCAACTGCTCCGGCTTTCGGCAGATTCACCTCTATAGCACTTTGATTGGCTGCAGAGGATGTAATCATAAAGAAGATCAGCATCAACAGGATAACATCTGTCATCGCTGCTAAACTGAATTCCGGATTTGCTTTATTTCTTCTCTGAATTTTCATCTTAAGAAAGATTTATAAAGGTTTATTGATAAGATCTAAAAATTCTCCAGACATATTCTGAGCCTTCAGTACAAACTTGTCAATTCTTGTCAAAAGAATATTGTAACAGAAGTTGGCAGGGATTGCCACCGCAAGACCAACTGCCGTTTGTCCCAGGGCTGTATATATACCCTCCGAAAGTGTTTTCGGAGAGAAAGATCCGGTTGCATGCGATAGATTAAAGAAAGCAATAATCATCCCGATTACCGTTCCCAAAAGACCTAACATTGGTGCAATACTCGGTACCACCGCCAGAAGGTTCAGGTTTTTCTCCATATTGGCAACCTCTACCTGCGCCTGAGCTTCCATAGCACTTACGATATCAGAAACAGGGCGTCCTAATCTTGAGATCCCTTTTTCAAGAATTCTTCCTTCCGGAGAGTTCTGTGTTTTGCAATAATCTGCGGCTGCTTCTATTTTTCCTTCCTTAATAAAGTCTTCAATATTATTCATGAAGTTGGAGTCTGTTTTAGATGTTACTCTTTTAATAAAGAAAAACCGTTCAAAAAACAGATACAAAGAAAATATTCCCAACAGCAATACAATTGCCATCACTATTTTAGCGAAGGCTCCTCCGTGGAACATGATTTTCCAGAATGAAAATTCTAAATTGTCTGCGGCAACTGCAGGGGTAGTGATTTGTGCAAATAAAATCTGAGAAAGTTCCGTTAACAGCATTAAATGTGAATTTTATTAAAGTTTCAACGACAAATGTAGTGGAATATTATGAATTGCTCTCTTAAAAAATGCTTAAAAACAACTTAAATTTTGTTATGATTTATAAACAGCAAATTTCTTTCCAAAAGAAATTTTGAAAAGAAATCTGGTATTAAAAAGAATGATAAGCAGCGCTTAGTCTTCGTCTACTTCTATATCATCCTGTTTGAACTCGCATTTTAGTCTAAAAGGAATCGGAGTATCGGATCCGGTATAGAAATCATCAATGGTTCCCTTCCATATCACCTGAAGCTCATCCTCTTCATTCTTCTCGAAAAGAAGCTCATTGTCATAGACATAAGCATCTTCATCATCGAAAAGATCCACCTCTGTATAGGAGTCCTCGTCAGAATCATTGATTTTGAATGTTTTCCCTTCTATTTCCGCAGAGTCGATAGGAAAATCGAAGACTTCAAGTGAAAGCTGCGGAAAGTTGTACTGTAATGAATCATCATCTACGTGATCCAAACTGTCATCCGTAATAATTTCAACCTCTAAAAAATGTTGCTGGTTGCTGTAAACTGCTTTACAATAAGTGTTTCTAATATTGTATTTTAGCGTTTCGTCCGGATGGTAAATTTTTAAAATCCCTTTCATTTTTTCTTAAAAAAGAACTGTAATAATATGATTGTTAAACGTTTTAGACAAAGATAAAAAATTGATTTAATGTGAAAAGGATTTTGAATATTATTTTTTAAAATCAATTCATACAATGGGTCTGAATCTACCAATAATACTTACTTTTGTTTTATAAAGATTCTGAAAATGAAAAGTATTTTATCGAAAAGTATTCTGGGAATAGGCTTGATGATCGGTCTTGCCTCGTGCAAAAAGACGGATTCACCCCTTACGAAGGTGACTCCTACCAATCTGGATTCTATTGCATCCAATTATTATGAACAGTATCTTAAACTCTATCCTTTAGATGCTACCGCTCAGGGAGATCTAAGATACAATGATCAACTTCCCATCAATATTGATAAAGATTTCATCTCAGGAGAGGTTGCCTTTTACAATTCTGTACAGAAACAGCTGGAAAATGTAGATTACAAAGCTCTTTCTGATGAAGATAAAGTAGTATATGATGTATTGGATTATACTTTAAAAGATAAAATTGAAGCTTATGCTTATCACCCAGAATATATTCCGTTCACTCAGTTCGGAGGTTTGCCTTTGAATTTCCCTCTGTACGGAAGCGGACAGGGGAGCCAGCCTTTCAAAACGGAAAAAAACTATAACGACTGGCTGAAAAGAATGGAAAAATTCCCGGAATGGATGGATGCAGCAGTTGACAATTTCCGTGATGGAATCACCAATAAAGTGGTTCTTCCTAAAAAACTGATTGTTAAAATGATTCCTCAAATGAAAGCGGAGGAAATCACAACTCAGGACATGGAAAAGAATATTTTCTACGGCCCAATTAAAAACTTCCCAAAGAACTTTACACAAGCACAAAAAGATAAATTTGCAGCACTTTATAAGGATGCAATCACAAAGAAAATCATTCCTGCCTATACTAAAATGGGAACATTCCTTGAAAAAGAATATTTACCAAAAGGCAGAGATACGGATGGATACAACAGCCTTCCTAACGGAAATGAAATCTACGGTTATTATGTAAAAAGCTGGACGACAACAAAAAAGTCTCCTGAAGAGATCAACAAAATCGGATTGCAGCAGGTTGCTATGCTTCGTACAGAAATGGAGAAAGTAAAACAGCAGGTTGGTTTTACAGGAACATTGGAGGAATTTATCACTCATGTGAAAACAGATCCTAAAGCAATGCCTTATAAGACCTCTAAGGAGGTTTTGGATGGATTCAACAGTATTCTGGCAAAGATCACCCCAAAGTTGAAGACGATGTTCAATGTAGCTCCAAAAACAAAGTTTGAAATCAGACAGACAGAGAAATTCAGAGAAGCCAGTGCAAGTGCTGAATATATTCCAGGAACTCCTGATGGAAAAAGAGCAGGAATTTTCTACGTTCCACTTCCTGACCCAACCAAATTCAATGTTACTTCAGGAATGGAGTCTTTATTTTTACACGAAGCTATTCCAGGACATCATTACCAGTTTTCCCTTCAGCAGGAAAATACAAAGCTTCCTAAATTCATGAGATTCGGATGGTTTGGTGCTTATGGAGAAGGATGGGCACACTATTGCGAGACGTTAGGCCCTGAGTTTGGTCTTTATACAGATCCTTACCAAAAAATGGGTTATTTAAGCGATCAGATGCTGAGAGCTGTAAGACTAGTAGTAGATACAGGTTTGCACACCGGAAAAATGAGCAGAGAGGAGGCTATTAAATACTTCCTGAGCAATATTTCTTATGATGAAGGATCTGCAGTAGCTGAAGTAGAAAGGTATATGGCCATGCCGGGACAGGCTTTAGGATATAAAATCGGATCTTTAAGAATTCGTGAACTGAGAGAAAAGTACCAGAAAGAGCTTGGTAATAAGTTTAATCTGGCAAGTTTCCATGATGAGGTATTAAGCCAGGGATGTCTTCCATTGGATGTTTTGAACAGAAAGATGGAGCTTTGGGCAGAAAAACAAAAATAGTATACAAATGGGACAATTAAGAAATGTCCCGTTTTTTAATTTAAATTCAATCACAATGATCACAGCACCTCTACGTTCTCTTTACCATAGAGACCTCAACAAATTAAAAGCAGAAATCGAAGCGTATCAAAACGAAGAAAATCTTTGGAAAATAGATAAAAACATTTCCAATTCCGCAGGAAATCTATGTTTACACCTTATTGGAAATCTTAATCATTTCATTGGAGCTCATCTTGGAAATACAGGATATGTGAGACACAGAGAGCTCGAATTTTCGTTAAAAAATATTCCAAGAGCTGAACTTATTGAAAAAATTGAATCCATGACAATTATGATAGATTCAGTTTTAAGCCAGCTTCCGGAAAGTGAAATGGACAAGGAATATCCATTGATCGTTTTTGAGGAACCCATGACAACCGGCTATTTTCTGATTCACCTTATTACACATTTGGATTATCATTTAGGACAGATTAACTACCATAGAAGGTTATTAGATATTTAAACCAGAAGTATACAAGAATTTCATGATCTTAAAAGTATTACTTATCATATTCTTTTTATCATCTGTCTCTGTTTTTTCGCAAAATCATAAAAAAACAAACAGAATAGATTCATTACAAACGGTAGAAGACATTCAAAAATTCATTGAAGAAAAAAATATAGATTATACTATAACCGTTTCTGACAAGCTTCAGTATAGTGACCAATGCAGAAGCATTAGCGACAGCCTGAATTTCAGACCTTGGATAAAAGAAGATTTTGATCAAAATGGATTAACTGATCTTCTCCTCACCGGAAATACTAAAGATGGACCTAAAACAATCTGTATTCTGGATATGGGAAATGAATTTAACACCAAGAAAATCACCAGAGGAACGCTCTATGAACCTTGTGCTTTCGTGACTGCAAAAGATGGTAAAATAGAATATAAAAGTGAGAAATTCCTATCCAGAAACGGATATTTCAGCAGCTTGCAGACCGACTACCTAATCTATAAGTTTGGTGAGTTCATAGAGGAAAACAGAAATCCCAAAAGGGATAATATTCTGGAAATAGAATTCGATGCATCCCCATGTTATGGAAGATGTGCTTCATTCACGTTGAAAATTGTATCGAACCGAGATATAGAATGGCTTGCAAAAAGAGATAACCACGTTAATTTTCATGATTATTCCGGAACTTACAAATCTAACCTTTCTCAAGAACAATATAAAGAACTAACCGAAATTCTTAATTATATTGATTTTGAAAATTTGGATGAGAATTACAGCGTGGGATACACTGACTCTGCTACAGGAACCTTAAAAGTTACTTATAACAACCTTAAAACCAAGAAAATTAGCGATTATGGAATGATGGGAACACGGGGCCTTCAAAAATTATATAAGATCCTTTTTGACCTACGAGGTAGTGTTGAATGGAAGAAATAATAAAATACCCCTAAAAAGTGTCTAACTTTTTGGGGGCAATCCATTGAAAATGATTTTATTTTATATCTATAAATTGTTTACTTCTCAAACATCATTTTAGTAATA
Source organism: Chryseobacterium sp. StRB126 (assembly GCF_000829375.1). Lineage (NCBI taxonomy): Bacteria > Pseudomonadati > Bacteroidota > Flavobacteriia > Flavobacteriales > Weeksellaceae > Chryseobacterium > Chryseobacterium sp. StRB126. The sequence goes on from NZ_AP014624.1 coordinate 568,433, forward strand.
AAGTCCTTCTCTCCTTTTCCTCTTGCCGGAGAATACTCTCTGCCATAGAAAATAATCTGAAGATGAAGCTTGTTCCATACTTCTTCAGGGAATAATTTCTTTGCATCTTTCTCTGTTTCCACTACATTTTTACCGGAAGTAAGCTTCCACTGTGTCATCAAACGATGAATATGGGTATCTACAGGAAAAGCAGGAAATCCAAACCCTTGGCTCATCACTACAGATGCTGTCTTGTGTCCTACGCCCGGAAGCGCCTCTAATTCTTCATAAGTCTGTGGAACAACACCATTGTGTCTTTCCAGTAATAGTTCAGCCATTCTTTTCAAGTTCTTGGCTTTGGTATTGGATAATCCTATTTCTTTAATTAATTCCTTAATCTGAAACTCTTCCAGCTTCGCCATTCTCTGTGGAGTTCCGGCTACCTCGAAAAGGTTTGGGGTAACTTCATTCACCTTTTTATCTGTTGTCTGCGCAGAAAGAGCAACAGCAACCATTAAGGTATAAGGATCCGTGTGATCCAGAGGAATAGGTGTTGTAGGATACAATTTATCCAGTTCAATCTGAACGAGCTCAGCTCTTTGCTTTTTTGTCATTTTACCCTTAAATTTGAACAAAAATAAATCATTATGCTGAAAGTTGGAGATAAATTACCTCAATTTGAAGGAACAAATCAGGATGGAGAAGCAATATCTTCATCAAAATTAATCGGAAAGAAACTTGTTGTTTTCTTTTATCCTCAGGCCAGCACTCCAACATGTACTGTGGAAGCCTGCAATCTAAGCGACAATTATTCTAAACTTGAAAAAGCAGGATATCAGCTATTGGGAGTGAGTGGAGATTCTGTAAAGAAGCAGAAAAACTTCCATAGCAAATTTGCCTTCCCTTATGATCTTGTTGCGGATGAAAACCGTGATATTATCGAAAAATTTGGAGTTTGGCAGGAGAAAAAGACGTTTGGAAAGACTTATATGGGAATTGTAAGAACCACATTTATTTTTGATGAAAACGGAGTGTGTACCAGAGTTATTGAAAAAGTAACGTCCAAAACAGCTGCTGAGCAGATCTTAGAAGGGTAATTTTCAGTACTGATAAAAAGAAAAAATCCACAAATAGTCTTTGTGGATTTTTTGTATTGTAATGTTTGATTTTATTCTGTTTCGTAATAATTTAATTCTTCCGTTTCACCGGGAAGCGTAACATATTTTTTAAACTTCAGCCCTAGTTTTTCAATTAGTTTTTGAGAAGAACCATTATCTTTTGAAATAATGGCAGATATTTTAGACAATCCAAAGTCATCCATCCCGATGGATTTCACCTTTTGAGCGGCTTCAAAAGCATATCCTTTTCCTTCAAACTCTTCCAATAATGAATATCCGATATCTACAACATCAAGACCTTCTCTTTCAAAGATTCCAACGGCTCCTATTTTTTCATTACTATCCTTGGTTACTAGAAGGTAGTTTCCATATCCTAATCTTTCAATCTGTGGAGCAAATCTATTCAGAATATAGTTTTCAGCATCTTCAATCGTATTCACATTTCGGTTTCCGATATGTTGAATAAATTTAGGTCTGTTATAAAGTTCAAAAATAAAATCTCTGTCTTCAGCAGACATTGGACGAAGTATTAAACGCTCAGTTTCATAGGTATTATCTGCGCTTGGATGTTTTCTTAGGCTCATCTTGTTTTGGTTCTTCTTTTTTCTCGACTTTTAAAAGTCTTGGGTTATTAGCACATTTTTTATTGTAAAGCTCAATATAGGTCCCATTATCCTTTACATTTGTTACAAGCCCGGTAGTTTTATTAACCGTTAATGTGAAATGTGTTTTCTGATAAGGGCATTCTTTGGATGTTAATTTCCCAAGATCCAGATAGTAATTCTTTTGATCTTCATGATAATTTCCTGCCAGATCCTTGAATTCCTCATCAACCATATAGCCATCAGCAGACAGTATTATTGCCGCTTCCTGGGCATTATCTATCTTTCCAACAAAAGTTTTTAACGCCTCTGTATCAAGAATATAATTAATTTTTCCTCCTAAAGAATAAGCTATGTAATAAAAGCTATCTTCATTGGGAAACAGATTAAACCCGGAAAACTGAGGTGTATAACTCATCTTTCCACCGGAAGTTTTGATTTCCTCTCCTTTTCCATAGCTATTGTATACCAACACCCAAGAATCTACCTTATCATCAGGTTCAATTCTTTGTAATACATTAGGGATGCTCGAAAACTTTTTCTTCTCCTGAGCATATCCCAAGATAGTAAAAAGCAAAAGTGCTAAAGTCGTGAATCGGAGTGTGCATTTAATCATAGCCTAAAAATAAGCATAAAAGATACCAAATACTACATAAACTTATCTCCTTTCTTGAAACTTTTCAGATCCAGGACATAATCTTTAATTAATTGGTCGTTGTCTCTAGGGCAAATAAGAAGAGCCTTGTCTGTATCTACCACAATATAGTTTTCAAGGCCATCGATAATAACAGCCTTATTATTTTTTACCCGAATAATATTTCCTTTTGAATTATAAGCAAGTAAATGCTTTAGTTTCATTGCATTTCCATCCTTATCCTTTTCTGTATTTTCGTAGATGGAAGTCCATGTTCCCAAGTCGCTCCAACCTAAATCAGATGGAATAACATATACATTTTTAGCCTTCTCTAAAATCCCATTATCGATGGAAATTTTCTGAACTTTCGGATAAATGGTTTCTATACAGCTATTTTCTTTTTCAGAATTATATTCACAAGCCATAAAATGCTGTGTCATTTCAGGAAGATACATCTCAAAAGCATGATGAATGCTTTTCATATTCCAGATAAAGATCCCTGCATTCCAAAGAAAATCTCCACTCTCCAAAAAGCTTTGAGCGATTTCAAGAATTGGTTTTTCCGTAAATGTTTTTACCTTGAAATATTCTGAATTTTTCTTTTCCACGAACTGAATATATCCATATCCGGTATCCGGTCTTGTAGGGGTAATTCCCAATGTTACCAGATAGTCATGTTTAGAAGCAAGGTCAAATGCCAGCATTACTTTTTCCAGAAATACATCTTCTTTCAGGATTAAATGATCAGCTGGAAGAACAATCATAGTAGCATTTGGATTGATTTCAGCAATTTTGTTCGCCATGTAAAGATTACAGGCTGCTGTATTTTTCATCAGAGGTTCGCCCACGATATTCTCTTCAGGAATTTCCGGAAGCTGCTGATGGGAAAGCGCAACATATTCTTTATTTGTAATAACGAATATATGTTCTTTTGGAATTACCTTACTGATTCTATCATAAGTTTGTTGAATCATGGTACGCCCAGTTCCTAAAATATCCTGAAACTGTTTTGGAAATTTTTGTGTGCTCATGGGCCAGAATCTGCTTCCGATTCCCCCAGCCATTATCACGCAGTATCTATCTGATTTTAACATTCTTAACTACATTTTTGTACCCTTGCTAACGGTTTGAAAGAATACTTCCTTCCAGTAGCCAGGTTCTTACAAAGATAGTTTTTTTTAATCAGACCCTCTAATAAATACTTTTCGTTGCGATATATAAAAAATTCACCTTTTTGAAGTTGTTCGATAAAATGAAGACTATCATCCTGTTTTTCAGTATGAAAATATCTTACAAGATCAGGGCTGGCCATAAAATTAGCTTTGGGCGATTTTGAAAACTTTACGATGATAGGTTTCAGCTCTTCATCATAAATTTCAAGGCTTTCAAGCAGCATTTTTTTAAACGTTTCTTTCCATTCATTGCCATGAGGGGAAATTCTTCTTCCGTATTTTTCAAACGCAATCAGATGTGCCAACTCATGGGTAAGTACAAAGAAAAAAAGTTGTGGGGTAAGCGTAGAGTTTACCGTAATTTCATGAGAATTATCCGGAAGTTTTCGGTAATCTCCCAGTTTAGAATTTCTGTTTCGAGTGACTTTTATATAAATATAATAATCTGAAAACCAAATCCTTAAATAATCAAGCGTATTTTGTGGTAAATATTTTTCTAACGATTGGATAGACATTTTACAAACTTAGTGGAATTCCAGCATAGAAATTCAATAATTTAAGGCTGAAAAGATAATTATATTTCGCCTGCGCTACTGATCCCTGTGCATTTGCATAATTATTTCTTGCAACGTTAACGTCGTAAATAGTTGTTTTTCCAGCAGCATAGCTTTTATCAGCAAAATCAAGAGCCAGCTTGGAGCTTTTTTCAGCTTCTACTGCTGCCATATAAGATTCATAGTTGGCGTCAGCATCAAACTGTGCCTTTTGCACATTCTGTCTTACGGTTTGTTTCTGCTGCTCTAAGGTATTTTTAGCAATACTTTCATTAATTCTAGACTGCTCTACCTGCAATTTTGTAATTCCTTTATTAAAAATAGGAATATTTACAGAAAGGCTTGCCTGTTGTCCGAAGTTATCACTATACTGCTGGAAAAAACCTTTTTCCTTAATATAAACAAGCGCATTACCGATATTATCAGTATTTAAAAGGTTATTATAGAAAGTCCCTACTCCCGCACTTGCAGTTATCGTAGGCCAATAAGCTGTTTTTGAAACCTCTGTCTGAGCTTCTGCAGAATTTATTCTACTTTCAGCAGCTTTAATCTGAGGCTGAGATTCATAAGCAATAGATAGAACTTCATCTACAGATTTAAGTTCAGGAGAAAGCTGGTCTGAAACCGTAACATCTTCCACGTCAAACTCTTTATAATCAGACAACTGTAAAAGCTGAACCATAGCAAATAAACTTCTCCCTACATTAACTTCCGCTGTTTTCAGGTTTTGTCTTTCCCTTGCTAATGCGGCTTCTGCTTCTGCTAAAACGGTTTGTGCTGTGGTTCCTACAGTTGTTGTTATTTTTGCCCTGTCATATTGTTTCTTAGCATTCTCTACAGCACTTTCAGAAATTTTTACAATCTCTTTATTCAGTAGTGTAGTTAAATATTGCTGTGCGATCTGTAATGAAATATCATTTTTAATCGTTTCCACATCATACAGACTGGCCTGCAGATCAAACTCAGTTTTTCTAACCGTTTTCTCCAGTCTGCCATTATTATATACCAAGATATCAGCTCCAATACTTGCATTGTTACTGAATCTATCATTTCTTAAACTTCCCGTTCCGAAAGACGTTTGTCCGAAACTGACAGTATTTCCCAAACTTCCAGAAACTGAAGGTAAATATCCTTTTTTAGCAATTTTAAGATTGGCATCCTGTGTTTGTTTGTTATATTGATTTTGGATAACCTGAAGATTATGCTCCACTGCATAGCTTACGCATTCTTTTAAGGACCATTTCTTCTGAGCGCTTAAACCCAGACAACTTAATCCAAAAACGATAATCCAAACTTTTTTCATATTATGTAGATGTTTATTTGTTTTTAATGGTCATATAGAATCGCATCATCTTCATCAGTATTTGCACTTGCAGACCCCAGCGATTTTATATTAAGATTTTTCCCTATTAGACGAAGTAAATATAAAAAAGTTACAGATTGAAAAAAATAGTTTCATTTTAATAAAACTTTTGAGAATTTTGTATCATGACAAACGAACAATATCAGGAAGCTATCGACTGGCTTTTCGTACAGATGCCCAACTATCAGATAGATGGACAGAAGGCTTATAAACCGGGACTTGACAATATCATCAAGCTTTGTGCTTACTTTGGAAACCCACAGGAGAAAATAAAATGCATCCATGTTGGCGGCACCAATGGAAAGGGATCTTCAAGCAATATGCTGGCATCCATCCTTCAGGAAGCCGGTTACAAAGTAGGCTTATATAATTCTCCACATCTTATCGATTTCACAGAACGTATTAAGGTGAATGGTGAAAATTGTCATAAAGAGTTTGTCTTTGATTTTATTCAGAAGCTTAAAAATATTCCGGAAGATATTAAGCCATCATTCTTTGAGTTTACCACCATCATGGCTTTTGAATATTTTTATCAGCAGCAGGTAGATTTTGCAATTATTGAAGTAGGCTTAGGGGGAAGACTGGATTCTACGAATATTATAACGCCTCTGGTTTCTGCAATTACAAACGTGCAGCTCGATCATCAGAATATATTAGGAGACACGATTGAAGAAATTGCAGCAGAAAAAGCCGGAATCATTAAAAAGAGTATCCCAATTATTTCAGGAGATGAAAATAAAGCTGTAAAAACAATCATCAGAGAAAAAGCAATGAAGGAAGAGGCTCCTTTTATAGATGCTACCCTTCTTCATACTGATCTTGTTTCTGACCTGAAAGGAAATTATCAGAGAAAAAACATCCATGTGGTTCTGGCCATTGTTGAAGAATTAAGAAAACAAGGCATCAATATTACAGATAAGAATGTTGAGAACGGTTTATTGAATGTTCACAAAAATACAGGATTCATTGGGCGTTGGTTTGAGTTCTCAAAAGATCCGCTTACGATTTGTGATACGGGACACAATCAGGCAGGTTTGGAGTATGTTTTTTCACAATTAAATTCAATTAACAGGCACAAGCATGTCATTTTGGGGTTTGTAAATGATAAAAAAATAGATGAAGTGATGAATTTACTTCCTGAAAATTCTGAGTTTTATTTTGCCAAACCATCCATCAACAGGGGAAGACACCCCGAAGATTACGAAAACTTACTTCAGGAGGCAAAAATTTTTTATAAAATTTTTAATTCCGTGCAGGAAGCGTATCTATCTGCAAAAGAACGATGTACAAACGAAGAAATGATTTTTATTGGCGGAAGCAACTTTGTTGTGGGAGATTTTTTAGAAAAAAATTTAAAATTTAAAGAATAAGTTGTATATTTGCACCACTCTAAACGAGAAAACAACAAAAAAGTCTAGAGGGTTCTTAGCTCAGTTGGTTCAGAGCATCTGGTTTACACCCAGAGGGTCGGGGGTTCGAATCCCTCAGGACCCACAGAAAGGAAACGAAACCTTTTAAAAAAAATTCGGGCTCTTAGCTCAGTTGGTTCAGAGCATCTGGTTTACACCCAGAGGGTCGGGGGTTCGAATCCCTCAGGGCCCACAAAAAATCTCTCAGATTTCTGGGAGATTTTTTTATTTTTAATTTTCTTTAATTTATTTCATTTTTCTTAACAACATAGCCAATTTATAAAAGTCAAAATACCGTATACTGGGATTCTCTGAAAGAAGATTAGTCCTTACTTTTTTTTCACAAACCTTATAAATGGAGAGAAACAACGAGACAAGCCCAAACCGCTTCAATATTAGTGCAGCTTTATATACCTTAATATCCTTAATAAAGATCCTGTTTTGTGGATTTTTTGAAAGCCCGAATAAAGACCCCATCCCCGCTTCTGCTTTACCCAGAAAAATTGCATTACTGGTATCATCCACATGAATAACAGGATTAGTCATAGCCAGGAATTTTATTTTATTTTGCTCCAAGAGTTTGGCAAAAACAAAATCTTCATATCCATATTCCGTCAGCATTTCGTTAAAAGGAAATTTTTCAAAAACTTTTTTTGAGATAATAAAATTCACGGTCTTAAATAATGAAAAGTCATAGGACCGACTGCCAAAAAAAATTTCTCTTTCCACAGAATACCTGTTTCTAAGAGTTGATGCATATTGGGAATCAATTGTAAAACTTCCGTAGATAAGCTCTAAATCCGGCTGTCTTCTTATTTCGGACATGTAATTCCAAAGGAAATTTTTCCCAGCTATTTTAACATCACAATCCAGGAATAAGAGGTATTCCCCCGAAGAATATTGCAGAAAGAGATTACGAATCCTGGAACGTCCGATATTTTCTTCCAGGAAAATCAGCTTTTTCACCCGATTCTTAAGTTCTTTGTTGATTGATTTAAAAGCAGTATCAGAAGCATCATCTATCAATATAATTTCAGCATCAATATTCTGGGCATCAATTTCTTTTTTTAAATCAAAGACCAATTCACGAACATCAAAATTATAGACTGGAATACAGATTGACAGCTTCATGATGTCAGATTTTCTCAACAACTTTTTGAATACTGAACTCTTCAAGACAAGCCCAATCTCCCCTATAACATTCTTTATCTCCAAAAACGGAACACGGCCTACAGGAAAGATCTTTTACCTGCACCACATCATCTTCACTCTGCCCGAATCCTAAAAATCCGGCATAAGGATGTGTTGCACACCATATAGAAACACATCGGGTTCCCATAAGGCTTGCTAAATGCATATTGGCTGAATCCATAGAAACCATTACTTCCAGTTCTGAGATCTTCTGAAGTTCTTCATTAAGGCTTAATTTACCGGAAAAACTTTTGGTATTAGGAATTTTGCTTTCCCAAGATTCTAGGGTTTCTGTCTCTTTTTTTCCGCCTCCAAAGAAGTATACCGTATGTTTCTGAGCCAAAAGCCTGGCCAATTCAAATGATTTTTCCAGAGGAAGCATTTTCCCTTTATGTTGAGCAAACGGAGCAAACCCAATTCCTGATTTATGTTCCGAAACCGGTCTGAGTTTTTGTGAAAGCTCAACTTTAAAACCCATTTCACGGAAAACATCTGCATACCGTTCAACTGTTTTTTTTAATTGAACTTTATCCAAATTCCAGACATCGGTAAGGTGTTCTTTTTCTTCTTTTCCTTTATTTATTTTGAAAACCTTCAAGCCTTTTCTCCTGTAAATCCTATCCAAGATTTTGGTTCTTATCACATCATGAAGATTGGCAATATAGTCCGGTTTGAATTCTTTAATCAATTCATCTCCCAATCTTCTCAGTCCAAAGAAGCCTTTATAGTCATCTACATTAATTCCTTTAAATATAACATTAGGAACATCCGCAAACAATGCTTCAAAGTTCTTTCTGGAAACCATGACAATCTCCACACCAGGATTTTGCTCCAAAAATTCCTTAAAAACAGGAACCGTCATGGCAACATCTCCAAATGCAGAAAAACGATATGCTAAAATTCTGGTCACGATTATGATTTCAGCTGGTAAGCTACTGCGTAAAATTTGATCTGTTTAGTCATGGCCATCAATCCATTAGCTCTGGATGGTGAAAGAAATTCCTGTAATCCGATCTCTGAGATAAATTCAAAGTCAGAATCTAGAATTTCCTGAGTAGAATGCCCACTATAAATGCTCACCAAAAGAGAGACAATACCTTTTGGTAAAATTCCGTCTGAATCTGCATCAAAGAAAAGCTTACCTTCCTTAAATTCAGCATCTATCCAAACTTTGCTCTGGCAGCCTTTAATCAGATTTTCATCTGTTTTCTTATCTTCCGAAAGTCCTTTCAGTTCTTTTCCGAGATCAATGATGTATTCATATTTCTGCTCCCAATCGTCAAGAAACGCAAATTCGTCGATAATTTCCTGCTGTTTTTCCTTAATGGTCATTGTAAATCAAATTTCTTTGTACAAAGATAGTAAATTATGCTTTAGACCTAAAGTATTAGTCCACAAGCTAATTTCAGGAATATCATACTATGAAAAGTAGTCTATTGCTTAAAGTCTAACGAATTACAAGCTTTCTGAAAAACCTGCAATAGCTTTATTTCTTCATTTTCCCAACAAAGTGCTTCAGATGCTTTTTCCAGTTCCGGCTGATAGTTAATTCTGCCTTTTGCTAAAATCTTCTTTACTGCAGCTGCAATATTTTCCGGCTGATGATTTTTAATTAACTCGCCCACATCAAACTGATTTTTAATATTCTGAAGTTCGGGAAGGTTTGATAAAATCAAAGGAACTCTTGCCTGAATACAGTCTAAAACCTTATTCGGTAAAGAATACAAATAACTATCTCCCCCATTCTCTTCAATACTCATTCCGCAGTCAGCAGTTAGTGTAAGCTTTCTTAAGTCTTCGGGTTTTAATTTTCCAAGGAACTGAACTTTATCCTGAAGGTTTTCTTTCACTACAAGCTCTTCATATTCTTTCTTTCTTGGACCATCACCAGCAATTTTCAATTGTACATGATCCATATGGTGCATGGCAAGGATCACTTTATCAATTCCTCTGAAAGGATTAATGGCTCCCTGATACAACAGTATTTTAGGGTTATTTTCGGGAATATCAAGATTAAAATCAAATCTTCTGGGCGAATTTTGAACAATCACGGGACTTATGCCATATTTTTTTTCAAACCATTTTCCATAACTTCCGCTTGCTGTAATCATCCATGTCAACTTCGGAATAACAGTCTTTTCGACATAACGCCACAATTTTTGTGACATTTTGCCCTGAACAGCAGGCATTTCCGAAAAAATTTCATGACTGTCAAAAACTAAAGGAATACTTAATTTCTGGGCAATAAGATAGTTGGAATACAATGCATCAATATCGTTGGCATGAAGAATTGTATTATGATCCGCCCTTTTTTTGAGCTCATGGTAAAGCTTCCAGTTAAATTCAAAGTAAGCCGTTTTGAGGCTTTTTGAAGCCAAATGAATTCGTGAGAACGGATAAGGGCGCTTCATTTCTTCAGCTCCATTCCAGTCATTTCCAATCAATTCAATATCATACCCGTTTTCATGTAAAGTCCGGCATACCTTTTCAATACGCTGGTCTGTATACAAATTACTGAAGGCGGATGTAATAATTTTTTTCTTCATTAAGCTTTTTTTCCAAGCAATAAATGATAGATTTGAATAAAGCAAATGAGCCCGTTCGGGATGATGACCGGCCATAACGGTCCGCTAAAGAAACCATACATGACAAAACAGGCACAGCCAATCATGTTAACAATTCTGATTTTTCTTACATCTTTCAGTATGAAACTCAGTACGATAAAAACTGAGGCTGAGTATCCGACGTAAGTGATAATTTCAGGATTCATTGAGATTTTTTAATGATAACAAACTTAATCATTTTCAATAAGATAATAAAATTTTTTCTGCCATAAAGTCATTTATTGATTTTTGGTAAAATATTTGTAATTTAGATAATGAATAAATGGCAATGTTGCTTTTATTCTAATGAGATATATTATGGATTATAAGTTTTCACAAGGTTTGAGCCAAGTGTTCAAACAAAGCAAAAGCGAAGCTAAGAGGCTGAAAAGTGAATTTCTTAATACAGAACATCTACTTTTAGGTATTATAAAAACGGAAAACTCTGCAAAAGAAATCCTTCAAAACCTCAATGCGGATTTAACACAAATCAGAAGAAAAATTGAAACTCTAAATACAACAAGTCTAAATCCTATTTCTGAGGAGGTTACCAATATTTCTTTCACCAAAATGGCAGATCATGCTATTAAACGTGCGGAGTTAGAATGCCGACAATACAAAAGCAATGAAATTAATACCGTTCATCTGCTTTTAGGTATTCTATATAAATATGAGGATCCTACTTCAAATATTTTGGGAGCTTATGACATCGACTATGAAGGTGTTTCAAGAGAGTACCAGACTATGCTTAAAAATTCCGGGCAGTCACCACAAATGAGTGCTTATGATGACGATGATGAAAGAGAGGAGTTTGAGCAAATGAGAAAGCCTACAGGAAATCTAGGCTCTGCAAAAAGCAAAACGCCTACATTGGACAACTTTGGTAGAGATTTAACATCTTTAGCAAGGGATGGAAAATTAGACCCAGTAATCGGACGTGAGAAAGAAATTGAGCGAGTATCTCAGATCTTATCCCGTAGAAAGAAAAACAATCCGCTTCTTATTGGAGAACCCGGAGTTGGTAAATCTGCGATTGCGGAAGGGTTAGCTTTAAGAATTCAGCAGAAAAAAGTTTCCAGAGTTCTTTACGGAAAACGTGTTATCACATTAGACCTTGCTAGTTTAGTAGCAGGAACTAAGTATCGTGGTCAGTTTGAAGAAAGAATGAAGGCCATTATGACTGAGCTGGAAAAAAACAGAGATGTCATCTTATTTATTGATGAGCTTCACACTATCGTAGGTGCAGGAAGTTCTACAGGAAGTTTAGATGCATCCAACATGTTCAAACCGGCATTGGCTAGAGGTGAGATTCAATGCATTGGAGCAACGACTCTGGATGAATACCGTCAATATATTGAAAAAGACGGAGCTTTAGAGAGAAGATTCCAGAAAGTAATGGTGGAACCTACTTCTATTGAAGAAACCATTCAGATTTTGAATCAGATTAAGGATAAGTATGAAGAGCATCACAATGTAATTTATACCCCTGAAGCCATTGCTGCGTGTGTTAATTTGACAGCGAGATATATTACAGACCGTTTTTTACCGGACAAAGCTATTGATGCGATGGACGAAGCAGGGTCAAGAGTTTACATCAAGAACATGAAAGTTCCTACCGAAATCATTGATTTTGAAAAGAAAATTGAAGAGATCAAGGAATTGAAACAAAAAGCGGTGAAAGCTCAGGATTATCTTGAGGCAAGAAAGCTTAAGGATGAAGAAGAACGTCTCCAGATGGAATTGAATGCTGCCCAGGACAAATGGGATAAGGATGTAAAAGAGAAAAAAGAAACCGTAAGCGAAGAAAATGTTGCAGAAGTAGTTTCTATGATGAGCGGGGTTCCAGTAACGAAAGTTGGTAAGAACGAACTTGACAAACTGGCTCAAATGGATGAAAAACTTAACGGAAAGGTTATCGGTCAGGAAGATGCTGTGAAAAAGGTAGTGAAAGCTATTCAAAGAAACAGAGCAGGCCTTAAAGATCCGAACCGTCCGATTGGTACATTCATCTTCCTTGGAACAACAGGGGTTGGTAAAACCGAGCTTGCCAAAGTAATGGCGAGAGAGCTTTTTGAATCCGATGAGTCTCTGATTCGAATCGATATGAGTGAATACATGGAAAAATTCGCTGTTTCAAGATTGGTTGGTGCCCCTCCAGGATACGTTGGATACGAAGAAGGTGGTCAGCTGACTGAAGCGGTAAGAAGAAAACCTTATGCAGTGGTTCTTTTGGATGAGATTGAAAAAGCTCACCCGGATGTATTCAATATCCTGTTGCAGATTCTTGATGAAGGGCACGTAACCGATAGTTTAGGTAGAAAAATCGACTTCAGAAATACCATTATTATCCTTACTTCCAATATTGGAACAAGAGATCTTAAAGATTTCGGAGACGGTGTAGGATTTGGAACTTCAGCTAAGAAAACAACTTCAGACTCCAGAGCAAGAAGCACAATTGAAAATGCCCTGAAAAAAGCATTTGCCCCTGAATTCTTAAACAGAATTGATGATATTGTAATCTTCAACTCTCTTGTACAGGATGATATCAAGAAAATTATTGATATTGAGCTGAACAAACTGTATGGCAGACTTGAAAAATTAGGCTATAAAGTAGAATTAACTGAAGGAGCAAAAGACTTTATTTCTGAAAAAGGATGGGATAAAGACTTCGGAGCAAGACCATTGAAGCGAGCTATCCAAAAGTACATTGAGGATTTATTGGCAGAAATGCTTGTGAATAAACAACTGACCGAAGGTGAAACTGTAGTTCTTGAGCTTAACGAAGCAAAAGACGGGTTAGTAGGAGGAAAAACTTCAAAGTCTAAAAAATCAGCGGCTGAAAAATCTTCACCTCAATCTTAAATAAATAATTTAATTTCAATAAAAAAGCACCGGGAAAACTCCTGGTGCTTTTTGTTTTTTATAAGTTTTGGCTAAAGCCAATGTGATTTTATATTTTTTGTCAGATGGGCTAAAGCCCATCCCTATTGAATATTAATATTGCAATGTTTGAAATCATCTGCATTAATCTGAAAAATCTGCAAGATTATACTTAAACACAACCGTTTTTGTTGGAAAACGCGAAGGCGCAAAGATTTTTATCTAGGATGCGCTTTAAAGCGCAAGGCTTTTATCTCCGATAAAATTAATGCTGCTGAGTTTTTTAAATAATGATTAAAGTCCCACTACAAATCCGATATTCGGGACTAAACCATTAGAGAATACACTTGAATTCTCTTTCCAAAGCACATTATACATTAAACCAATCTGCATAAAAGAATTGTTGCCAATTCTCTGCATGTATCCACCACCAAGGTATAATGCATTTTCCTCTCTGTTGTACTTATAATCGTAGTATTTATCTTTATAATTGATGAAATAATGCTGAAAGTTGGCACTTAAATAAAACGAACGGGCAATATAATAGTTGGCAAAAGGACCTATCCCAAACATCGTGGATCTATAATAATCTGAGGTTTGCCAGGAAACACTTCCCACAGCCCCTGCTTCAAGATCTTCAGTAAGACGATATCCTACTCTTGGAGAAGCCTGCAGATAAAATGAACTGTTGCTTCCAAATCCAAGACCTATTCCTCCCCCAAAGGTCCATTTGTTATTTTCCTGGATTGGCGCCCCTATTGAAACCTGGGAAAATACAGATCCGGAAACGACCAGCATCATAGAAATAATAAACTTTTTCATATTTAAATATTTTATTTTGTTCTAAAATCTATCAACCATCCTTATTCAACCTGCTTTTGGATGTTGTAAACGTTGTGATTAATGGTTTTGATATTCCTATCGTTTTTATCAATGTTTAAAATTATGGTTTTTTTACGAATTTATTTAGTTGTATTTTTGCGGCGTCAAACTAAGAACTCCCGTTAAGAGTTTCGTAAAATTGAAATACAATGAAAATAGTAGTAGGCCTCTCAGGAGGTGTAGACTCAAGCGTTACCGCTTATTTGCTACAGCAGCAAGGTCATGAAGTAGTGGCTTTGTTTATGAGAAACTGGAATGATGCTTCTGTAACACTGGAAGATGAATGTCCATGGATTGAAGACAGTAATGATGCATTAATGGTAGCCCAGAAGCTGGGAATCCCATTTCAGGTCATCGATATGAGCGAACTTTATAAGGAACGTATTGTAGATTATATGTTCGAAGAATATCAAAGAGGGAGAACTCCGAATCCTGATGTTTTGTGTAACAGAGAAGTAAAATTCGATGTTTTTATGAAGACTGCCATGTCTTTAGGCGCCGATAAAGTTGCAACAGGGCATTATGCAAGAGTACATTCCACTTTTGATGAAAATGGAAAGGAAATTTTCCATCTTTTAGCAGGAAAGGATAACAATAAAGATCAGTCTTATTTCCTTTGCCAGCTAAGTCAGGATCAGTTATCAAAAGCTTTATTCCCTATCGGTGAGCTTACCAAGCCTCAGGTAAGAGAAATTGCAAAAGAAATTGGGTTGGTAACGGCTGATAAAAAAGATTCCCAAGGGTTATGTTTTATCGGAAAAGTGAGCCTGCCACAGTTTTTACAACAACAACTGAAACCGAATGAAGGTGAAATCGTAGAAATTTTCAAAGATTCCCCTTTATTTGCTGAAGAAGCCCCTGAATTTTCTACAAAAGAAGAAGAGCTTAATTTCTTATCAAGAAAGATCAATTATAAAAAAGCGGATGGAAAAGTGATTGGAAAACACCAGGGCGCTCAATTTTTCACGATCGGACAAAGCAGAGGATTAGGAATTGGCGGACATAAAGAAAGCTGTTTCATTGTTTCCAGAGACATGGAAAACAATATTATTTTTGTTGGAGAAGGAAGTCACTTCCCGGGACTGTACAAAAAAGCATTAAAAATAGACAATTCTGAACTTCACTGGGTTCGTGAAGATATGAGACTTCAAAGTGGAGAATCTATGGAAGTAATGGCCAGATTCAGATACAGACAGTCTTTACAAAAAGCAACTATTTACCAATTTGAAGATGCTTTTTATGTTGAGTTTGAAGAGCCTCAATCGGCTATTGCTGAAGGACAATTTGCTTCATGGTATATAGATGATGAACTTATTGGAAGTGGTGTGATTTCATAATACTTTTGTGGTTCGAGATCCATGAAACCGATATGTTCATTGAACCAGAAATCAGACAAAATTAAGAGCAATACTTAGTGATATATAAAGCCCGAAGCAGTTTTTGTTTCGGGTTTGTTTTTCTTAAAGAAATAATTTTTGAAAATATTTTGTAACGTATTCAGAATTGTCATACTTACTGAGTAAATAACAATAAAAAATACCACTATGAAAACAACTACAAAAAATCAGTATGCTTTTACCAACAGTATTTTAATTGCTTTGGTATCTGCCATTTTCGGCTACAACCTTTATCAGGCAATTGTACATCCTGACCAATCGAATATTGCCATTAGCCTTATTTTGGTGGTTCTTACCTCTATTATGGTCAGAAAATACGGTTATAAGCAAAGAAAGGATCAAGAAAACAATTAATCACAATACCTTAATATAGCCCGAAGCATTTTGCTTTGGGTTTGTTTTTTTATTGTTTGAGTTTATCATTAAATTTCCAACTCATCAATAAAAATGCAATAATCAACTCTGCAATTAATATCATAGCTAAGAATCCAATTGGTTTTCCCAACATAATTCCCCGAATTAGTTTGACAGTTCCCAAACAGCCAATACCCGTTAGAAAATAAAAAGTTGTTGGTGAAACTCTTTCCCCTACCGATTTTACAATAAAGATTGAGCCATAAAATCCCAGTACCAGAATTAAATAGAATTTCAAGAAGTCTGGTCCCTTCAGTATTATCGGATTAAGTGTCCTACATTCAGCAACAAGCCATATACAACTTATCACAAACGGTATACAATGGATGAACAGCTTTTTCATGATTCATTATTATTTTTAGTTATTCATTTTTATCCACCACAACCTCCGCAACCGCCACATCCCCCGCCGCAGCCTCCGCCACAACTACTTCCGCCACTGCAGCTGCTTCCGCCACAACTTGAATCAGAGTTTCCTCCATTCTGATCTTTACCCTTTTTAAAGGAAGAGGTGATTCCTCCAAAAATGATAATTCCTACGAAGGAGAAGAAGATAGAACTGATTGTTGTTATCACCTCTCCAAGGCAGGAAGTAAGCAGCAGAAGTAGCATCAGGAATGGAATAAACTTCCATATTCGCGACTTATTTTTTGTTTTTTCAGTATTATTTCTATTCACCCAAATATCCTGAGGAGCTTCAGACTGGAAAATATCCTGATAGCTTTTTAATGTGTCTGTAAACCAATGCTGATGTTTCATCTTTTCACTAAACCCTCCTCTTGATGGATGGTGATGCAAGGGCCTCTTTAAAATATTCGGACAGAAATCGTCCCAGTAATTTTGGGTGTAAATCAAATGCAGGTGCCAGACCTTATCTACAATTTCGCTTGGAGAAGCTCCTTTGGGAAGGATACAACAGAGGTAAACAAATTTTTTATACTCTTCGATGGCTTTTATGGTAAAATCCAGGCTCCAGTTTTCTTCTTTGGCCAGTTTTTTAGAAAAAGGAAAATCTGCATCGGAAGCATCCAGTGAAAATCCCTGGATCCTGTTCCAAAGGGACTCATCTTTTAATAACATTCTTGTTTCCATTGTTTTTTCTTTTGTTTTTCTACTCAAATTTCAATGGATTCTATAATATAAAAGTCTTTAAAAAATCTTATTTGGTTTGATAAAAATCTTAAATTAGTCTTACAAAATCAAAATATGAAAAAAGAAGATATTCTCCACCTTGAGAAGCTCATGAATTTCTTAAGTAGACATTTTTTAAAGAAAAATCATTGGGAAGATGTTACCAAAACTGAATGGTCTTATATCTGTGCTGAGCTTAATGAACTTATCATCGCTGAGCATTCGGAAAAGGAAATAAAGAAAACTCCCGATCTTCTGGGAACTAATTATCTTTATGAACATCTGATTATCAATAAACTTAAAAAATTCAACCAGAATGAAAATGCTATTTTAAGCAGGCCTAATCTCGCTAAATTAAGTTTGATTGTCAGGGTTTTAGGATACTCCAATTATATTGATTTTATCAATTCCAATACGGAATCTTTCAACTTTAATGATCTTAAGATTGATCTGAATAATGTGAATCAGAATACGGTACTTTTAGACCGTCTCATAGGTTGCTGGTATTCCTATAACAGAAATCTTCCTGAAAATCCCACACAGGCCCAGGAAGATAGGATCTGGCGTTCTGCCATGGAAATCTACAAGTCTGAAACCACCGGAGAATATTTTATAGAAAGAAGTGGCGGAGATCATCATAAATATTTCGGAAAAGTAACGGCTTATTCTGATTATGTTTTTATCATCATGAACAGCAATACTTTTATCCGACAAAGGCATTTTATATCTAGAATAAAAGACAGCAAGGAAAAGCTTAAAAACCCAGATTATAAGCTGCATGAACTTCACTTTATCAGCACTTGTATCAGTTTTAACCAGGAACCCATTGCCCTGTTTGAAATCTTCCGGAAAGCAGACAGAAAAAGCTTTATTTCGGATTCTATCAGCTTTCCTATTGATAGTGATGAAATTCCGGAATCTATTCTTAAACAGCTTGAGGATACTGAGTCTAACAGGATTGATTACAGGTAGGTGGGAACGTGTTTCAGAATCCGGGGTGCGAGGTGCCAAGGTTGGGGTATGAAAAATATACCTTTTTTTTAAAAATTTTTCTGTAACGTATTCTGAATTGTCATACTTACTGGGTAAACAACAATAAACAATATCCTTATGAAAACTTCTGCCTCCAACAATCAGTACAGCGCTGCTAATAGTATTTTAATCTTTTTGGTTTCTATGCTTTTAGGGTATCATATTTACCAGGAAATCTACCATCCGGAAAAATAAAATCTTTTTATATGGGTTATTCTGGCAGCACTTACTTCGGTAATGGTTCAGAAATATGGAACCAAAACTGATGAAAAAAAGAAAATATAAAACATCATCATCTATTCACCCTATCTACCCGAAGCATAATTGTTTCGGGTTTAATTATGCCTGGAATACTTTTAACCTTTAAAAACCAACACTTTACTACAATAATTACCTAATTTCATTGTTCTAAATATGAACCCTCAATGATCTTGCTATGGAATATTATGAATTGTATGAAGTTTTGAAAAGGCATTTTGATTCCAGAAAAGAGATTGTGGAAATCAGGGATTTGAACATAACCATTGAGTCTATTCCTTTTGAATCTAAGGTTTCCGATCTTCTTCATGGTTCTGATAATACGGATTGTCCTAAACATCATCACCCATTAAAAATCAATGAAACAGCTTATCAGATATATCACCAGCCTTCAATAGATATTAAGGATTTTGATATTGAATGTAATAAAAAATTTGAGTATCATATTCTCAAAAGGGCCGATGTAGAAACTGCTGATGGCTGCATTATCTTTTTCCATGGGCTGAATGAGAAGAAATGGGATAAGTATCTTCCGTGGGCTTATGAGTTGGCTCAGAAAACCCGTAAAGCGGTCATGTTATTTCCCATTGCCTTTCACATGGATCGTGCTGAAGCAA
This sequence comes from Chryseobacterium sp. StRB126, assembly GCF_000829375.1. Taxonomy (NCBI): domain Bacteria; kingdom Pseudomonadati; phylum Bacteroidota; class Flavobacteriia; order Flavobacteriales; family Weeksellaceae; genus Chryseobacterium; species Chryseobacterium sp. StRB126. The sequence goes on from NZ_AP014624.1 coordinate 587,669, forward strand.
TATGGAGCGACCGTCATCAGATGACAGAAATTGTTAAGTTCCGAAAGGAAAAATACCCTGAAAACACCCATTTTTCTTATGTAAATGCTGCCACAAGTTCCAGGCTGGAAGCTCATCCACAACGAATTTTCTGGTCAGGGTTACAAACCTATTCAGATATCATTGAAGTAGTAAAGGAAATTAAAGCCCATAAGATTAAAAGCATTGCTCCGGATGCAAGCCTGGATCTGTTTGGATATTCAATAGGTTCATTTCTTTCCATGATTATTAAAATGGCTGATCCACATGGTTTTTTCACTCAATCCAAAGTTTTTTGCTTTTGTGGTGGCATGACCATTGACAGGATGTTTCCGATTTCCAAATACATTATGGATTCCCAGGCTACCATTAAAATGCAGGCTGTTTTTACAGAATTGCTAAGTTCTGATTTTAAATTTGATAACAGGTTGAAACATTATCAGGATGATGAACTTCATCCACAGGAAAGCTGGTTCAAAAAGATGCTCCGATATAATTATTTCCAAAAAGAAAGAGAGGAAAGAATTCATGAAATTCAGTCTCAGATAAAAGCTTATGTATTGGAGAAAGATAGCGTTGCTCCTCCCATGGAAGCCTTAAATACCCTGCAAGGTGGTTACAGAAACATCCATGTAGATGTTGAAATCAAGGATTTCCCTTTTGATTATTCTCATATGGTTCCTTTTCCGCTGACGCATAAGCACAAGACCGAAATAACGGAAGCTTTTCATCAGTTTACAAAATCTGCCAGTGATTTTTATTCCCGGTAATCAGGCTGAGAAAATGGAAAGGAGCAGGCTGAAAAGAAGTAGAATGAGGTCCATGATTATGTTTTTTTGGTGGTTAGTAATGTGAGATTTTGCGGCTTAACTTACGAGCCAGTCTTTGAAGTCTTTCACCCGGTCCCTGCTTACGGTTATTTCTTCCTGAGGCTGAAATTCGAGGTCTACTTTGTAATAAGGTGAGATATGGATGTTTTTGATGTAGTCAGAATTGATAATAAACTGTCTGTTCACGCGGAAAAACTTTTTTTCATCCAGAATTTCTGCCAGTTCATCCAGTGTAAAATCTGATGGATAAGAGCGATCATCGGTCTGAAGATACACAATCTTATTCTCACTGAAAAAACAACTTATTTCCTGGGTCTGAACAATTTTCAGGTTGTATCCTATTTTTACTAAAACCCTTGAAAGAATAGATTTTTCTTTTCTTATCAGCTGCTTGATATCCTGCGCCCCAATGTCATTATTGGAAGGCAAAAAAGATTTGAATTTCTCAATAGCTCCTGAAAGATCTTCTTCAAGAATTGGTTTCAACAGATAATCTATACTATTTAGTTTAAAGGCTTTTAGGGTATACTGATCGAATGCTGTTGTATAAATAATAAATCCTTTGGTAGAAATTTTTTCAAAGATATCGAATGACAACCCATCTCCAAGAACAATGTCAGAAAAAATCAGCTGTGGATGTTCATTTTCAGAAAACCAAGCGACTCCCTCTTCTACAGATTCTATTTTAGCAACCACCTCAATATCAGAAAAATTACTTAACATTCTCTCTAATTTCCTTGAAGCTGGTTTTTCGTCTTCGATAATAACAGTCTTAATCATTGAGCTCGTAGTTTTAGTTTTAAAATTTGAAAATAAAATTAGGTAAAATAATCAGATTTAAAAATCTATTGTTTTTTTATTTTTTTCAGCTTCTTTTTCGATGATTCCTTTTTCCCATTCATCATTAAAAATGAATAAAGAGGTTGCCTTCATCATCAGAATTAAGGCCCAAATCCCTAAAAATAAATGCCCGCCAAAAATTCGATATCGGAGCTCATCATTCAACCAATCATTCCCGATAATAATCACTGATATAATTCCAAACCATACCAGGTTCTTATAGAATTTCTTCAGCTTCTTAACTCTGTTGTATGCACTGTTATAATCCATGATTACTTGTTGATAGGTTGTTATAGTGTTTTTATTTTTCCTTTTTCTTCTGCCATCAGTTCTTTAATCTTCTTCTCTTCCCAGTTTTTCCCAATTCCAAATACATTTACTGCATGAAAGGCAATTCCTATTCCCCATCCCAGCATTGGCCATAAGAACCATAAATAACCAGGCGCAGTCATAAGATTCAGAAAAGCTAAGAAAGGAATCACGATGCAGTAAGAAGTAAGGTTTCCATAGAACTCTTTTAATTCTTTTACTCTTTTTGAAGCTCTCTCGTAAGCAGTTGTTTCTTTATTAAAAGTTTCCATTTTTTTAATTTTAAAGGTTAATTTATCTTTTTCTTGAGTCAAATGTATGATGGAAAAGACCCTCAAATCAATTTTATATGACCGAACGGTAGATTATGCTTCCCGAATGGTAAAAAAAAACTCTTAAGCTCTAAAAAATAAAGGGAATCAGCTTTTTTGTTCTCTTTCTGTATTCAATATATTCATCACCGAATTGTTCCACAAGAGCCAGTTCTTCAATTTCAATTCTATAAGCAAAGGCTAAAAACGGAGGAATAAAAGCAAAAATCAGTGATAGCCAGTTATTGAGGTATAGCCCCAATCCTAATGAAGTAAGCAGGGAAAAAGTATAGGATGGATGTCTCAAATATTTATAAAATCCTTCTTTTTTGATCTTGTGGTCTTCTTTAATAGTAACATCCACTGTAAAATATTTCCCCAAGGATCTTATGATGATAAACCTGAAAATAATCCCGATAAGGATACATGCTTCTCCCAGATACAAAATCCAGCTTCCATGGGTAATGGGTAATGTTGATAGGTTGGAAATTGTTACTGCTGCTGCAATTGAAAAAGGAATAGCCAGCCATAAAATATTAAGAGTAGATTTGTCCATCCCTTTTCTATCATCTTTGCCGGATTTCAGCATGTTTTTATAAAGAAACTCACTGAGGAACCACACAATCATTGATATGACATACAAAATTTGTAAAGCTTTCATTTTGATTGATATTTAAAGTGTTTTTAGGTGAAAAGTCAAAAAAAATAAAAGAATTTAATGATGTTTTTGAATAAAAGTTGTCTTTAATCATCCTTTTATTCTACCAATCTTTCTTCTCTTTTTCTATGAGTTCCCTGATTTTTTTCTCTTCCCAATTCTGCAGATAGCCGCTTTTTGACAGGAAAACGGTTGCTGCATGGGCCAATATCCCAATACCCCAGAATGTAAGTGTAAAGAAGTTCTTGAACTCGAAATAGCTTTCACCAGGTTTCAGATGGGTATAATTGTAAAAAACAATCATTACATTCACAATAATATAGACAAATAAATGGGCGTAAAAACCTCTTAACTTTTCTACATATCTTTTTGCTCTCTGATATTCAATATCATTTTCGTTAAATCTTTCCATCGTTATTATTTTTTTGGTTGTTCATAATTTCACGAATCTTTTTTTCCTGCCAGGATTCTCCCACTCCAAAGACCTGAAAAGCATGAGAAGCTACTCCAATTCCCCATCCAAATACCGGAAACCAAAACCAGTGAAATGAGCTTTTGGTAAAAAAATTAATAAAGACTAAAAAGGGAATTACAATACAGTAAGAAATGAGATTAATATAGAAATCCTTAATTTCCTTCATTCTCTTCTGGGCTTTTTTATACGCTTTAAGATCATCATCCTGTTTTTCACTGACAATATTAGGCTTATTAACCAGCATCGGAAGTTTTACTTTAAAATAATCTTCAGATTTTTCAATGAAAACATTTCTTTTGGTAAGCAGAGAATAACGCTGTACAATATTAGCCAATCCAATTCCGGAACTTTCTTTGATCTGCTCTCTTACCTGTAAATTATTCTCAATGCAAAGGATATCATCTTTTGAAAATATTCTAATGACCAATGGCTTTGAGGAGGTGGCAAAATTGTGTTTGATACAGTTTTCCAGCAGAAGCTGTAAAGACAAAGGCACTACAAATTTCCGATAGTCTTCTTTCGTAACATCAAAAATAAAATCAACACTGTCTTCGAACCTTGTTTTTAAAAGATCACAATAGGTTTTGGCAAATTCTATTTCATCTTCCACCGTTACCAGCTCTTTATCTTTCTGTTCAAGTACATAACGGTAAATCTTTGACATTGAGGCGGTAAACTTCTGTGCCTGATGAGGATTTTCATCAATCAATGAACTTAAAACATTTAAAGAATTGAAAAGGAAATGAGGATCCAGCTGGTTTTTTAAGCTTTCAAATTGTGCATTAGCAGACTTCGCAATGAGTTTCTGTTCCACCACTTCTTTTCTGGAATTTTTTTTCAATTCCTGCATAAAACTCTTTGCATGAAGAAAAGCAGAAATAAGCAATGCAATATTAATGGTAAACCAATTGGCGAAATTATATTTTCCCGAAAAATATTCTCCTGTAGTGGCCGCTTTTTGGATCATTACAAAATTGATGTAATTACAAAAATAGACCAATATAATATTAACAATAATAACGGAAATAATGCTTATCACCGCTCTTTTGGATGTTTCTTCAGACCAAGGAAATTTTTTGTTGAGAAATCTGTTCAAGATTCCATTTCCACCTCCTAATACAAAAGTATACATCAATGAAATGAGTATGGTTAATCCAAAGTTTTCCAGGGTTTTCTCTTCTGTAAATGCAAAAAAGAAAAACATAGAGACGATGAATGAGATCCAAAACATTGTTATAATATCCTTACGTTTCATGATATGTTTTCTTGATTCAAAATTAGCTTTTATTAAAGGTATCCAAAATTATTTCTTACCGAAGGGTTAGTTTTTATTACTGAGTAGTATCGATATATGGGATTGAATGAATTCTGCTTTAGACACCATACACAAAACTAACAATTCAACACCAAAACAACACAATTCAATAAATTATTCATTAAAAAAACAAATGTTTAATTAAAAATAATTTTGCCATTCACAACATTTATCCTAATTTAGGGAAATACAAAACAGCGTTATCCGAAAAGCTTAAAGAGTAGGAATATCAAAAAAAACAAACTAAACATGAAAAAACAAATTAAGTTCAAAGAGTTAAAAAAACTGACAAGAGATGAACAAAAGAAAGTTGGAGGAGGCTTAATTCCAAAAGATCCTTTTGAAGATGATGGCTGTGGATGGAACATGTGCAGAAATCAGTTTGGAAGATGCTCCGTTTTTGCCTGCTAATCAAAATTAATTCGAGATTAAAAACATCAAAAACAAGCTAAACATGAAAAAACAAGTTAAGCTGAAAGGATTAAAACATCTTTCCAGAAACGAACAAAAGAATATTGCAGGTGGAGGTACAATTCCTAGAGAACCAGGAAATGATGATGGCTGTGCCTGGAATATGTGCAGAAGCAAACAAGGGTTTTGTACAAAAGACTGGAACCTGTGTGAGTAAACTCAGCCTTTAAGATAAAAACTTTGAAAAGAGTACTATTTCATATGGTACTCTTTCTTTTTTTATATCATGGCGTTTAACAGCATAAAAAAACCTCCACTGTGTGAAGGTTAATTTCTATTATTTCTTTTCTGCAGGTAAGCTTAAGAAGTATTCAGCTTCTCCTCTACCCCAATTCGGATCCAATGCTGTTTTAGGTGTATATGCATTAAATTTTGAAAGCGCATCTTTAAACATTTCTATTCCTTTACTTTTACTTCCACCATACTGTTCAGGGGTAAAATAGGTGTCTTCTGCTTTAATAAGCGCAATTCTCGGATTGGCAGGCTCAAGCTTTTCAGCTCTAGTAAGCTCTTCAGATGCTCTTGCCCCGTCTGTCATAAAACGTTGCTGCGGATTAACCATCATTCTCAGTGAATATGCCATTTTTTTCAACAAATGAATCTCTGCATTATCAGCTCCCGCAAGACTTTGAGCCGTTCCCAGATATTTTTCTGCTTGTGCAGCCACCCCATCCAGATCCTGAGTATTTCCATTTCTCATCATAATTCTTCCTTTTTGAATCTGAGACAATGCAGCATAGTATGGCGGAAGCCATTGTGAGCTTTCCTTACTTCCTATTCTCTGGAAATCATTAGACAGGGTCTGAAAGTCTTCAGGGGTTTTGCAGGATTCAATTTTTGCAACTTTTTCTGTCATTATTTTATCATAATCTGTCTGAGCAAAAGCAGTTAAGCTCATTAAAGCTAAAGCAAAACTTAAAATGTATTTTTTCATGATATCAAATTTTAAAAGTTAATATATTGTTTATTCGAAGGTATGTTTTTATAAGTTATTATTAATTACATCCTCTGTTTTATCTACTCCGAAGCTTATGAAAGCGCCTATAAAAACAAAGGTATTAACTGGTGGAACTACAGCTGAGCTTCTTGACCCATTGGCTGAAAAATTATATCCGTACATATTTTTAGATCCCAGAACATTTGAAATACTCAACACAAATACAGGAAATGCTTTTGCCTCTTTTTTTCCTATTGCAGGGAGATAATTGAAACTGATATTCAAAGCATTGTAATCCTTCAATTTTCCTTCATTTCTTGTATAATTAAATGCTTCTCCGTTTTTAAATTCAGTGGCAATATCATAATAAGGGCGGCCTTTAGCATAGGTGTAGGATAAATTTACCCCCAGCTTCCACTCCGGAATAAATCTCTTGACTACGGCAGAAAATGTATGTTCTGCTGCAAAACCCGGTTTTAAGCTTGCCGGATAATTGATAAAGTCTCTTTTGGAATCCAGGAAGGAATACGTCAACCAGTAATCAATATTTTTAAATGTTTTTTTGTTGTCTCTCCAAAATAGCTCCAACCCTTTTGCATAGCCATATCCATCATTATTCATCGCTGTCTGAACCTGTTGGTTCTGTTCTTTTCCCGGAAGAATATTAAATGTTTTGATAAGCTCATCGTATTTTTTGTAAAAGGCCTCAAAACGTAAGCTCCTTCCTTCCGAACTCCTCTGAAGCTGAAAAATGTAGTGTTGTGATTTTTGAAAATTCAGATTCGCAGGCCCATTGATGTACTTACTTTCGGGGTTTTGATAGAAAATTCCATACGCTACATTAGCTGTCCATTTATCTGCAAGACGGTATGCAAGGGCAAAACGGGGTGCTATGTTATTTTTTTTCAGATAAGATGAGTTTTCTGCTCTCAATCCGACCTTTGCAGACAGTGCATTGCTGAACCCAAGATCTGTTTCTATAAATGCAGCTGAAATTAAATCTTTATAATTTTTCTGAACAGTTTCAAAGTTTAGGTTTTCATTGGTATTATTGAGTTCAAAACCACCTCTTAAAGCACTGATTTTGTTAATCTTTCTTTCGATAACCGTTTTAAAATTAATATAGTTTCCATCGGTCAGTAATTTGCTGTTTCCATCTTCCACTCCGTTGGTTTCTGTAGAAAAGTTAAGATCTGATTGGTTATAAGAATAGGAACCGCTTACATTGAGGAGATATTTCCCAAATTTTTGTCTGAAAGACAGATTGTGATAGGTTGTTTTGCCTTTTAATCTTACCAACCCGAACTCGTATTCAGGTTCCAGACTTTCTGTTTTCACTCCCATTTTATTGGAGTTATACATCCCATAGTATTTAAAAAAGCCTCCGGACTTTGTTTTAAATCTAAAATTAAAATCACTGTTGAACCCCTGAGGTGCATCAATAAAATCGGTATTAAAATTTAAAACCTTCTGCATGAGGCTTAAAAGAGAATATCCGGCTGATGCTCCAAAAGAATAATTTTTCTGAGCTCCTAATTTCTGAAATCCCGCATCTAAAAAGATAGGAGAAACACCCAGATTATATGAACTCTCCTCCGGCAGATCCACACTTTCCAACATTAGTACTCCCGAAAGAGCCTGTCCGTACAATGCAGAATATCCGCCACTTGAGAATATATTCCCTTTGAAAAGGGAAGTATTGAATTGGTCTCTTCCTGCAATTCCGGGTACAGAATTAGAAAAATAATTATTGATGAGACTTCCATCCATAAAGATCTTAGATTCAGCACCCGTACCTCCTCTAATGAACAATCCTCCGGACTCACCTACTTTCTGAACACCCGGCAGATACGTTAAAGCGGATGATATCTGTCCGTCAGACCCGGCTGTGGTATAAATATCAATGGGACTCAATAATGCAGTAGCCCGTTTTCGATCGCTGGCTTCAATGGACCCGGCGGAAACCACTACAGCATCAATTTCACTGATTTGTTCTTTAAGATCAGCACTGATGGTAATATCCTGATTCTCAATACCAATTGTTTTTTCAACCTCTTCGTATTTAGGATGAATAAAAGTGATCTGATGGCTTCCCTTTTCTGAAGTTTCAAAGGAAAAATTACCTTGAGCATCAGTAGTGGCTCCATCATAAGTATCTTTCAGCGTGACGTTTACTTCACTTACTCCTTTATTTTTAAATACGACTCTTCCTGAAATCTTTACCTGAGAATATCCCAATGTAAAGGTAATGAGTGCTATCAGAAGAAGTATTTTATGTCCTTGCATTTTCATGGTTATTAATTTCTGGATCAAAAATAATATGAAAAATGCCCTTATGTAAAAAAAATATTACTGAAGGGCATCCTTTTGTTGCTGAATGGTAAAAAGGCTGGAAGCTGGAAGAAAGGAGACTGGAAGTTACTCTTAGTTGTAGATATTAATATTCACTATCAAACTCATTGCTTTCTTATTCCAACTCCTTGATCCAAGCCTTTTTGACTTGAGTTTAATTACTGAATCGGGATGCAGAAATCCACTCTCATTTTCCCTTCAGGATGTTCTTTAAAATTAGAGTGATAGATCTCAAACGGAAAGGTTCTCCGTGTGGAGTAATTGTGTTCATTCATCCATAAAAATAATGATACCCAGCATTGCTCAAAATCGTTGAGGGTAACTTCACCACTTCCGACAATAAATTTTCCGGCTTCTATGGTTTCTGAAAAAATTTCTCCTGTTGGTTCTTCCAGTTTTTCATCCAACAGCATACAGGCATGAATTCTTACTTTATCGGGCGGTGTTACTTTAAAACTATCGTGATACACAGAGATCATTTTTACATTTTCTCTAGGAAAAAGATGTTTCTTTTTTGCCCAGTCTATGAGCACGTTGTAAGAAGGTTCTACCCCGGCAATACCAAGGCTCATTACTGCTGCCAGATTCATTTCCGGCATTTCTTTTACTTCAATTTTTAAATTCATTGTTATCCATTTTAATAGGTTTTCAATAGTACAAATGTATTGGCTGAAAACCGTATCAATTTGTCCGTTCTTGCTTTGTGTTTGTAAAATCTTGTGAAATGCTTCGGGAGCTGTTTTACGGAATTCGGATGGTGCTAATCCGTAATATTTTTTAAAGGTTTTGCTAAAAACAGATGGATTTGAAAAACCAAGATCAAAGTAGATTTCCTTCATCTCGATATTTTTATGCATGGCTAAAAGAAAGGCACTTTTTTCTATTTTTTTCCGGATAATATAGTTCTGAAGGGTTTCTCCTGTAACCAGCTTGAATATTCTGTGAAAATGAAACGGTGAATAGGCACTGATCTCTGCAATTTTTTCCAGAGAAAGATCAGCGTCAAGATTTGCATCAATATAGTGTATTGTTTTTACAATCCGTTTTTTATAATTTTCCAAAATAAAAGGTATAGAATCACAAAGATATTGATCCTAAACTCATTTCAGTTGTCTATTATTGCTAAATAATGTAGCTCCATAATTTTTATTGACACAAAGTTTTATTTTTGTTAGGCTATATTTTTAGGTAGCTAAGAATGAAATCAACTCCGTTGATTCGTTGAAGTAAAAGGGTAATCCCTTTACCCCATACAATAAACAATTAATTGTCTTTCTTGTGCTCAAAGTTTAATTGCCTTTCTTCATAGCAATATATATACAAAGACTACCGATTACTGCTAAAATGGCTCCTAAAATAAAAGGGGCTCCACTGTAAAAAATAGGTGATTGGGGAGAGGTAAAATAAGCAAATACCCAGGTCATCAGCAATGGTCCTACAATGGAGGATAAACTGAGAATACTGGTGAGTCCTCCCTGCAGTAATCCTTGTTTATTATCGGGAATTTTGGAAGAGATCATAGCCTGCAGTATAGGTGAGGCCATTCCTCCGAGAGCATACATCGCTATGACCACAAACATCATCCATCCTTTATTGGCTAATCCGAATGATAACATACTTACACAAAAGAATACCAGAAAAATGATTGCTGATTTCTCCTGTCCCAGTCTATTGATAAAGAGGCCAATTAATCCACCCTGGAAAACAACTGTCAACAATCCCAAAAGCCCCATTGAATAGCCTATCATATCTTCTTTCCAGTTAAATTTATCCATTACATATACACTCCAGGAGCTTTGCACAGAATGCCCTGCCAATGCAATCAGAATAAAAGCAACGATAAATGCGGGGGCCAGTATTTCTTTATTCAGACTCTTCATGACTCCAATGGGATTAGCTGTTTTCCATGAAAACGGACGGCGGTTATCTTTGGATAATGATTCAGGGAGGGTAAAAAATCCATAGATAAGATTCAGTAAACTTAATCCGGCGGCGGCATAAAAAGGAATTCTTTCTCCATATTGTCCAAGTACTCCTCCTATAACCGGCCCAATAATCATTCCTACTCCGGCCACTGCACTCATCATTCCAAAATACTGCCCTCTTTTTTCAGGAGTACTGATGTCTGAGATATAAGCTGCTGCTGTTGTCATGCTTGACCCCATAATTCCATTGATAACTCTTCCTACAAACAGCCAGGCAATGTCTGGAGCCAATGCCAGAATGAGATAATCTACTCCGAGTCCCAGTAATGAACATAACAGGACCGGCCGTCTACCATACCGATCGCTTAGACCTCCTAAGACAGGGGCAAACAGAAACTGCATTAAAGCATATACGGAGATAAACCATCCGATGTATTGAGCAGTAACACTTATATTATCTGTATTTGAAAGTTTTGTAATCAGTGTTGGAAGTACGGGTATGATAATTCCTATTCCAATGATATCAATAAGAACTGTAATATAGATAAAGGTTAATGCATATTCTTTTTTTCCAGGCATAAATTAGGTTTTATTGTGTGAATGAATAGGTTCTTTTATCATTTGGCCGTTGTGGCATTCATCAGGTTTTTGATAACCTGTGACAGATAATTGAAATTCTGATTGATGAAGAAATGGTTTCCATTCACAATCTGACATTCACATGATGCTTCTGTGTAATTGGCCCAGTTTCTTATATTCAGGGCATATTTTTCATTTTTCCCCATTACGGCATAAACAGGAGTCTTTATTTTTATATTGGGTGTCTGGTTGTTTTTATTCTCCAGAAGCCCGAAATCTCCTCTCAATAAAGGCTCAAAGAAGTCTAATAATTCTTCGTATTGCATCACCTCATCAGAAATTCCACCCAGTTTTCTTACTTCTGCAAAGAATTCTGTTTTGGGAAGGTCTGCAATAGGCGGAGTATCTTTTATTCCTGGCCCCGGGTATCCTGTGGCTACAAAATGTACGGGGGCATCGTTCTCTTTTTCCATAGCATGACAAATTTCGAAGCCCAATATGGCTCCCATGCTGTGACCATAGATCAAATAGGGAACTTCTTTCTGTCGGGTGCGTTTTATCTGCTCCAATATATCTGCTACGGCTTCCTGTTTATCTTTCAGAGGGGGCTCTGACATTCGGTCTCCTCTTCCCGGGAGCTCTGGAGTTTCTATCTGAAACTGCGACTGTAACTCTTCCATTAAAGGGCGAAAGGAGCTTCTGTCTCCGCCGGCATAGTGTAATAAAAATATCTGTGGTTTTGATGATGTTGTTCTGTTCATAGGTTTTTCTTTTCGTTTTATAGGAAAGCATGGGAGACTATAATCTCCCATGTCTTTTTTATTTTCCAACTGTTTGATTAATGATATCCAGGATCTGCTCTTCTTTCTCCAGCATCATCTGATGCGAAGCTTCAATAGGATAAACAAAAAGTAAATCTCTGTTTTCTACGATCGAGTCTATATTATTGTACATTGAATTTTTGATGTGATTATTAAATGATTCATTGAATGTATCTCCACTCTGCATTGCTTTCAATAATACAATCTGGGTTGAGTTCAAAGTATTGGAAATAGGCTCTTTAGCAATCGTAAACTCAGCTGACATAAAGCTTTTAGTAGCTATAAAATGGCTGTCTCCAATCGGAACTTCCAGCCTGCTACTTAATTCTTCATCCGTTGGGAATGAAAGAAAGTCTATTAATGTCTGATCTGATGCATACAGAATTGTATCCAGCAAATAGACCTTAATTTTCTGATGTCCTCTTTTCTCCAGTTCAGAGGCGATTTCCAATGCGATATTTCCACCCAAGGACCAGCCTAGCAAAATGTATTCTTCCTGTTGAGTCTGCTCTTGTATAACATCCATGTGTTCCAAATAATAATTGGCCAGCCTGCTGAGATTATCAATTTTCTCTTCATGGTACAGGTTATAGGAATCTACTCCATAACAATCATAATCTGACTTAAGCTGCTCTGCCAGAGACTGATATACTTCACTGCCTCCATTTCCGGGATGAATAAGGAAAATATTAGGCTTGTTGTTAACTCCGCCCAGCGTAGATATCGTTTTATATTCTTTATCATTCTTGCTAAGAATCACCGACAATTTGCTAATGGTTCTTTCTTTGAAAATATCCAGGATTTTGATCTGGACATCCAATAATGCTCTTATTCTGCTTATCAGCTTGATCACCATGATACTGTTTCCTCCCAATCTGAAGAAATCATCATGAATACTTATGCTTTCGGAATCAATACCCAGCACTTCACCGTAAATCTCTGTCAGTTGTTTCTGCAATTCATTTACAGGAGCTGCATATTCTGAAATGCCTGTAAATTCAGGTTCAGGAAGCTGTCTTCGATCCAGTTTACCGTTGATCGTTAACGGAAGCCGTTCAAGATGAACAAAAATATTCGGGATCATATAATCCGGAAGAGATTCCATCAGGAATTCCGAAAGCAACTGCGGATCAATCACAGGATCGGATACGTAATATCCAACCAGGTATTTTATTCCTCCTTTATTTTCTTTAACCAAAACAGCAGCCTGGCGAATACCTTCATAGCTAAGTAATGTATTTTCAATTTCACCCAGCTCAATTCTGTGACCACGAATCTTCACCTGGAAGTCATTTCTTCCCATATATTCCAGATCTCCATTCGTTAGTCTGCGTACTAAATCTCCTGTTTTGTATAACCGGCTGTTTTCTCCTCTATCCTTCTGATCTACCGTCTGGAATGGGTTTACCATAAATCGCTCTTCAGTAAGTTCAGGCCTGTTCAGATAACCTCTTGCAATACCGGCTCCACCAATATATAACTCTCCTATTGCTCCTGTTGGAACAGGGCGATATTGGCTGTCAAGAACATATAAACTTGTATTCGCAATGGCTCTACCAATGTTCAGTGGATTTTTATCTTCCTTGTAATGATGAAGCGTAGCACATACAGTTCCTTCTGTCGGCCCATATTCATTAACAAGAGTAATGTTCTCAATATTCTTATCCAGAGCAGGGAAACTTTCTCCCCCTGCATGAATCAGCTTCAAGCCCGTTCCATCATCCACAACTTCTCTCAACAGAACCGGCGGAATAAAGGAAACTTCTATGGTATTTGCTTTAATATAATCATTAAGATCATTCACTGAGGTTCTCAAATCATTGCTATACAGCCAAAGGGTATTTCCATTGCATAAAGATGGGAAAATCTCATATACAAAGGCATCAAATACGTAATTGGAGTACACTCCTACATTCTGATATTTTTCAAGCTGATGAACTTCTGTCATGGCATCTATCAGATTGATCACTCCTTTATGTTCAATCATTACTCCTTTTGGAAGTCCTGTCGTTCCGCTGGTATAGATTACATAAGCTAAATTGTCTGAAGATACCTGAGTTACAGGATTATGACAATCTGCAGCTGCTAGTTTATCAATTAATTCTCTGCTGTTTAATGAAACCAGATTTACATTCAAAGGAACTTCACTTAATTTATGCTTTGCTTCTTCGTGGATCAGCATAACCCCAGCCCCTGTATCATTTAAAATATGGCTGATTCTTTCTGCAGGATATGAAGGATCCATCGGAACATATGCTGCTCCGGCCTTTAATACGGCAAGAATGGCGATCAACATCTCTTCGGAACGTTCGAGACATAGCGGAACCAAATCATCCGGCTGAAGCTGATATTCTCTGATAAGATAATTAGCCAGCTGGTTAGCTCTGTCATTCAGTTCTTTATAAGACAGACTTACATTTTGATACACCAGGGCTACAGCATCGGGAGTTTTGATCACCTGAGTTTCAAACTGCTGATGAATGGTATTTTTCTCCTGATATGCTTTTCTGTTATCATTCAATATCTCTGTGATCTGTTTATTTTCTGTTTCTGGCAGAAGAGACATTTCTCCTATTTCCAGATTTTTAGTATTAGATGCTCCAAATTCTACAATCTGCCCCAGTAGGTACTGATAAGTGCCTGCTATACGGTTGATCGTCTCTTTCTTAAATAAAGATGTCGCATAGTTGAAAGTTATCTGAATTCCGTCAGGGCTTTCATTAATCATCGTTGTAAGATCAAATTTTGCTGCCTGATAGTCTACATCACCATCAAAAGGCAGGAAAATAGCTTCTTCTCCTTGGTTTGCTGCCTCACCAGCATTGCTGGTCTGAAGCCCAAACATCACCTGGAACACCGGATGTCTTGAGGTATCCTGTTCCACTCCCAGTTCTTCTACCAGTTTCTCAAACGGAAGATCCTGATGAGACTGGGCGTCTGTTACGGATTTTGATACCTGCAGGATGAAGTCACTGATATTCTGTTTAGGATCAATCTTTTCCCTTAACGCCAATGTATTGACAAAGAATCCGATAAGATCTTCAAGACCTGCATAATGACGGTTGGCAATAGGGCTTCCTACGATAATATCGTCCTGCCCTGAATAGGCAGAAAGGGTAAGGTAGTAACCGCTCAGCATCACGTTATACAGGCTAACCCCAAGATTTTTAGATACTTTTTTCAACCCAAGGGTTGTTTCTTCCGAAATATTGAACCCGATGGTATATCCTTCATAGGAAGTTTCAGCCGGCCTGTGGAAATCTACCGGAAGATCTAAGCTCTGATGGTCATTCAGTTTTGTTTTCCAATATTCAATCTGGCGGTCAAGACGTTCTCCCGAAAGGTAATTTCGCTGCCATAATGCAAAATCTTTGTACTGGATTGTTAATTCAGGAAGCTCTGGCTGCTGACCTGCTGAAATGGACTGATAGGCTTCAGCCACTTCTTTCAGGAATAAATCGGTAGACCAGCCATCAAAGGCAATATGATGAATAACCACAGAAAGATAACTGGTGGTATCTAACCTGAAAATACTGATATCAACAGGGATTTCTTCTTCCAAACGGAATACTTTATGAGCAACTTTGTTTACTAATTCTTCTAACTCTTCTCTGCTTCCTGCCTCTATCGTCCTGATTTCCGGAAGAAGATCGGTAACTACCTGATAACCTACTCCATTTTCTGTTGTCAGAATGAGTGTACGGAGTATTTCATGGCGCCGGATCACTGTTTCCAAAGCTTTACACAATGCAGCAATATCTGTTTTTGCACCCAGAGTAACCATCATTGGAATGTTATAAGCACCGCTTCCGCCTTCATAAGATTCTATAAACCAAAGTCTTTCCTGAGCAAAAGATAAACGCTGTTCTTCCGGTGAGCTAACCTCAACAGGAATGATTTCAATTTGTTCAGCAATACTGTCTCCAGCTGTTAATATTCCTTCCAATAAAGCGACTGTCTTATGGTTGAAAACCATTGATACACTCACCTGTAATCCCAGTTCCTGTTTGATCTTACCAATAAGCTTAATGGCCATGATACTATTTCCTCCTAATCTGAAGAAATCATCATGAATACTGATATATTCCGGATTAATTCCGAGTACTTCTCCATAAATTGTACAAAGCTTTTCCTGAAGTTCGTTCATTGGGGCCGTATATTCACTTCCGCCTGTAAATTCAGGTTCAGGCAGTAGCTTTCTATCAAGCTTACCATTGATGGTTAATGGTAATGATTTTAAATGAATGAATGCGGAAGGAATCATATATTCCGGTAATGTTTCTGATAAAAATGCGGTAAGCTTTTCTACTTCCAATGCTGTGTCTGAAACATAGTATCCGGCAAGATATTTCATGCCCTTACTATTCTCCTTAGCCAGCACCACAGATTGTCTTATTTCCGGATATTGGGAAAGGGTGTTTTCTATTTCACCTAACTCTATTCTGTATCCTCGAATCTTCACCTGGAAATCGTTACGGCCAATGTATTCTATATTTCCATCAGCTAAGTAGCGAACCAAATCTCCGGTTTTGTATAAACGAGAGTTTTCATCGGTTTTCTTTTGCTCTTCAGTCTGATAAGGATTATCAACAAATCTTTCTTCTGTAAGGTCTTTTCTGTTCAGATAGCCTCTGGCAATGCCTGCACCACCAAGATAAAGTTCACCAATAGCTCCTACAGGAAGTAAGCGACCACAGCCATCCAAAATATAAGCCGTAGAATTCCCTACGGGACGGCCTATAAGCTGTACATCACCATATTCCACTTTTTTATAGGTTCCATAAATGGTTGCTTCAGTTGGACCATACAGGTTATAAAGCTGAGTATATTCTGACCAGTATTTACCTGTTTCATAATCACATGGTTCTCCTGCATACAATAGTCCTTTAAGGCTCGGATATTCTATACGCGGCAGTACAGAAAGCATTACAGGGGGTAAATAAGCATAGTCAATTTCATGGGTTAGCAAATATCTGCTTATGGAGTCTGCATCTTTTTTCGTTTCTTCATCCAATAGATGAAGTTCATTTCCGAACAACAGCGTATTGAAAAACTCAGATACGGAAACGTCGAAAACATATGAAGTATAAGCGGTTATCTTTCTTCCTTCACTGAAACCATAAGCTTCCCTTACCTGATCTACTACATTGACTGCATTTCTATGCTCAATCATTACTCCTTTAGGAAGTCCTGTAGTTCCACTGGTGTAGATCACATAAGCTAAATTTTCAGGAGATGTTAAAGCAGCAGGTGTTTTTGATGACATTTCACCAACAACTAACTGTATATCAAAATCATCCAAGGAAATAACCTTAGCTACCTCTAATACCTCTATTTTATCTTTTGTACTCTCCTGGCTTATGATGATTTTAGGATCTGTATCTTTAAGGATATGCTCTATTCTTTCAGTTGGATATGAAGGATCTATCGGAACATATGCCGCTCCGGATTTTAATACTGCCAAAATAGCAATCAGCATATTTTCTGAGCGCTCTAAGCATAATGGAACCAAATCATCCGGCTGAAGATCATAGGTTTGAAGCAGATAGTTGGCTAAACGGTTTGATCTCTCATTCAGTTCTTGGTAAGATAACCGGGTCTCCTTATACACCAATGCAATATGATCCGGTGTTTTGGCTGCCTGTTCTTCAAATCGCTGATGAAGGGTGGTATTATATGAAGTTGTTAAGTCTTCAGTATTATTCCATGAATTCAACAAACCAATCTGTTTATCAGCAATATATAAAATACTGTTTGAGTTTACATCAGGGTCTTTTACAATCTGATCCAGCATCAATTCCATTCCTTTTACCAGCTGCTCCATCATTGTTGATTCAAAAATAAAGCCTTCGTAGTTGATTTTTAATGTCACACGATCTCCCTGCTCTGAGGCCATTATGCTGAGCGGATAATCCAGTTTTTCAACGGAATCTCTGAAAGCAAAACCGAGCTCATTATTGCCACCTCCTTTTGGTACAGGATAATTTTCATATACGAATAAACTGCTGAAAATACGGCGGCCATCATGATGAAGCTCTGCAAGGCTAATATCACTATTAGAATTTAGCTCACTGATCCTGTTCTGGATTTCCATAATACAATCCACTACGCGTCCTTCTTCATGACTCACAATTAATGGCAGGGTATTGATATACAATCCGGCTGAGGATTCTATCCCATCTACAGGTAGGTTTCTTCCTGAAACGGTGGTTCCTACTACAGTGGTCTGCAATCCGCTGTACAGTTTTAACTGGCTGTGCCATAAGTATTGCATTACTGCATTTACCGTTAATCCATACGCTTTCGTAAGGTCTTTCAGACTATTATAACGGTCTCCATTCACCAGCATTGTTACCTTCTGATGGTCTTTTATGTGGCGGTAAGTTCCTAAATCGATATGTCTCTGATCTTCTTTTACAAGGTTTCTCAGGTCTTCCTGATCTTCAAGAAGAGTCATATATTGATTCCAGAAGTTACGTCCTGCTTTTTTATTGTCCTGTAAATATTTCTGGCTTACAGCATATGCAGAATCTGTCAATAAAGTTAATTCCTGACCGTGAAGCTGATGCAGATAGGCATCATGAACACTATTCATGATAACAGGCATACTCCATCCATCCAGAATAGCATGATGATTACTGAACAGACAGCTGTAATGTTCTTCATTTCGTTTGAATAGATATACTCTGAACAGATTTCCTTTAGAAAGATCATATACTTCCAAGCGGTCATTATCCGTAATTTTCTGAATCAACCCTTCCTGAGCTTCTTCAGACATCGTGCTGATATCTTCGTATCGCCAGTCTAATATTCCTTCTTTGTCTATGATTTGTACAATTTCACCATTCCAATCAAATCGGATTCTTAGAGCTGGATATTGTGCCTGCGTTAACTTCCAGGAATTTTTAAGCTTATCTGTATTGATTTTAGCATGATAATCCCACATCAGCTGTACTCTGTATGCATCGTCTGTTTCTCCCTGATTCAGGGCATGGTATACGAATCCTTCCTGTAAGCTGTTAGCCAGATACACTCCTTCTATTTCTCCTTTTTCCTGAATGGCTGAAAGTTGAACGTTTTCTACTACATAGTCTACATCTGATACTGTAAGGTAGCTTCTGTTTTCTTCTGAAAGGTTCTTAATGATGGTTTCAAGGTCCTGCTTAAAGTTTCCTGCTAAAAGTGTGATCTTTTCATCAGAAAGGTATCCTGAAATTCCAAATCTAAGCTGTCCGTCAACTACAGCACCGTTAATGCTTACAAAATGACTGTCACGGTTAGAAGCTCCAACTCCGGTGCCACTATTTTCAGCTGCAATGAACCATGCTTTATCTCCGGATACGTCGTCCTGGTCAAGCTGACCTAGGTAATTGAAGCTGATCTTCGGTAATTCACGGTTAATATATCCTATCAGGCTACCATAACCAATTCCATTATTCGGAATGCTTCTTAAAGATTCTTTGGTCAGAATAACGGTTTCTTTTGATGATTTTCCTGTTTCCAGCTGCACCGGATACATGGTGGTAAACCATCCCATCGTTTCCGTAATATCTAATTGACTGAAGACTTCTTCACGGCCATGCCCTTCCAGCAGAATAGCATGACGTTCATCTCCTGTAACTTTAGTAAGAGCTGAAGCTAAAGCAGACAACAGCAAATCGTTGATCTGAGTATGGTATACATGATGGATTCCACGAATCAAAGTTCCTGTGGACTCTCTATCCAATTGAAGATGACCATGATGGTATTCGCCCGTAATCAATTTAGATAATGTTGAATTGCTTTCTTCAACGGTATCAGCAATATGATTCCAATAGGTGGTTTCTTTATCTCTTAATTCCGGGTTCTCTTTCTTATAGTTTCTAATGGCTTCTACCCATTGACGGTAGCTGCTTCCTTTCTGAACCTGATAGGCTTCTCCTTTTTCAAGAGTCTGATAGATATTTTTCAGGTCTTCGGTCAGGATTCTCCAGCTTACTGCATCAATAATAAGGTGGTGGAATGCAAAGAATACTCTTGCACTTCCGTCCTGATAGCCATTGATATACCCGATCTGATACAACGGACCGTTTTCAATATCAAAATGCGACTGCCAGTCTGTGAATATATCAGCCAGTTCTTCAGCCTTCAAATCAGAAGCATCAAGATATTTAATTTCAGAAGCTTTTTGCCCTATTTTATATTCTTGTGTATGGCCTGTATATCCTAGTCTGAATGCATCATGTTTTGTCAGCAATTGTTCCACAGCCTGTTCAAAGAGAATTTTATCAAGTTCAGGAACATTGATTAAGAATGCCTGGTTCCAGTGATTGAAATCTGCCAGATATCCGGATTCTTTTTGCTCAAAGAACCATTCCTGTACCGGAAGAAGCGGAACTTCTCCTGTCAGAATTCCCTGTTCGGTAAGAATAGCGGCTTCATTACCATGTTTTTTATCTTCTATCAGTTGGGATAATGAGGCTACAGTTCGGGCAGTGAAGACTTCCTTTACACTTAATCTTACTTCTAACTGCTGGCGGATCTTTCCTACCAGCTGAATACTTATGATACTGTCACCACCCAATCTGAAGAAGTCATCATGAATACTGATCGTATCCGGATCAAGCCCAAGTACATCACCATAGATCTGGCAAAGTGTGGACTGAAGTTCTGTTTCAGCGGCTACATAATCTTTACCTGCTGTAAATTCAGGTTCCGGCAATGCTCTTCTGTCTAATTTTCCATTAATGGTAAGCGGAAGTTCAATCAGGTGAACAAAAGCACTTGGTACCATATATTCCGGAAGGGATTCTGATGCAAATTCAGAAAGCCTGTTGGCATCAATGGCCGAATCAGACACATAGTAAGCTGCCAGGTATTTTAAGCCTG
The DNA here is from genome assembly GCF_000829375.1 of Chryseobacterium sp. StRB126. Taxonomy (NCBI): domain Bacteria; kingdom Pseudomonadati; phylum Bacteroidota; class Flavobacteriia; order Flavobacteriales; family Weeksellaceae; genus Chryseobacterium; species Chryseobacterium sp. StRB126. Next base: position 608,378 of record NZ_AP014624.1, read on the forward strand.
ATTTATTTTCTTTAGCCAGAACTGCTGTCTGACGAATGCCTTCAAATTGAAGCAGGGTATTTTCAATCTCTCCCAATTCAATTCTATGGCCACGGACCTTCACCTGGAAATCATTTCTTCCTCTGTATTCCAGCTCTCCGTTTGGCAGCCAGCGAACTAAGTCACCGGTTCTGTATAAACGGCTGTTTTCATCTCTATCCTTCTGATCTTCCGTCTGGAATGGGTTTGCCATAAAACGTTCTTCTGTAAGCTCAGGTCTGTTCAGATAACCTCTGGCAATACCTGCTCCACCGATAAACAATTCTCCTACAGCTCCTACAGGAACAGGGCGGTATTGATTATCAAGAACGTATAAAGTTGTATTGGCAATGGCTCCACCAATATTTAATGGGTTTTTATCTTCTTTATAGTCATGTAGTGTGACACATACAGTTCCTTCTGTTGGCCCATATTCATTGACAAGGGTAATATTTTCAATGTTTTTATCCAATGCAGGGAAGCTTTCTCCTCCTGCGAAGATCAGTTTCAGACTAGTTCCGTTTTCCACAATTTCTCTTAACAGAACTGGTGGAATAAAGGAAACTTCGATGGCATTGGTTTTAATATAATCATTAAGCTCATTCACTGAAGTTCTAAGCTCATTGCTGTATACCCATAAAGTGTTTCCGTTACCCAATACAGAGAATGCTTCATACACAAAGGCATCAAATACATAATTGGAATAGCATCCTACTTCCTGATATTCTTCAAGTCGGTGCGCCTTAATCATTGATCTGATGAGGTTTATTACTCCTTTATGTTCAATCATTACTCCTTTAGGAAGTCCTGTTGTTCCACTGGTGTAGATTACATAAGCGAGATTTCCTGAATGAACTTCTGTAACAGGGTTGTTAATTGATTCTGTTTCAAGTGTTGCTTTAAGGGTAATTTCATCCAGTGAAATGATTTCTATATTCTGTAATTTCTCTATTGTACTTTCCTGTGCAATGGCCAATTTTGCCTGGGTATCTTCCAGAATGTGTCCTATTCTATCTGCAGGATAGGACGGATCCATTGGTACATAAGCAGCTCCTGACTTTAATATCGCAAGGATGGCAATCAGCATATTTTCTGATCTCTCAAGGCATAACGGCACCAGATCATCTGGCTGAATTTGATACTGATGGATCAGATGATTCGCTAAACGGTTTGCCCGTTCATTAAGTTCACGATATGAAAGCTTGACATCATTGTATACCAGGGCAATGGTATCAGGATTTTTTTCAGCCTGATATTCAAATAGCTTTTGAATGGTCATTTCCGAAGGATAATCTTCCTGTGTGGCATTCCAATGCCCCAACTGAAGAGTTTCTTCTTCTGATATCAGGGAAAGGTTACGGATTGGTGTATCATCCGGATTGCTCTCTATAATCTGATCTAAAAGAAGCTGATAAGAACCTGCCATTCGGGTAATGGTTTCTTCTCTAAACAAAGCTTTCGCGTAATTGAACATGATGCGGATATTTTCTCCATCATCGTCAATCATTGTAGTGAGATCGAATTTGGCTGCTTTATAGTCTACTTCTCCTGCAAAAGAATGGAATAACACGTCTCCTTCACTCGCTTTCAACTCTTTATCAACACTTTGAAGACCAAACATGATCTGGAAAACAGGGTGTCTTGAAGTATCCTGTTCCACGCCAAGCTCATCCACCAGTTTTTCAAATGGAAGATCCTGATGAGACTGGGCTTCATTAACTGATTTTGATACCTGAAGAATGAAATCGCTGATATTTTGAGCAGGATCTACCTTTTCTCTTAATGCTAGCATATTGACAAAGAACCCTATAACATCTTCAAGACCAGCATAGTGACGGTTAGCAATAGGGCTTCCTACTACAATATCATCCTGACCGGAATAAGCAGATAGCATCAGATAATAGCCTCCCAGCATAAGACTGTAAAGACTTACCCCCAGCTTTTGGGAAAGGGCTCTAAGCTTTTCTCCCTGTTCTGTAGTAAGGTTGAAATATAGATTTTCTCCTTCGTAGGATATTTGAGCCGATCTTTTAAAGTCTGAAGGCAGGTCCAGATTCTGGAAATCATCCAGCTTATTTTTCCAATACCCAATCTGATTATCAAGACGTTCTCCTGAAAGATAATTACGCTGCCACAATGCAAAGTCTTTGTATTGAACTTTTACAGGAGAAAGTTCAGTCTCTTTTCCTTCTGCAAGCGCGTAGTAAATAGAGGCCACTTCTTTTAAGAAAACATCCGTAGACCATCCGTCAAAGGCAATGTGATGAACAACAATAGACAAGTAAACCTGCCCTGCCATTCTAAACATATTGATCTCTATAGGCAGCTCTTCATCCAGTCTGAAGACTTTATTCACACATTGGTTGATGGAGTTTTCCAATTCTTCCCCATTCTTCACATCTGAAACTTTAATCTCCGGAACAAGGTCTGTAACCTTCTGATACCCTATTCCATTTTCAGTAGTATGAATCATGGAACGGAGTATATCATGTCGCATGATTACTGTTCTCAGAGATTCCTCAAAAAGACCAAGCTGAATACTGTCGTCTAATCTTGTAATGATAGGAATATTGTAGGCACTGCTTCCGCCTTCATAGGATTCTATAAACCAAAGTCTTTCCTGAGCAAAAGATAATCTTTGTTCTTCAGGGGAATTAACTTTGACTGAAACAAAGTCTATTTGATTTTCATTCTGATTTTCATAGGCTAAAACACCTGAAAGAGAGGCTACTGTTTTATGGTTAAATACCATTCCTACATTGACCTGCTGATCCAGATCCTGTCTGATTTTACTGATGAGCTTAACAGCCATAATACTGTTTCCTCCCAATCTGAAGAAATCATCATGAATACTGATTGCAGTAGGATTAATTCCTAACACATCACCATAAACCTTACATAATTTCTCCTGTAATTCATTTTCAGGAGCAACATAATGGCTACCTCCAGTAAACTCTGGTTCAGGCAATGCTTTTTTATCCAGTTTACCGTTGATCGTCAGCGGTAAAGAGGTTAAATGAATATAGATTCCGGGAACCATGTATTCAGGTAAGGATTCTGACAGATATTCTGATAGTAAGGATGAATCTATTGCAGTATCAGAAACATAATATCCGGCTAGGTATTTTAAGC